>CAZMXB010000084.1:0-7001 GCA_964569855.1 uncultured Rhodoferax sp.
GAGCGTTTTTATGACGCGATGGAGTGGCTGTATGGCTGGAATGTCAACAATTGCCTGGCCCAGGATTAGGCGACGTCCATGCTCCAACTCCATAACTTCTTCCGCAGCGGCTCTTCGCACCGCCTGCGCATCGCGCTGAACCTCAAAGGCCTGGACTACCAGTACGTGGCCGTCAGCCTGGGCAAGCAGGAGCACCTGAGCGCGGCCTACAAGGCGCTGAACCCGCAGGGGCTGGTGCCGACGCTGGTCGATGGGGACAGCGTGCTGACCCAGTCGCCGGCCATCATCGAGTGGCTGGAAGAGCGCCACCCGACGCCAGCCCTGTTGCCCGCCAGCCCCGAGGACCGTGCCCGCGTGCGGGCGCTGGCCGCGTTGGTGGGCTGCGACATCCATCCCATCAACAACCGCCGCGTGCTGGAATACCTGCGCAACACACTGGGTTGCGACGACGCCGCCGTGAACGCCTGGTGTGCCACGTGGATCAACGCCGGTTTTGAGGCTCTTGAAGCGCTGCTCGCTGCCGACACGCGGCGCGGCGACTTCTGCTTTGGCACCACCCCCACACTGGCCGACATCTACCTGGTGCCCCAGGTGGAGAGCGCACGGCGCTTCAAGGTGGATCTGGCGCCGTATCCACACATTCAAGCGATAGACCGTGCTTGTAGTCTTCTGAGCGCCTTCCAGAAGGCGGCACCGGCTGCACAGCCAGACGCCGCATAACACTTGCCGAGTTATGCCATTCCTATATATTAGCTAGCCGTCATCCCGACGGGACAAAACGCAGACTCGTCCCTAAACTTTCCCCCAGCCTGCTGCCTTCCCGAAGGTAGCATCCTGAATCAACCACAACCCGGAGACAACCATGACAAGACCCATTACAACCTTCAAACTGTCAGCTGTACTGACCGCCTGCACACTGAGTTTGGGCGTTCATGCAGCCGAGCCGCTCAAAATCGGCATGGTGCTACCCATGTCCGGGCCGTTCTCCGCGTATGGCAAACAGATTGAACACGGCGCGCGCCTGTACCTGGACCAGGTCGGCGGCACGATTGCCGGGCGCAAGGTCGAACTGTTGATCAAGGACGACACGGGTGTCGCTCCCGAGATCAGCAAACGCGTTGCCCAGGAACTGGTGGTCAAGGACAAGGTGGACATCCTGGCCGGCTTCGGCCTGACGCCTTCGGCCTTTGCCGTGGCGCCCATTGCCACCGAAGCCAAGAAACCCATGATCGTGATGAACGCCGCCACCTCGGCCATCACCACCAAGTCCGATTACATCCTGCGCGTGTCGCACACGCTGCCCATGGTTACCGCACCCATTGCCACCTGGGCGGCCAAAAACAACATCAAGAAGGTCTTTACCCTGGTGGCCGACTACGGCCCCGGGCATGATGCCGAAGGCCAGTTCAAGAAAACCTTCACCGCTGCCGGCGGTGAGGTGGTGGGTGAGGTTCGCACCCCGGTGAAGAACCCTGACTTCGCTCCTTTCCTGCAAAAGATCAAGGATGCCAAGCCCGAAGCCGTGTTCCTGTTTGTGCCCCCGGGTGAGCAGACCATTGCCTTCACCAAAGGCTTTGTCGAGCGAGACCTGGCCAAGGCTGGCATCCGCATCATCGCCACCGGCGACCTCACGGGTGAAGACGTGATCGACGGCGTGGGTGACAACGCCCTGGGCATCGTCAATTCCATGCATTACTCCGAGACCCACAACTCGCCCGAGAACAAGGCCTATGTGGCAGCCTACTACAAGGCCTACCCCAAGGACCGCCCCGACTTCATGTCGGTGGGTGGTTATGACGGTCTGCAACTGATTGCCAAGACGCTGGAGAAAACCGGTGGTGATGCCAATGGCGACAAGTTCATTGCGGCCGCCAAGGGCATGGCCTGGACCAGCCCGCGTGGCCCGGTGAGCATTGACCCGCAGACCCGCGACATCGTGCAGACCATCTACATCCGCAAGGTGGAAAAGGTGAACGGCAAGCTGCAGAACATGGAGTTCGAGTCCATCCCCAACGTCAAGGACCCCGGCAAGCAATAAGCTTGGCGCAAGCATCCGGCCCAGCCCCATTCAGACCCGTCCCCTGTCATGACCGTACTCTTTGACGGCATTGCCTCCGGCATGCTGCTGTTTCTCATCAGCGTGGGCCTGTCGGTCACGCTGGGCCTGATGAATTTCGTCAACCTGGCCCACGGCGCGTTTGCCATGGTGGGGGGTTATGTGTGTGTCACCCTGCTCAACAAGGCCGGGGTGCCGTTCCTGCTGTCCCTGCCACTGGCCGCATTGGCTACCGCACTGGTCGGCGTGGTGCTGGAGCGCACCCTGTACCGGCGCCTTTACACCGCCACCCACCTGGACCAGGTGCTGTTTTCCATCAGCCTGGTGTTCATGTCGATGTCGGCCATGCAGTATTTCTTTGGCGCCCAGCAGCAGCCGCTGAACCTGCCGGACTTCCTCAAGGGCCAGATCAACCTGCCCGGCCTGGACATGGGTGTCTACCGGCTGTTCCTGATTGTGGTGAGCCTGCTGCTGGCCTTTGGCCTGCAGCGCATGGTCAGCGGCACGCGTTTTGGTGCGCAGCTGCGCGCCTCTGTGGACAACCCGCGGGCCGCGCGCGGCATGGGCATCAATGTGGAGCGCGTCTTCACGCTGACCTTTGCGCTGGGTTCGGCACTGGCCGGCCTGGGCGGTGCCATGGGGGTTGAGATGCTGGGCCTGGACCCCGGCTTTCCCGTGAAATACATCGTCTACTTCCTGATCGTGGTGGCGGTGGGCGGCAGCGGCAGCATCGCCGGCTCGCTGGTGGCATCCCTGATCCTGGGCGTGGTGGACGTAGCCGGCAAGTACTACGTACCCCAGGTGGGCTCGTTCGTGATTTACGCCGTGATGGTGGTCATGCTGGTGTTCCGTCCGCAAGGTCTTTTTGGTCGCATGACCGCGCGTTAGGACACAAGCATGGCAACCACTTCCATTGATCTCACACCGCTGCAGCGGGCCGACCGCTGGCGGCCGGCCGAACTGGCCTTCTGGCTGCTTCCATTGGTGGGCTACTTCCTCTTTCCCGACAACCTGGTGCTGCTCACGCAGATCGCCATCACCGCGCTGTTCTGCCTGTCGCTGGACCTGATCCTGGGCTACGCCGGCATCGTGTCGCTGGGCCATGCCGCCTTCTTTGGCGTGGGCGCATACACCGCCGGGCTGCTGGCCGCGCACGGCTGGGGTGAACCCGTGTCGGGCCTGCTGGTCGCGGCCGTGGTCAGCGCCGCTCTGGGCTTTGTCACCAGCCTGCTGGTGCTGCGTGGTGCCGATTTGACCCGCCTGATGGTGACGCTGGGCGTGGCCATGATGCTGTTCGAACTGGCCAACAAGCTGACCTTCATCACCGGTGGTGTGGACGGTCTGCAGGGCATAGCAATGAAGCCGCTGTTTGGAACCTTTGGTTTCGACATGTATGGCAAGACCGCTTACTGGTATGCCATGGGGGTCTTGTTCCTGCTGTTCTGGGGTGCGCGCAAACTGGTGCACAGCCCGTTTGGCCTCTCCATCAAGGGCATCCGCCTGAACGCCGCGCGCATGCCGGCGCTGGGCGCACCCATCAATGCCCGCCTGGCGGCCATCTACACCATCGGCGCGGCATACGCCGGTGTCGCCGGTGCCCTGATGGCACAGACCACGCAGTTCGTGGCACTGGACGTGTTGGCCTTCAACCGCTCGGCCGAGCTGCTGCTGATCCTGGTGTTGGGCGGCTCGGGCAGCCTGTATGGCGCCATCCTCGGCACCGTCGTCTTCATGTCCGCGCACCATGTGTTGTCCGACATGAACCCCGAATACTGGCAGTTCTGGCTCGGCGCCCTGATGCTGGTCATCGTGCTGTTTGCGCGCGACGGCGTGATGGGTGGCGTGCGCGCCGCTGCACGCCGCCTGGGCCTGGAAGGAGGTGCGCGATGAGCGCCGCGCCGGGCCGTCCCCAAGCAAGCTCGCACCGCAGCCCGCAGGGCGGAGGTACTCCTGTGCACACCTATGCATTGCAAACCCGCAACCTGGTGCGCAAGTTTGGCGGCTTCGTGGCCACCAACGAGGTCAGCATAAACGTGGAGGCCGGTGCCCGCCACGCTCTGATCGGCCCCAATGGTGCCGGCAAGACGACGCTGATCAACCTGCTGACCGGCTTTTTGACACCCACCAGCGGTCAGGTCATCCTCAAGGGCGATGACGTCACATCATTGGCCCAGCACCAGCGCGTCAAGCGCGGGCTGGCCCGTACCTTCCAGATCAACCGTCTGTTTGCGGACCTGACCGTGCTGGAGTCCGTGGTGCTGGCGGTGAACGAACGCATGGGTTTGGGTGCCCGCTTCTTCCGCCCCGTGGGCGCCCAC
This sequence comes from uncultured Rhodoferax sp., assembly GCA_964569855.1. Classification (GTDB taxonomy): domain Bacteria; phylum Pseudomonadota; class Gammaproteobacteria; order Burkholderiales; family Burkholderiaceae_C; genus Allorhodoferax. The sequence goes on from CAZMXB010000084.1 coordinate 4,375, forward strand.
CAACAGGCCGTCCGCGAAGCCGCCGAACTGCTGGAAACCCTGCGCCTGGGCGATGTGGCGCACGAGCGCACCCGCAACCTGGCCTATGGCAAGCAGCGCCTGATCGAGATTGCACTGGCACTGGCCGCCAAGCCCCAGGTGCTGCTGCTGGACGAACCCGCCGCTGGCGTGCCAACCACCGAGAGCCGCGAACTGTTTGCCTCCATCGCCGCGCTGCCGCGTGACGTGACCATTCTTCTGATCGAACACGATATGGACTTGGTATTCCGATTTGCCGACCAGATTTCGGTGCTGGTCAGCGGTGCCCTGCTGACGCAAGGCACGCCTGACCAGATCGCCAACGACCCCAAGGTCAAAGAGGTTTACCTCGGGGAGGCCGTCCATGGCTGAACTGCTGCATGTGGACAAACTCTGGGCCGGCTACGGTGACGCCGTGGTGCTGGAGGATGTGTCCTTTACCTTGAACGAGGGCGACAGCATGTCCCTGCTCGGCCGCAACGGCATGGGCAAGACCACGCTGCTGTCCACCCTGATGGGGGCCGCCAACTACCGCTCGGGCGTGATGCGTTTTGCCGGGCAGGACCTGAGCAAGGTCGCTCCCCATGCGCGGGCCCACCTGGGCCTGGGCTGGGTGCCGCAGGAGCGCGACATCTTCGCCTCCCTCTCGGTGGAAGAAAACCTGACCGTGGTCGCCAGCAAGGGCCCCTGGGATCTGCAAAAAATCTACGCCATGTTTCCGCGCCTTCAGGAACGGCGCGCCAACATGGGCAACCAGCTCTCGGGTGGGGAGCAACAGATGTTGGCCATTGGCCGGGCTCTGATGCTCAACCCCAAGCTGCTGTTGCTGGACGAGCCCCTGGAAGGTCTGGCACCGTTGATCGTGCAGGAGTTGCTGTCCATCATCCAGCAGCTCACCGAGGAAAGCGGCATTGCCGTCATCCTGGTCGAGCAGCACGCGCGCCAGATCCTGCCGCTGACCCGCCAGGCCCTGGTGCTGGAGCGCGGCAAGGGTGTCTTCCAGGGACCCAGCCAGCCCCTGCTGGACGACAGCGCCCTGCTCGACGGCTGGCTGGGCGTTTCCAGCCACTGAACTGCACACCACACGAGAGCACCATGCGAGCCATCGACATCATCCACGCCGAACACCGCGCCCTGAGCGCCGTGTTGCAGGCCTTCCGCTTTGTGCTGGACGGCATCCGCGCTGGCACCATGCAACCCGACTACGTTCTGCTCGACGCGCTGATCGAATACATCACCGAGGTGCCGGACCGGCTGCACCACCCGAAAGAAGACGATGTACTGTTCGTCAAGATTCTGGAGGTCCTCCCAGAGCTGCAGCCTCTGATTGACAAGCTCCAGCACGAACACGTGATGGGCGCACGCAGCACAAAAGCCTTGCGTGAGGCACTCAAGGTTTACCAGGCGCAAGGAGCCCCGGGCTTTGCCGAATTCGATGCCGCCGCCATGCGCTACATCGAGTCCTCGCGCAGGCACCTGGTGACCGAGGAAACCGAGCTGTTGCCCGTCGCGCGGCAAAAGCTGGCGCCGCAGGACTGGGCCGGTATCGACGCGGCCTTCGAGGCCAACAAGGACCCGTGGGCTGGCCCCACCGGCGAGTTCCGGGCACTGTTCTCCCGCATCGTGGCCATGGTGCCAGCGCCATATGGGGTTGGACCAGCGTGACCGTACAGGTTCGGTCTGCTATTTAATAGATAGCAGTAGTTCCATATTTCACGAGGGCTAGCGGTCAATTTCTCTCTTAGCTTTCCCTCAGCCCACCTTTTCCAGCGCAAGCAGACCTGTCGCGGTATTGGAAATCGGGATGTGGTAATTGCTGTGCACCTTGCGCACACCGGGGCTTGTTCCGGCAGTCAGTGAGGCACGCATGGCCAGCCACATCAGCAGTTCCACGCCCTGCGTGCCGGTCTTTTCCACCAGCTCGTGGATGCTGAACTGGGTGGCCCACTCGGGGTTGGTCAGCAGGCTTTCCATGAACTGCAAATCAAACGCCTTGTTGATGTGGCCGGCGCGCTCGCCATCGAGCTGGTGGCTCAGGCCCCCGGAGCCAAGCACCGCCACGGTCTTGCTGCTGCCCCAGGAGGCAATGGCCTCACCCACGGCCTTGCCCATGGCGTAGACACGACTGGCCTTGGGCAGCGGGAACTGCACGGTGTTGATGCAGATGGGCACCACGGTCACGGGGTAGTTGCCCTCGGGGTAGAGCAGTTTCAGCGGCAGGGAGCAGGCGTGGTCCACCAGCATTTCCTGGCAGGAGACGATGTCAAATTCCTTGTCGATCAGCGTGTTGATGATGTGCCAGGACAGGTCCACCTCGCCCTTGAGCGGCTCCAGTGACGGGATGCCCCAGCCTTCGTCCGAGTTCAGATACTCGGGCGCGGCACCCACGGCAAATGTGGGCATCTTGTCCAGGAAGAAGTTCAGCCCGTGGTCGTTGTAGAAGATGACCATGACGTCGGGCTTCTTCTCGCCCAGCCACTGCCGAATGGGTGGGAAGCCGTCGAAGAAGGGTTTCCAGTACGGGTCCTGCTGCAGGCCCTTGTGGATGGCGCCGCCAATGGCGGGGATGTGGGAGGTGCCGATGCAGCCTATGAGTTGTGCCATGGTGT
>CAZMXB010000084.1:7101-18307 GCA_964569855.1 uncultured Rhodoferax sp.
AACTGTTCCTTGGTCATGCCGGTCTGCTGGGCGCCGATGTCCTGCATGTCCAGGCCAAAGATGCCGGCGAACTTGGCCAGGTAGTAGGCGTTGCCACCAGCCGCGATCAGTTGCAGCACGTTCCTGGCGCGGATGGCTTCTGCCTGCGCCTCGGTCAGGCCGTATTGGCGCATGTAGGCCTCCTCGTCCTTCAGGAACGCGGCGCGGTTGTCGGCCGAGTTGAACGAAAAGCACATCTTGTTCAGTGCGTAGCCCTTCTTGGCCTGCTCGGCATCGAAGGGGGTGGTGCCCGGGATGGGCGGCAAGGGGTTGCTGGAAGCCACGGTTTGTCTCCTGGTGTTGAGGTGAATGGCCGCCAGTATTAAATGCCCATTGCCAAAGATAAATACATGAATCATGATGCGACCCATGAGAAAATTCGATTACTCGGACCTGGACGGCCATCTGCTGCAGCTGCTGGTGGCCGTGGTGGAGGTGGGTTCCATCACCGGAGCCGCACAGCGCCTGGGCGTCACCCAGTCGGCCGTCAGCCACCTGCTGGACAAGCTGCGCGCCATCACCGGCGACCCGCTGTTCGTCAAATCCGGGCGGGGCATCGTGGCCACGGCCCATGCCCAGCAACTGGCGGAGCAGGCGCGTGAGCTGCTCTCCAGCCTGGAGCGCTTTGCCACCTCGGCCGAGTTTGTGCCGGCGCAATGGCGCACCACGTTCACCATCGCCGCCAACGATTTCCAGCGCGACCTGCTGCTGCCGCCCCTCATGGCACGGCTGCGCACCCAGGCGCCGGGCGTGAAACTGCGGGTGATTCCGTCGGACGTGCCCAGCCTGGAGATGCTGCGCCAGGAGCAGTGCCAGCTGGTCATCAGCCCGCGCCCGCCGGACGGCTCCGACATCCTGCAAAAGCGCCTGTTCGAGGACGAGTACCGCGTGTTTTTCGATGCCAGCCAGCGTGACGCCCCGCGCACGCAGGAGGAATACCTGGCCGCCGACCACGTCACCGTGGTCTATGAGCCGCGCCGGGCGCTGGACCTGGACCGGTACCTGCTGGCCCAAGGCATCCAGCGGCGCTTCACGGTCATGGTGCCGGGCTTTGCCGGCTTGCCGCCATTCCTGCGCGGCAGCCAGTTGCTGGCCACCGCACCGCAGCGCCTGCGCTCCCAGCTGATGCAGGGCCTGGCCAACGCCCCGGTGCCGGTGCCGTGCCCGACCATGCCCATGTACATGATCTGGCACATGCGGCATCAGCTCAATGCCTCGCACCGCTGGCTGCGCACGGAGCTGGAGGCGGTCAGCTATTCCATCCTGCTATAGCAATGAGTGGCTAGTGCCTCTTGCGACCCGGCGTCTTTGCCGGCACAGTAAGCCCTTCACGATCTTGGTAGCGAAACAACACTATCAATTTAATAGCTACTTGCGCAATATCGACGAGGGCTAGAGCACAAAATCACTCATAACGATCTGGAGAAAGACCCCATGCAACTGAAGCAACTCGGAATGGTTGGTTACGGCGAAGTTGGCAAGATTTTTAGCGCCGGGCTCAAGCCCCAGGTTGAAACGGTCAGCGCCTGGGACCTGAAACTCGCGCAGGGACACCCGCTGCAGGCGGCCGAGCTGGCGCATGCGGCCCAGGCCGGCGTGCAGGCCTGTTTCTCGCTGCAGGATCTGTGCGCACAGGCCGACTGCATCATCTCGGCGGTGACAGCGTCCAACACGCTGGCCGTGGCGCTGGAGACGGCGCAGCACATCCGCCCGGGCACCATTTTTCTGGACCTGAACTCGGCCTCACCCGGAACCAAGCAGCAGGCGGCCGCGGCCATCAACGGCGCGGGCGGCCACTATGTGGAGGCGGGTGTCATGACCTCGGTGCCACCCTATGGCATTCGCGTGCCCATGCTGCTGGGTGGCGCGCAGGCCCAAGAACTGGCTGAGACGCTGTGTGCGTTGGGCATGGACGCCAAGGCGGTGGCGGTGGAGATTGGCGTGGCCTCGGCCATCAAGATGTGCCGCAGCGTGATGATCAAGGGGCTGGAGGCGCTGGTCATCGAGAGTTACACCACCGCACGTCACTACGGGGTGGAGGGCCACATGATTCCCACGCTGGCCGAGACCTTTCCGTCCATCGATTGGGAGCAGACCGGCGCCTATTTCTTCAGCCGCGTGGCCCTGCACGGCAAGCGCCGCGCCGAGGAAATGCGCGAGGCCGCCAACACCGTGCGCGAGGCCGGATTTGAGCCCTTCATGGCGGCCGCCATCGCCGAAAAGCACGATTGGGTCTCGCAGCAAAACCAGGCTGGCGTGTTTGCCGATCTGCCCAAGGGCGCGCTATGGCAGGACTATGCGGACCGGCTGCTGAAAGCGCGGTAAAGAACGTTTACCAAAGAGCGCGGTCTACAGCAGCGGCCGCAGTTCCCGCGAAGCCTCAAACAGCAAGGGCAGCAAATCCCGCTGCATCGCCACTGGCGACAGCCTGCTTTGCGACGCCACCACGTTCAGCGCCGCGACGGTGACACCGCTGGTGTTGCGCAACGGCACGGCGAGTGCATGCACACCCAGTTCATGCTCTTCGCTGGACAGGCAAAAGTCTTCTTTGCGCACTTTTTCAATCAAGGCCCGAAACAGCTTGGGGTCGGTGGTGGTTTGTGGCGTCATGCGTGCCAGGTTGCGCCCCTTCATCCAGGCGTTGAAAGCCACCCGGGTCTTGGCCGCCAGCAACACCCGCCCGGTCGATGTGGCGTGTGACGGCAGCCGGGCACCGGTGTGCAGGCCGTAGGCGATGACGCGGCCAGAGCCGGTAGCAGAGGAATGGCGGTCATTCCCGCTGCGCGCCACGATGACCACCTCGTCTGCATCCAGCACGACGGCTGAAAACGATTCCTGCGCCTGCACCGCCAACCGGTTCAGCGTGGGCTGTATCGCACGCGGCAAGCGGGCCGATGCCAGGTAGCTGCCAGAGAAACGCAGCACCTTGCTGGAAAGCCAAAAATAGCTCCCGTCGGTCTCCAGATAACCCAGGTGCGACAGCGTGAGCAAGTGGCGACGGGCGGCTGCACGGGTAATGTTGGCGCGATCGGCGGCCAGCGTGGCGTTCAGCCGCTGGCGCTCGGTATCAAAACTCTCCAGCACCGCCATGCCCTTGGCCATACCTTCAATGAAATCCGCCTTGGCAATGGTCATCAAACACACTCGATAATTTGCGCGACTATCGCACACTTGGTGCAATCATCGCACAAATGATGGTTTGGATACTGGCAATATGCGGCGCAGAAACCTAAGCTTGACCGGTCTCGGACACATGTACAACAGGAGCCTCTATGCCTACCAAAATCAGAACCCAGGTTGCCATCATCGGCGCCGGTCCATCGGGCCTACTGCTCGGCCAATTGCTGCACAAGGCCGGCATCAACACCATCATCCTTGAACGCCAGACCGGCGATTACGTGCTCACGCGCATCCGCGCCGGCATTCTGGAGCAGGTCTGCATCGACCTGCTCGACGAGGCCGGCGTCGGCACCCGCATGCACAAGGAAGGCCTGGTGCATGGCGGCTTCGAGATGCTGTACAACGGCCAGCGCCACCGCATCGACATGAACAAGCTCACCGGCGGCAAGAACGTCATGGTCTACGGCCAGACCGAACTCACCCACGACCTGATGGACGCGCGAACAGCCGCGGGCCTGACCACGGTGTACGAGGCACAACATGTGGCCGTGCATGACTTTGACACCAAGAAACCCCGCGTCACCTACGAGAAGGATGGCCAGCAGTTCCAGATCGAGTGCGACTTCATCGCCGGTTGTGATGGCTTTCACGGCGTTTGCCGAGCCAGCGCGCCACGCAACGCGATCAAGGAATACGAGAAGGTCTACCCCTTTGGCTGGCTCGGTCTGCTATCCGATACACCGCCTGTGCACGACGAACTCATCTACATCAACAGCCCACGCGGCTTTGCACTGTGTTCCCAACGCAGCAAAACGCGCAGCCGCTACTACCTGCAGGTGCCGCTGACCGACCGGGTCGAAGAGTGGACGGACGCCGCGTTCTGGCAAGAGCTGAAGCTGCGCCTGGACGACGAAGGCCGGGAGAAGCTGATCACCGGCCCCAGCATCGAGAAGAGCATTGCGCCGCTGCGCAGCTTTATCACCGAGCCCATGCGCTTTGGCCGCATGTTTCTGGCCGGTGACGCCGGCCACATCGTGCCGCCCACCGGCGCCAAGGGGCTCAACCTGGCGGCGACCGACGTGAAATACCTGTCCAACGGCATCATCGAGTTCTACCAGGACCAGAGCGAGGCCGGCATTGATGCCTATTCCGAGAAATGCCTCAAGCGCATCTGGAGAGGCGAGCGTTTCTCGTGGTGGTTCACGCAGCTGATGCACCGATTTCCCGACGACGGCGCCATCGTCGCCAAGTTCCAGGAGGCCGAGCTGGACTATTTGATCCACAGCGAAGCGGGCTCCCGCACCATTGCTGAAAACTACGTGGGTTTGCCGCTGGATTTTGGGCACTGACCAGCGCTACGGCGTTTCGGCGACGCCCCAGTTGTGCACTCTGCACTTCTGAGGCAGACCTTGCCAGGACTGGAGATCCGAAGCGCGATGGACCCGTCACCAATTGACCGGGCCAGCCTTATACTGAATTTCCAATAGTTCCCGGGAAGACACGTTTGTCTATCTTTCACATCAATTTGCACGAGGCAATTTACTCTTTGTCGGATGCGTTGGATCTTGTGGGCGTTTCGCACATACACCACGGAAAAAGGGTCGCCTACATTGCTACCGAAATCGCAAAACAAGACAATTGGACACAGGACCGGATGGACCAATTGTTTCAGGCGGCCATTCTGCACGACAGTGGAGTCTCAAAAACATCCGTTCACGCCAGGCTTGCACAGTTTGAGTGGGAGAACGAGCAAGAGCATTGCCGACTCGGAGCGACCCTCGTGGAGTCGTGCGACCTCTTGAGGCCACTATCCAACTTGATTCGGCACCACCATACACACTGGGAACAGCTTCAAGGACTGGCACTTGATCACAATGAAAAGCTTGCGGCAAATTGCATTTACCTGGCGGATCGCATTGATATCTCGTGCCTGCGAGGTCGCGGTACTTCCGGCAATCTTTTGCTTGCAAGAGATGAGGTGTGTGCCCGAATCTTTGAAAGGAGTGGTTCGTGGTTCGCACCACATCTCGTTGACTGCTTTGCGCAAGTTGCCGCATCTGACGGGTTTTGGTTCTCCCTGGAAGGTGAGCACGCCAGAGGTTATGCGGCTCGCTGGATTTCTGATTCCAGGACCGTTGAATTGGATTTTCAGGAACTGAGAAATCTGGTTCGGGTTTTTTCCCGCATCGTCGATGCGAAAAGCAAATTTACGCGCGAACATTCAGAAGGCGTTGCCGCACTTGCCAGATACCTGGGGGAAATGTTCAGCCTTCCTGAAAGGACATGCGAGTTGTTGGAGTTGGCCGGACTCCTGCACGACCTTGGAAAACTACGCGTGCCGGACGAACTCCTGGAGAAGAAGGGCAAACTGACACAACTTGAATACGCGGATGTCAGAAGGCACAGTTTCGACACGTATAACATCTTGAAGGACATTCATGGCCTTGAAGATGTTGCATTGTGGGCCGGGCAACACCATGAGCGGATCGATGGCAGTGGGTATCCGCAACACACGGCAAAAAACGAGCTTTCTTTTGAAAGCAGAATCATTGCGGCCGCGGATGTTTTCCAGGCATTGGCTCAGGTACGCCCTTACAGGGGTTCGCTACCACCAACAGAAATATTGCGGATCCTTCAAGAACAGGCAAAGACGGGGAAACTGGATCCCCAAATTGTCAAGAGAATCGAGTCAAATCTCACGCAGTGTCATGCAGTAGCGCTTACGGTAGTGTGACCGGGAGCGCGCTCGTCCATCCTGTAAACGGTCTGTTTGCCAGTAGGACGCAGCCACAGGCGCGACCTGAATGTCGTTCTGCGAGAACGAAAGCCGGTCAGCAAAATAGCTGGAAACAACTCTTCCGACTAGGGTAAACACCAACAAAAAGGCCCGAAAATCGGCTTGAATTCGTTACTTTTTATAACCATAATTGCGCCACGACCGAAAGAACCCATGCGCAATAAAGACCTCCATTTTGAACTTCGCGGCGAGCAACAGGAAGTTGCCGTCATCCGTCTCACCCGCGGCAAAAAACGCAACGCGCTCAACGACGGCCTCATTCTGGCGCTGCGCGATCTGTTTGAAAAGATGCCGGCCAGCGTGCGCGCAGCGGTCATTGATGGCGAGGGAGATCACTTCTGCGCCGGTCTGGATTTGAGCGAACTCCAGGACCGCGATGCTGGTCAAGGCCTGTACCACTCGCGCATGTGGCATGCCGCACTGGAGTGTGTGCAATACGGCCCGGTACCGGTGATTGCTGCGCTGCATGGCGCGGTGGTGGGTGGTGGTCTTGAGCTGGCCAGTGCCTGCCACATCCGCGTCGCCGATGACACCGCGTTCTACGCGCTGCCAGAAGGCTCACGCGGCATCTTCGTCGGTGGTGGTGGCTCAGTGCGCATTCCGCGCCTGATTGGTGTGGCGCGCATGACCGACATGATGCTGACCGGTCGCGTGGTCAATGCCCAGGATGGTGAACGCATTGGACTGGCGCAATATCTGGTGCCCACTGGCACGGCGTTTGACAAGGCTTTTGAGCTGGCCGTGCGCATTGCCCAGAACGCGCCATTGACCAACTATGCACTGACCCATGTGCTGCCCCGCATTGCCGACCAACCGGCAGACCAGGGCTTTATGACCGAGGCCATGATGGCTGCGATTGCACAGAGCGCCCCCGAAGCCAAAGACCGCGTGCGCGCCTTCCTGGAAGGCCGCGCCGACAAGGTCAAAAAGGCCGAATAAGTTAGAGGCAACAAGAAAAAGATAGTCTGCCGGAGACAAACATGACAAACCTAGCAAACGCAAAATACCGGGCGCTGAAGTTTGGCGTCACCCGTGTCGCGCTGCGCGACGGCCCGCCCGGCGTGCACTACCTGCGCGCCGAGCAGCCCTTGCAGGAGTTCCCTGCGCGCATGACGGACCGCCTGAAACACTGGGTGCAAGTCGCACCTGAGCGCACCTTCATCGCGCGCCGTGCAAAGCTGGCCGATGGTAGTACGGGCGACTGGGTTAAGGTGAGCTACGCCCAGGCCTGGGCCAGCGCGCGCAGCATCGCTCAGGGGTTGATCAGCCGCGGCCTGAGTGCAGCGCGCCCGGTGGTTATCCTGTCTGAGAACGACCTGGAGCATGCGCTGCTGGCGCTGGGTTGCCTGGTCGCCGGTGTGCCCTTTGTACCCACTTCGCCCGCCTATTCGCTGATCAGCCAGGACTACGACAAACTGCGCCATGTGCTCAACACCGTGACGCCCGGCCTGGTGTTTGCGGCTGATGCGGCGCGCTACGGCAAGGCCATCCTGTCGGCTGTCGGCTCTGATATCGAGGTAGTGCTGACGAATGGCACGCTGGCGGACCGTTCCAGCCTGTCGTTCGCCGATCTGGTGGCAACACCTGTCACGGCGCAAGTCGACACGGCGATGGCTGCCACCGGCCCCGACACGATTGTGAAGTTCCTCTTCACCAGCGGCTCGACCAAGCTGCCCAAGGCCGTTATCAACACCCAGCGCATGTGGTGTGCCAACCAGCAGCAAATGGCGCAATCCATGCCGGTGCTGACACAGGAGCCCCTGGTGCTGGTGGACTGGCTGCCCTGGAACCACACGTTTGGTGGCAACCACAACTTTGGCATGGTGCTGTACCACGCCGGCACGCTCTACATCGACGACGGCAAGCCCACGCCCGCCCTCACCGGCGAGACGCTGCGCAACCTGCGCGAAATCGCACCCACGGTGTACTTCAATGTACCGACCGGCTTTGAGGCGATTGCCAACGCCATGCAGACCGACCCCGTATTGCGCAAGACCTTGTTGTCACGCGTCAAAATGTTTTTTTACGCTGGTGCCGCCCTGGCGCAACCGGTGTGGGACAGCCTGTTTGAATCGCAGGAGCGCGAGATTGGCGAGCGCATCGTCATGAGCACCGGATTGGGCATGACCGAGTCCGGCCCGTTCGCCATCTTCGTGACCAATCCCAGTGTCAAAGCCGGAGACCTGGGTGTGCCAACACCCGGAATGGAACTCAAGCTGGTGGACATGGAGGGCAAGACCGAGGTGCGTTACCGTGGCCCCAACATCACCCAGGGCTACTGGCGCGCGCCCGAGGAGACCGCGGCGCATTTCGACGAGGAAGGCTTCTTCTGCTCGGGTGACGCCGTCAAATGGATTGACGAAACCGATGTGCACCAGGGCCTCAAATTCGACGGCCGTATTGCCGAGGACTTCAAGCTGGCCACTGGCACCTTTGTGAGTGTCGGCCCGCTGCGTGCCAGGATCATTGCTGCCGGTGCGCCCTATATCCAGGATGTGGTGCTGACCGGCATCAACCTCAAAGAGGTGGGCGCCATGGTGTTCCCGACCCAGGCCGTGCGGGCTTTGAGCGGCCTGGACACCAGCGTGCCCATGGCCGATGTGCTCTCCAGCGCGCCGGTGATTGCACAGTTCCAGAAGGTCATCGATGTGCTGGCTGCCAGCGCTACCGGGAGTGCCAGCCGCATCGCCCGCATGTGCCTGCTGGCCGAGCCACCCACCATTGACCGCAGCGAAGTGACCGACAAGGGCTCCATCAACCAGCGCGCCGTGCTCATGCACCGCGCAGAGACCGTTGCAGCCCTGCATGACGACACGCTGCACACCATCATCAAACCCTTGCCCCACTGAATCCACTGAAAGACACCCGACATGGCAACCAAAGGCTTTTTCAACGCGTTCGACGACATCTGGATGCTCGACGGCATGCGCACCCCCATGGTCGATTACTGCGGCGCGCTGGGGCACATATCGCCGACTGACCTCGGCATCAAGGCCGCCCGCGCTGCACTGGAGAAGGCTGGCGTGCCAGCAGCCCACATCAACTCCGTACTGACCGGCAACATGGCGCCGGGCGACTTTGAGCAGTTCATGCTGCCGCGCCACATCGGCCTCTACGCCGGTGTTCCGCAAGAGGTGCCCGCGCTGATGGCGCAGCGGATTTGCGGCACCGGCTTCGAGCTGTTCCGCCAGGCCGGTGAACAGATTCAGGCGGGTTGCGCCGACGTGGCGCTGGTGGTGGGCGCCGAGTCCGTGGCGCGCGCCCCGGTGGCCGCTTCCACCCCCCGCACCGGCTATCAGCTGGGCGCGCCGGTGGGGTTCCTGGCCGCGAACGGGCTGTTCCTGCTGCTGGGGCTGTGGCTGGGCGACGCCGATTTCCTCAGCTGGGGCTGGCGGGTGCCGTTCCTCGCCTCGGCGCTATTGGTCGCGATCGGGCTGTGGGTGCGGCTCAACATCGAGGAGACCCCGGCCTTCCGCGCCGCACTGGAAGCCGCGCCGCCGCCCGCCGTGCCGTTGTGGCGGTTGCTGCAGGATCACTGGGCGGCAGTGCTGGCGGGCAGCGCGGGAGTGGTTGCGTGCTTTTCGCTGTTCTATCTTTCCACCGCTTTCGCGCTCGACATCGGCACGCGCTCGCTCGGCTATGCGCGCGAGCACTTCCTCGCTCTCCAGCTTGGCGCCAACCTCTTCCTGGCGCTGGGCATCGTCCTGGCGGCGTGGTGGGCGGACAAGACTTCGGCGCGGCGGGTGCTGCTGTGGGGAGCGCTGGCGACCATCGCGGTCGGGTTCGGCTTCGGGCCGGGATTGGCGTCGGGATCGGGGCTGGCGGTGTTCGTCACCCTGGCCGCCGCGCTGTTCACGATGGGCTTCGTCTATGGACCGCTGGGCGGCTGGTTGCCGACGCTTTACCCGGTCCCGGTGCGCTACAGCGGCGTTTCGGTCGCGTTCAACGCGGGCGGCATCCTGGGCGGCGCGGTGACGCCGCTGGCGGCCAAGGCGCTGAGCAACGCGGGGATGGGCGGATCGATCGGGCTGTTGCTGGTGGGAGCGGGCGCGCTGACCCTGCTGGGTGTTAGCCTGGCGCGTCCGGCATCGACTTGAACACTGTGAGTCCTTCCCCTCGGGGGGGGGGAGGGTTGGGTGGGGCTGCCTGAACGCCGGGGGTGTCGAATCCCCACCAGCGTCAGCCGCGCCTTGCCGACCTTGCGGGTCGCTACGGCTTCGAGTCCCTTGACTTGCGGTTCCTCGTTCACTGCCGTTTCCAGGCTGATCCAGCTGGCCGGGCCGATCCAGCCGAGCCGTTGCAGCTTGTCGAGCGCGACCGCGCCCGCGCCGCTGCCATAGGGCGGATCGAGCAGGATCAGGTCGAGCGGTTCCTTCGCCGGGCCAAGCGCCAGCACCGATCCGGCGCGCACGTCGCTCTGCGCCTCGGCGCCCAGGGTGGCGACATTGCCGCGCAGCGCGCGCAGCGCCGGGGCGTCCTGTTCGACGAAAATGCAGCGCGCCGCGCCGCGCGACAGCGCCTCAAGCCCCAGTGCGCCCGATCCGGCGAACAGGTCGGCCACCGCCAGCCCCTCCAGGCTGCCCAGCCGACTGACCAGCATCGAGAACAATGTCGCACGGGTGCGGTCGGCGGTGGGGCGGGTGGTCTCGCCCGAGGGCGCGGCAAGCTTGCGCCCGCGCCAGTCGCCTGCGACGATCCTCATCGCCGCTTCGCACGCTGGACGCGCAGCCGCGCATGTTCCTGCGAGGGACGCGGCCCCTCCTGCGCGACGTCGCCCTTCAGCGTCTTGCGGAACCGTTCGACATCGACCTGGCGGATTTCCACCGCCTGCCCGCGCGGCAGGTCGAGCAGTTCGAACGGGCCGTACTTGGTGCGCAGCAGGCGGCTGACCTGCAGGCCGAGATGTTCGAGCACGCGGCGGACTTCGCGGTTCTTGCCCTCGGTCAGGGTCAGTTCGATCCACTGGTTGCGCCCGGTGCGGCGTTCCATGTTGGCGTTGATCGAGCCGTAATGCATGCCCTCGATCGTCACGCCCTCGCTCAATTCCTCAAGCTGGTCCTGGCTGATGTCGCCGAAAGTGCGGGCGCGGTAGGTGCGCGGGATGCCGCTGGAAGGCAGCTCCATCGCCCGCTTCAGCCCGCCGTCGTTGGTCAGCAGCAGCAGTCCCTCGGTGTTGAGATCGAGCCGCCCGACCGGCATCACCCGCGGCGTTCCGGGGGGTAGGGCGTTGCGCAGCGCGGTGTAGATCGT
>CAZMXB010000085.1:0-1435 GCA_964569855.1 uncultured Rhodoferax sp.
ACGCCTGGTGCGAGGTGTATCTGCCCGGTGCCGGCGGGAGCGGACTGGACGCCACGTCGGGCCTGCTGGCCGGGGAAGGCCACATTCCGCTGGCGTGCACACCCCAGCCATCGGGCGCAGCACCCATTGAAGGCGGCGTGGACAAGAGCGAGGTGACCTTCAGCCACCACATGCAGGTCACCCGCATTTACGAATCGCCCCGCGTCACGCTGCCGTACAACGACGAACAGTGGGCTGCCGTCATGGCTCTGGGTGCCAAGGTCGATCAGGAACTGGGAGAGGGCGACGTGCGCCTGACCATGGGGGGTGAGCCGACCTTTGTGGCTGTGAGTGACCGCGACGCCGCCGAGTGGAACACCGACGCGCTGGGCCCCACCAAACGGGGCTTTGCCACGGCACTGGTGCACAAGCTGCGCAATGAGTATGGCCAGGGCGGCTTCCTGCATTTTGGCCAGGGCAAGTGGTACCCCGGCGAGCAACTGCCACGTTGGGCACTCAACATCTACTGGCGCGCCGACAAGCAACCGGTGTGGTCCGACCCTGCGCTGTTCACCGACGAGCGCGACCCCACCCACTACACCAGCGAAGACGCCCAACGCTTTACGACTGCGTTGGCCAAGCGCCTGTCCTTGACGGACCAATACATCCAGAGCGCGTTTGAAGACACCTGGTACTACCTGTGGCGCGAACGCCGTCTGCCGGTGAACGTGGACCCGTTCAACTCCAAGCTGGACGACGAGATGGAGCGCATGCGACTGCGCCGGGTGTTCGAGCAGAAGCTGGACACACCGGTGGGATACGTATTGCCCATCAAGGCCACCGACCCGCTGGCCGAATCCGACACACGCTGGACCACCGGCCCGTGGTTTTTCCGTGACGAACGCATGTACCTGATGCCCGGCGACTCGCCGATGGGCTTGCGCCTGCCGCTGGACTCGCTGCCCTGGGTCAGCAAGAGCGACTTCCCTTACATGATCGAGCGCGACCCCACGGAAGACCGCGGCGACCTGCCGGCGCACGCGGCCATGGCGGGACGCTACACGGCCGCAGCCGGGGCAGCTACCGGTGCCGGCCAGGCCTACCCCGCTGCGGGTTCAGTCGGGACGTCGGCTGCAAGTGGCCACACGGGTGCGGCCAGCCCGGCATCCGCCAGCGGCGTGCCTTTTGTGGCAGGCAACATCGCCCCCACCGAGGCTGCGCGCAAATTGCAGTCGGCAACAGCCAGCGGAGATGGCGGCCTCTCCGCCAACGCACGCACCGCCTTGCAGGCCGAGCCCGCGCAGTACAGCCAGATGCCCAACCGCGTGACCGGCGGTGAAGTCAAACCGGAGAAAACGCGCACCTGGGAAATCGGCACACGCTACGACAATGGCAACCTGCGCGCGGAGATCGGCGCGTTCTTGATCCATTTCAACAACCAGTACGACAGCAACCA
>CAZMXB010000085.1:1445-18083 GCA_964569855.1 uncultured Rhodoferax sp.
CACGAACACCCTGACCCGCGCCGCGCCAGCGGACCCAAGGCCGAGGCCGTTGGTGAAAAATCGGGCGTGTTGTATATCTTCATGCCGCCGCTGGAGCGCCTGGAAGACTACCTGGACCTGCTGACCGCCGTCGAAGCCACGGCCAAAGAGCTGAAAGTGAAGCTGGTGCTGGAAGGCTACCCGCCCCCGCGCGACCCCCGCCTCAAACTCTTGCAGGTCACCCCGGACCCCGGTGTCATCGAGGTCAACATCCACCCGGTGAACAACTGGAAAGAATTGGTCAAGAACACCGAGTTTTTGTACAACGCGGCGTTTGAATCGCGCCTGTCGGCTGAAAAGTTCACGACCGATGGCCGCCATACCGGCACCGGCTGCGGCAACCACTTTGTGATGGGTGGCGCAACGCCCGCGGACAGCCCCTTCCTGCGCAAGCCCGAGTTGCTGGCCAGCCTGCTGCTGTACTGGCATAACCACCCGTCCCTGAGCTACCTGTTCAGCGGCATGTTTGTGGGTCCCACCAGCCAGGCCCCGCGCGTGGACGAGGCGCGCAACGACCAGTTGTATGAGCTGGAAATTGCCATCGAGCAGATCTACAAAAACCGCGAAATCTATGGCCAGAGCATGCCGCCGTGGCTGGTGGACCGCACGCTGCGCAACATCCTGATTGACGCCACCGGCAACACCCACCGCAGCGAGTTTTCCATCGACAAGATGTATTCGCCCGACTCGGCCACGGGTCGCCTGGGCCTGCTGGAACTGCGTGCCTTTGAAATGCCGCCGCACCCGCGCATGAGCATCGTGCAACAGTTGTTGCTGCGTGCGTTGGTTGCCCGCTTCTGGAAGGAATCGTACAAGGCACCCGTGACCCGTTGGGGCACGGAATTGCACGACCGCTTCATGCTGCCGACCTTCATCAAGATGGACTTTGACGATGTGGTGGCAGACATGCGTGCGGCGGGCTATCCGTTCGATCCAAGCTGGTTTGCGCCGCATGTGGAATTCCGCTTCCCGCTGGTGGGTGCCGTGCAGTCGGCCGGCATCGACCTCACGCTGCGCTGCGCGCTGGAGCCCTGGCATGTGATGGGTGAAGAAGGCGCCCCCGGCGGCACCGCACGTTATGTGGACTCTTCGCTGGAGCGCATGGAGGTGCATGTGAAGGGCCTGAACGAGAGCCGCTACGTCATCACCTGCAACGGCCGCGCCCTGCCCATGCAAAGCACCGGCACGGTGGGCGAATATGTGGCCGGCGTGCGCTTCAAGGCCTGGAACCCGCCAAGCAGCCTGCACCCCACTATCGGTGTGCACGCACCGCTGACCTTTGACATCGTGGACACCTGGATGAAGCGCTCACTGGGCGGCTGCCAGTACCACGTTGCCCACCCGGGCGGTTTGAGCTACGAGAGCTTCCCGGTCAACTCCTTCGAGGCCGAAAGCCGCCGCCTGACCCGCTTCACCGATACCGGCCACACGCCGGGCGTGATGAACGTGCCGCCCGCCACCATCAATGTGCCGGGCAGCAAGGAGTTTCCGTTCACGCGGGATTTGCGCCGCGAGTGAGTTTTGTTGGGGCTGGACCTGCGTCACAACGCGAAAGAAAAAATAAGGGGTCGATTCACCGTTCGCGCAGCGAATGTGTGAACCGACCCCTTTTTGCCGCCCTGTACGGGCACTACCATGTGCCAAATTGGCCTGTAGCCCTCGTTGGATATACGCAGACAGCTACCAATTAGATAGCAACTTCCTTTTCCGAATAACCGCGCGACCCGGCGCAGTTGCGGTAAGGTGGCTTGGCTTGGCTTGGCTTGGCTTGCCGACGTAGCAGCGCACATTCAGCAGACGAAACACGCTACGCCGTACCTACCGGCTGGTGAGCGCCTGCAGCAAGGCTGTAAACAGCGCGTCGGGTGTGAACGGCTTGGCCAGAAAGTCGCTCATGCCGGCCTCCAGACAGATCGCCTTGTCTTCGGCAAAGGCGTTGGCTGTCATGGCAATGATGGGTGTTGATCGGTAGCCCTCAAGCTCGCGGATCTGGCGCGTCGCGTCCAGGCCGTTGAGGATGGGCATCTGCATGTCCATCAGAATCACCGCGTGCGGGGTTTTTCGCGCCAGCGCGACCGCTTCTTCTCCGTTGGCGGCCTCACTCACCTCCATACCGACCGCATCGAGCAGCATGCGGGCGATTTCGCGGTTGATGGGCTCGTCCTCGACCAGCAAAATGCGGGTTCCACCGTGTTGCTTGCGCAGCACTGCCTCGGCGTTGACGGGTGAAGGCGCGGGGGCGTCATGTGTTTCAATGCTTTTCTTCAGCCTTGCCGTAAACCAGAAAGTGCTGCCCACTCCGGGCGTGCTCTGGGCTCCGGCCGCGCCGCCCCTCAGTGCGGCCAGGCGCTTGGTGATGGCCAGCCCCAGCCCGGTGCCGCCGTAGCGGCGGGTCATGGAGTTGTCGGCTTGCTCAAAGGCGGTAAAGAGCCGGGCCATGGCTTCGGTTGCAATGCCCACGCCGGTGTCCTGCACCTCAAAGCGCAACAAGGCCGAGCGTTCGTCTTCCTGCTCACAGCCGATCTTCAGCAACACGTGCCCGCTGCGGGTGAACTTGACCGCGTTGTTGGCGTAGTTGAGCAGGGCCTGTTGCAGCCTTGTCGCATCGCCCAGCAGATTGGGTGGCAGGTCGGCGAGTTTGACCAACAGATGCAGGCCCTTGGCGTTGACCGGTACTGACAGGACGCCCACCACGTAGCGCAACACATCACTGATGTTGACGGGCGCCTCGTCCAGCACCAGCTTGCCGGCCTCGATCTTGGAGAGATCCAGGATGTTGTTGATAACGGCCAGCAAGTGTTGCGCCGATGCGTCAATCGCATCCAGGCGCTGTGCCTGCTTGGGCGAGACGCCTTCGCGGCGCAGGATGTTGGCCATGCCGATGATGCCGTTCATCGGGGTGCGTATTTCGTGGCTCATATTGGCCAGGAAGGCGCTCTTGGCAATGTTGGCGGTCTCGGCCTGAAGTCTGGCCCGGATCAAAAGCTGATTGGTGGTTTCAAGATCGGCGGTGCGCTGGCGTACGCGGTCTTCAAGGCTGGCGTTGAGATTTCGAATTTCGATCTCGCTTTGCTTGCGATCGGTGATGTCGGTTATCGCGATGCGCAGTGAGGGCGCACAACCTTCACCTGGCACCGCAAGGGCGTTCAGATGTGCCCAAAACTGCGTGTTGTCGTGCTTGACGAACCGAAGCTCGCAGGACTGCGGTTGGCGGGTTTTAATGATTCTCTGACGCATCAAGTAGAAGTTGTCCTGATCGTCCGGCGCGATGAAGCGGGTAATGTCCTGGTCCACAAGCGCTGACCTGTCCATGCCAAACAGTGCGGCAGTCGTGAGATTGGCTTGTTCGATCAGCCTGGAGCTGCCGACGGTGCAAAAACCCACCGGAGCCATGTCATAAAAATCGAAATAGCGTGCCTGAGCGGTATCGAGCAGATCCTGCGCTCGACGCAGTTCCTCGTTCTGCATCTCCAACTCGATCTGATGCACCTCAAGTTCATGGTTAACCTGGTGCAGTGCATCGGGGGACATGACACCGGGTTGTCCGGTTGAATCGCCGCCGCTACTGCGGCATACAGCCTCGGCGTCGCGACGTAAAACCTCTCTGGCGCTTGCGGGCTTTCCGGTCGAATGCAGGGTGGGCTGATTGTGAGGACACATGAGGTCATCGGCCGTTGTGCATTGATTGTTGCACCACCAATGTGGCAATGCAACCACTATCGATGCAGATCAACCAAGCCGCAGGCCAACCGGGTCAATTGGGCGACAGTGCCGGATCGGCCACCGAACCGGTCGACAACACGCGCAGGTCGCTGTTGAACACCACGGTAAATATCTTGCTGTCCGAGGTGTTGGGGCCATCCATGTAGCGCCAGTCGTAGTGCCAGATATTCTTCAACTCAAATGGCGTGATTTTCATGGGCTTGCCCAGCATTCTGCGCACCGTTTCCATCGGCATGCCGGGTACTACCTTGGCAAAAACATGGGGTGCCAGTACCTGGCGCAGCGCACGCATTTTGCCGTCTGGGCCAATGGTGATCATGTAGTTCTTTGCGCCTGCAGGCTGCCGGTTGTACTCAAAGATCCGGTCACCGTTCTCACCGTCCCAGACCTTCTCTGGTTCGCCAAATTTTATCTTGACGTCGCCCTCGCTGGCGACACCTTCTTCGAGCTCGCTGATACGCTGGTTGTCACATGCAGTGGCAAACAAAGCAGCGGCAGACACTATCAAACAGAGGCTCAACCGGCTGATGGACGGCAAGACAAAGCGGGGACATGGCTTCACAACGGATACCTCACAAAAAATGAATCTGGTTAACAACAGGAACGGCTGCTCCCATTGCAGGAGGCGCAGTATGGCACCCCTGGGCTGCGCGGTTGAACGGGTTGGCCAATGACCTACCTGTGTTCGCAAGCGCACGGAACCGGCAACGGCATGCGCCGTACAGTGCGCTCTGGACAGGCCTTGCCAAAACGCATCAGCGTCTTCGATGCCGGGCGGAGTCCAACACCCAAAGGACATCGCTTGAACGCCGCGCCTGACCTGCAACGCAGCCCTGCACCCCTCATTCCGACGCCCTCGTGGGCCATGCCTTTGCAGGTACGCACCGACACGCCGGACTGGCTCAACAAACGCACTTGTGGCTACTGCGGCTCCGACGTTCTGACACTGGTCAACCTGATGGCCGGTCGACGCAAGATCAGCCAGGGTGAATCGCTGTACCGGGAATACGATCACTTTGAATTCATTTACGCGGTGCACAGCGGCTCATTCAAGTCGACGTTGGCGTTGGTCGACGGCTGTGAACAGGTCAACAATTTCCATATGGCGGGCGAGTTGCTGGGTCTGGACGGCGTCGCCAATGGTCGCCACGCCAGTGGCGCCGCCGCTTTGGAGGACTCCGAGATTTCGATGGTGTCCTACACCCACCTCCATGAATTGGCGGCTGCCATGGCTGGCCTTCACCATACCGTGATTCGCCTTATAAGCCGGGAAATTGTGCGTGGTAACCAGCACATGGTCATGCTGGGTAGCTTGAATTCGGCGCAGCGTCTGGCGGCCTTTTTGTTGAACCAGTCTGAAGGTCTGAGCGCACGCGGCTACTCGGCTGTGGACTTCAATTTGAAAATGTCACGCGGTGACATTGGCAGTTTCTTGGGTCTGACACTGGAAACCATCAGCCGCACTTTTTCTGAGTTGCAACAACAACGTTTGTTGAAAGTCGATCGACGGCACATTGTCATTTCCGACCTGAACGGCCTGGCCCACATTTAGGTGGGCGCTACGCGAAACAGGCTGGCAAATGCGCGGTCTGCCCCCAACATATGCCCGGCTACCAACTCCGAGAGAAGAAACCCGACCAGGCCATCCGTTCCGTCCGCACCGGTGGCCTGTGTTGCAACATACAGCTCCCGCGCCCGTGCCAGAAGGGTGCGGTGCATCTGCTCATGCGCTTCCAGGTCTGTGTAACCGTGCGCCCGCAAGATCGCCTCTTCGTCGGCAAAGTGCTCCGTCACATGCATCAACAGCGTTTCAAATGCCCGTTCGAACCCCAATGGATTCGATTCGCGAAACGCTGCGGCATCCAACAGTTGGTTTGCCAGGTCAAATAATGCTTCATGTTCCTGGTCAATCTGTGGGTGACCACTGGCAAATGCAGGTTTCCACCGCAAGTGAACGTTAAGCACCCGGCCTTTGTGATCAGCGGCGGGGCTTTGATCGGTCACCGGATGCTGCCAAACCTCAACCGCGTTGCGCCCGCCCTTTTTGGCCTTGTACATGGCCTCGTCACCACAACGCATGAGCGCCTCTTCCGAGTCCCCATGGTCGGGGTAAATCGCCACGCCAATGCTGGACGAAATTTGCAGAACCAAACCCTTGGGCGTCACAAAGTCCTGCTCCAAACGGTTTCTGATTTTCTCCGCAACGACCAGGGCCGCGTCGACGACCGGCAGGTCAGGCAACAGAACAACAAACTCGTCGCCACCCATGCGTGCGGCGGTATCCGACTCCCGCACACAACTTTGAATCCGCTGGGCGACCGCATGGAGCAGCCAGTCTCCCACTTCGTGACCGAGTTCGTCATTGATGGGTTTGAACCGGTCCAGGTCAATGAACAACAACGCCAAACGGGATTTGTTGCGCCGCGCACGCGCCAATTGCTGCGTCAATCGCTCCTGGGCCAAACGGCGGTTGGGCAATTTGGTCAGCGTGTCGTAGGACGCCAGCTCACGGACCTGCCGCTCCATCTCCATTCGTTCGGTAATGTCTTCCAGTGACACTACCGCACCTTTGACCAGCGCTCCTTTGAAAGGGGTGACGCTCATGCTGCGCCAGCGCACCGGTGCCGACGTCTGACTGGGATACTCCAGCAGAAAGTGGGGTAACTGTCCCTCCAGCACAGCCCGAACCCCATCCTTGGCGGTCGTGACATGACCGAGCGTCGTTTCCACGGGCAGGCCTTCACACAAAGCGAGAAAGTTCGCACCCAATCCAGTGGCAGTCGACCCGGCCTCAGCATTGAACTCACTTGAAAACAGCGTCCAGGTGTCGTTGATGGAAACGATCACGCCGTCATGGTCCAGCACCGCGATGGCCGAGGTCACCGAGTTGAGCACCGCCTGTTTGAACAATTCATTTTCGTGCGCCACTTGTTTTTGTTGCGCAACGACGTCCAGCAGCCGGTTAAAACCACCAACCAACTGACCCACCTCGTCGTGTCGAACCACGGGAAGCGCTTGCGGAGCCTGGTTCTTTCGCACCAACCCGTCCAGCATCTTCACCGCGTACATCATGGGGGACAATTGCCAGCGCAACATCAACCAGATCAAGATCAGCAAGATCGCGACCAGTGCCAGACCTGTGGCCCGCCCGCCAGGTTTGATGGCTTCGATGAGCTCAAACACCTCATCCGGTGTCGAAGTGACCGATGCGTACCAGTGCGCCATCGGAATCTGCTCAATGCTGACCAGCACTTCAACGCCATGGGGATTCACGACCCGCGCCGTGCCTTCAAAACCGTCGACAAATCGATCAATCCAGGGAATTACGCCGCGCGCAGGCAAGGATTCAAATACCCGCGCAGTGTCCGAAGTTGCGATGATCAATCGTTGTGCAGCCTCTACAAGAAAGAAGTTTCCGCTCTTGCCGTAAGGATGCGATGCCAAGGCGGATACAAAGTTGGGTTGATCCAGACGTATGGAGCCCGCCACCGCGCCGATGATGGTGCCACCGGCATTGCGAATGGGCATATACAAGGAAAAAACGGCCGTTTTCGGATCCGCAAGCATGGTCATCCTGCCAATGCGGGGCTGGCCGTCTTGAAGAAGTTGTGTCAGATCCTGCACCACAACCGCGCGATCAATAACAGCGCCCTGGAATGCCAGACGCTCACCCTGTGCACTCCAAATCGATACGCCGGCGTTGAATTGCATGTCCTGCCATGCACGCTTCTGCAACGAAACCTGCATGCTGCCCGGGTCCTTCAGCTCCGTCGGAGCCACATCGGCGGCCACTGCCGCGAGCAATTCCAGTCTGTTTTGCAAACCCCGGGTGACTTCTGCGCCTAGCAGCTTCAGGGCCGAACGTTGCTGCACGCCGGCAAACAGCAGCAACTCGTCACGCAACAGGCTCTTGACATAACTCGAAAGCGCCAGGAAGCCCAGCACAACAATGACAAGGGTCAGCAGGGTGACGCGGGACTTGAGCGACTGGGGCAACAAGCGCTGGAGGAGCATGCGGTCTGGGGCTGATGAAGGAAGTAAACGTCCCATGTTACTGTAGGACTTCGCAGATTCCGTGTGCAAGCGCACAGTTCAGGTGCGGGCGCGGCTAAAGCCGCCACCCGGCAAGAACGCTGATCGTGCCCCCTGGGACCTGCAACAGGTACGGTTTCGGCGGCACTGGCTAAACCGGAGGCCTACTGCCGGTAGTAGGCGGGCAAGCCCCGCAGGTACTTGGGCAGGTTGGGGTTCTTCATCAGCCGCGAAAAAAATTCAGGGTCTTCGTTGGTGGTCAACGCACTCAGGCGGGTGCGTTCAAACGGCAGGCCAAAGCGGCAAGCCAGCAGTTTTTTTGAATCTGAAGCACTTACCGTCCCGGTGGGCGCAGGCAGGCCGCACTGTTCATAGTCCTTGGCCAATTGTTCGGGTGTCAGCCTGGCCGCCAGTTGGGCCGCGTCAAACTTCAGGCCCTGCTGAATTCGTGCCCGGGTTTCTGCAACCCCCATGGAAGCGAGACTGGTGGACGGGCAATTGGGTGTCATGGCCTTGGTGCGGCGGGCCCTTTTGAAGACCGAGGTGGTTTCGATGTCGTCCGCAGTGCCCCGTGCCAGCGTGAGCCAGTTGTTGTCTCCATACAGCGGTTCGCCACGCACGACCACCAGCTGGATGTTGTCTTCTATCGTCTGGATCAGGTTGCGGTACGGGTCTGCATGGCGCTCGTCGACCACCAGCACGTCGGCCAGGTAGCCTTCGGCAATTTGTCCCAGCTTTTGACCCCAGCCCATGGCCTCGGCCGGCTTGCGGGTGACCATCTCCACCAGTTCAAGGTCGCTGAACAGGCCCTTCAGCGCATGTTGGTTGACCAGGTCGGCCACCTTGAGTTCACCCAGGCTGGATTTGCTGCCCGATGGGGCCCAGTCGGGTGCAAGACTGATGGACAGGCCGGCGCGTTTGGCCGCCTCGACATTCGCAGTCTTGCCGTACAGCATGAAGTTGGACAACGGCGACCAGACCAGCTTGGCCCCAGCTGCTGCCATTTCCTTGAGTTGGGGTTCGGTCAAACCCACGCCGTGGATGGCAATCAACTCCGGCCCCAGCAGGTTGCTGTCGCGCAGGGCATAAAACTCGGTCGCCATGCGTGCCGAAGGGCCCTCCGCCAGGTGCACCACCAGCATGCCCTTGGCGCGTTCGGACTGCATGGCCGCCCATTCCTTGGCGCTGCGCCCCATGTCAACGCGGCTGCTGGCCATGCGCGACTCCACGGCAGAGTTCTCGATGTTGCGCACCAGGCACTCTTCTTTGGAATACGCCAGATTGATACGCCCGCCCTGCAGCGTGGTGGTGCCACCTGCCAGCGCCTTGTATTCGCCATACCGGCCAATCTCTATCCCCAAATCCAGGTAATGGGGGCGCGTCAAGACCTCTTGCGGATAGGTGATGCGTTTGTTGTAGACATCGTCGTACCAGCGCCACTCGTAACGGTCGCGGTAGGTACGGTTGATCGGCAGCAGCGGGTAGATGGCGTATTCGGGGTGGTTGTGCAGGTCGATGATGCCGGGGTAAATCACGCCTTTGCTGGCGACCACCAGGGCATCTTTGGCACCGTCGGGCAGTGACTCACCAGCGCGGGCAATTGCCGCTATCTTGCCGCCAGCCAGCCAGACGCGGGCATTGGGCAACACGTCCCCGGCGTCGTTCATGGTGACCACTTTGCCCACCAGGACCACCCCTGCCTCGGCGTTCCAGCGAGGCTGTGCGTGGGCGGTGTCGATCAGCGCAAAGAGGGCCGCCAGCGCGGCCAGCGCTACGACCCGGCCCAAAGGACGACGCGCCAGGGGTGCAATGGCTTGCATAGGATCTCCACGTTAGCAGTGCAAATAGCAGTGAAACGCATCATAGCGCCACTGTCTGCAATTGCTCCGTTCATGAAATGCTATGTTTTTTATAGCTACTGACGCATATTTTACGAGGGCTGGAGGCACTATTTACGTATGAGCTTGGGCCAAACGGACCTCTAGCAGTTGTGACGCCAGGGCCGGGTCGTCCGGATCGGTCACCAGGCTCAGCACCCAGTGCGTACCCTGCGCGACGGCGGCTATGCCCTCGACCTTGGGTGCACCCTGCAGAAGCAGCACTCTCTGCACTACCCCATCAGGCCCGACGGTGCCGATGGCCGAGGCCACACAGGCGCCGTCCTGGTAGCTGTTGTGGGTGTTTTCCGCCACCGCAGAGAATGCCCAAGCACCACCGCTCAGTGCAGTGCCGTCGGTCAACGCCAAGGGCACGCCTGCAAAGCAACCCAATTCCAGCGGCTGCACGGCCTTGGCCACCGGAGGCTGCGTTTGCAAACCTGCCAGCCACGGTGCCATCTGGTTCCAGTCATAACGAATGCAGGCACTGCGGTGATCGCTCTGATTGCCCCGCTGCAGCAACAGCAGTTCGCCGCTGACAACCAGGGCACCTTCAATGTTGAGGTCGGCAAAACGGGTACGCAGCGGTGCATACAGTGCCGCCAGATCCAGCTGCGCCGAGCGGCCATTGGGGACACCCTGATCATTCAGTGGCAGCAACACGGCCGTTTCCCGCTCAGGCCGGGAGCCCGAACCCAAGGCCAGCAACGCGCCGGCGGGGCAACCCGGCAACGGTGGCAACGCGGTCAGGCTCTCCAGATCCGGCTTCACTTTTTTGCGGTTACCTTTGTCCGGCGGCAAATTGCCGGGCAGTACACGCAACAGCGAGCCTGGCGCCAAGCCAGTGCCGTCGCCAATTGGATCGTCAAAAACACCCAGGTGCAATTCGTCGTCCGCCACCACGTACAGGCGCTGGCGCACACGCACCAGACCACTGGCAGCACTCAAATGGCCTTGCCCGAGCGGATGTTGGGCAGGATCGATCTCCAGGCAGCCCAAGGCTGTCACCTGCAAAACGGGCGTTTGCGCAGTTACCTGCGGGATGTGGAAAGGGTCTTCCATGACACGTGCGGAATTTGAGCTGCGATGGTACTGGCAACACGAGCGGTAAAGGAGGCACCCGTGGCGAAGCTCGGTGCGGCCAACTTTCGCGTATCGTAGGACACCCTATCAACCCTGAGGAAGGCCTGCATGCCACTCCCTGTTCTGCTCCGGCCGCTGCGGCAATTGCTGTGGCGCCTCGCCTGGACTGGCCTGTGTGCCCATGCTGCGACCGGGTCAGCATGGGCCGCCGGCATCAGGATTCTGGTCTCGACCACTCCGCTGTCGACTCCGTTCTATGTGGCGCAAAACCAAGGGTACTTCCGCGACGAGGGTCTGGAAGTCACCCTTGTGGACTGCCCCAGCGGCAATATTTGCCTCAAACAACTGCTGGACGGGAAGGCTCAATTCGCGACGGCCTCTGATCAGCCCATCATGTTCCGGAGTTTCGAGAAATCACCGTTCAAGGTGTTGGCCAATTTTGCTGCGGCACGCCAGGATGTCAAACTGATAGCCCGCAAAAGTGCTGCCATCCGATCCGTGATGGACATGAAGGGCAAACGTGTGGCCCTCGAGCGGGGTGCTGCGGGACAGTACGTATTCGACCTGGCCATGCTGACGTCAGGATTGGACCCGCGCTCCGCGCAGGTGGTCGACCTGGACCTCCAGCAACTGGAGGCCACTGCGGCCAACCGCGGCGTCGACGCCTTTGCGCTATGGCAGCCTGGTGCCAATCAGATTATCAAGTTTTTGGGAGCCGACGCGGTGGTATTGCCGGTGCCCAATCTGTACACGCTGACATTCAACCTCACGGCCCTGCGTGACATGCATGGTGCTACACCCGAAGACCAGGTCAAGGTGCTGCGGGCATTGGAGCGCGCCATGGTCTTCCTGAAAGCGGAGCCGACCAGAGCCAAAACGATTCTGCGCGACCGCCTCAAGCTGGACATTGCCGAAATCGATGCCTTTTGGCCCGATTACCGGTTTGAGCTGGGACTGAACCAATCCCTGATCGCCACGCTGGAGTCGACAGCCCGCTGGGCGATGCGGGAAAACCTGGTCAGGCAGCGTGACATGCCCAATTACCTGGACTTCATCGACATTGGGCCGCTCAAACGTGTGCGCCCCGATGCGGTGACGGTTGTGAAGTAAGGCCGGGAAGGTTCTCCCCAATATGCGCGTACGCCAACTGTTAACGGCGATCAGTCAGCTGAGCTTGGTCGCAACGCTGGCGGCGGGTACGGTAGTCTTCACCTATTCACAGCGGCTGACCGAAGTGAGTCTGGAACTGACGCGCGCGAAGGCCATGGCCGACAACGTGACATCGCTGCTGCTCATTGCCAATGGCGCCATGCTGGAGCGATCCATGCGGGCATCGGAACAATGGTGGATGCGGTATGGCGACATTGCGACGAGCCTCGGACAAGGCAGCCCGGTAGTCGCTGCGGGTGATGCACATGCAATCCCCACCCTGCTTGGCAGCCTGCGTGAACGCCATGCAAGGGTTGGCGACATATTCACTTTGGCGTTCGACAGAAAAGTTGAGCTTGAACCTGCGCTGGCGGCGCGACGAACTTCGCTGCTGCTCGGGCAACTGCTGATTGAAATGGAAGCCATGGTGGAGGAGACCAATCGCTGGGAGAACCTGGTGTCCATGGAACATCGCCAGAGTGAACGCGCCCTACGGTGGGCGGCGATCGCTCTGCTGGGAGTTTTCGGGCTGGCACTGGCATTGGTGCTGGTTGTCACTTCACGGCGATTGCTCCCGCCACTGGCACAGCTGGAGGCGGCCAGCCATGCCGTCGGCGTCGGCAATTTCACTTTGCAGCTGCCGCAAAACCGCCGGGACGAGTTTGGAGATGTCGCGCGGGCGTTCAATCAGATGACCCGGGCCCTGGAGCAACAAACCACTGCGCTGTCCCAGGCGCGGGACAGCGCCGAGGCCGCCACACACGCAAAATCGCACTTCCTGGCGACCATGAGTCATGAGATTCGCACACCGATGAACGCCATTCTGGGCATGCTCAGGCTGCTGTTGCACACCGAGTTGACCCGACGCCAGACCGATTACGCCCGCAAGGCGGAAGGCGCCACCCAATCCTTGCTGCGCATCATCAACGACATCCTGGATTTTTCCAAAGTGGATGCTGGCAAACTTGAGCTGCATGCCGAGCGTTTTATGCTGGGTGACTTGTTGCGCGACTTATCGGTCATCCTGTCTGCCAGCCAGGAGAAAAAAGCGGTCGAAGTCCTGTTTTCTGTGGCACCCGACGTTCCTGCAGCCTTGGTCGGTGATGTTTTACGCCTGCGCCAGATTTTGCTCAATCTGGCCGGCAATGCCGTGAAGTTCACCGAACAGGGAGAAGTGCTTGTCAGCGTACAAATGCTGACAAGGCACGCTGACGCCGCCCTGTTGGAGTTCGCGGTCAGAGATACCGGAATCGGCATCGCCGCCGACAAACTGACCACTATTTTCGAAGGTTTCAGCCAGGCCGAGAGTTCCACCACCCGGCGCTTTGGTGGCACCGGACTCGGACTGGCGATTTGCAGACGCCTGGTTCACTTGATGGGTGGTGAGATACAGGTGGACAGTGCTGTCGGCCGGGGCAGCCGGTTTGCGTTTCAGGTCACATTGGGCGTGGCCGACATAGCGCTCCCCACCGCCCCGATGGACACGGTGCTGGAGCCCCAGCGCGTGTTGATCATTGACGACTACCCTCTGGCGCGCGATGTGCAGCACGCCATGGTTCCGGCGTTGGCCCAACGCGGTGGAACCATGCAGCGACAGGCCGCCCTGCCAGACTCCCGGCGGCTTGCCGGATTGCGCCTGCTGGTGGTGGAAGACAACGTGCTCAACCAACAAGTAGCCAAGGAGCTGCTGGAGCGCAGTGGCGCAGAGGTAGAAATAGCGGATGGCGGGCTGACCGCTGTGGAGCAGGCCATCAACGCCACACCACCCTTTGACGCCATCTTGATGGACCTGCAGATGCCCGACATCGATGGTTTTGAGACCACACGGCGCATCCACGCATTTTTGCGCGATACGCCCATCATCGCCATAACCGCCAACGCCATGGCGTCGGACAAGGCCGACTGCCTGGCTGCTGGCATGGTGGACCACCTTGAAAAACCTATCGACATGGAGCATTTGATTGCCACACTATTGCGCCATGTCGGTCGCCGTGCTGACGATGGAACGCACTTGGCAGCAGCAAGTGACGCCATCCCCACGCCGGATAACGGGCGAGAGTCACATGCGGTACTGCAGGTGGACTTTCAGGCTGCCGTGAAACGGTTGGGAGGAAGCCGCGAGTTCTATGCAACCATCGCAGCGATGTTTCGCCGGGACGGGGTCACACAATGCACGGAACTGGAGCACCACATCGCCCAGGGGCACTATGCCGCTGCGCTGAACAATGCCCATACACTGAGGGGCTTGGCAGCCACCGTCGGTGCCAGCCCGCTTGCGGTTGCGGCGGGTCACACCGAGTCGCTGCTCAAGCACCTGCAGGCCGCCGGCGTGCCAACCCGAATCGGAGTACAGCAGCGGTTCGAACTGACGGAGGCGCTGGTACAGTTGAAGGCGCAGCTATTGCTGACGTTGGAATTCCTGTCCAGGCACGTCAGGAACAACACCGTGAACCAGAATGAGACCGAGCCATGACACAACAAACCGCCGCAAACACATTGCCGACCTTGCTGGTGGTGGACGATCAGCCGCTCAATATTCAGGTTTTAGACCACATTTTCAGTACCGACCATCATGTATTGACCGCGACCGGCGGGGCGCAGGCCTTGTCCATGTGCGCCGATCAGTTGCCAGACCTGATTCTTCTTGACGTGACGATGCCGGACATGAGCGGGCACGAAGTGTGTCGCCGCCTGAAAGCGGACACCCGCACCAGGGACATCCCGATCATCTTTGTCACCGTCCACGATGACCCCGAAGAGGAAGCCGCGTGTTTGCGCATGGGCGCGGTCGACTTCATTCCCCAGCCGGTCAACGCCGCCGTGGTTCGCGCACGGGTACAAACCCACCTGCAACTGCGCCAAGCCATCCACCAAGTCTGGGAGCTGGCCTTTCACGACGCCTTGACGGGGCTACCCAACCGCCGCTTACTGAATGATCGCCTGACGCAAGCGATGGCCGCAAGCCAACGGACCCGGATTTTGGGTGCGTTGATGTTTCTGGACCTCGACAACTTCAAGCAGGTCAATGACTTGCATGGGCACGACGTTGGCGATTTGTTGCTCCTTGAAGTTGCGACTCGCCTGAAACAATGCGTGCGCGAAGTGGACACTGTGGCACGCTTCGGCGGCGACGAATTTGTCGTGTTGTTGAGTCAGCTCGCACCGGACCCGGGTGACGCGCGCGCTCGCGCGACCACGGTTGCGGAAAAAATACGTACCGCCATGTCCCGGCCCTTTCTCCTCAACTCCAACCCGGGCGAGAAAGACACTCTTTTGCGGGTTGAACACCGCTGCACAGTGAGCCAGGGTGTCAGCCTTTTTCTGGGACGCACCGACCCGTCAAGCACGGTGATCAAGTGGGCAGACGCCGCGATGTATGAAGCCAAAGACGCGGGTCGCAATACCATTCGTTTTGCGCAGGGCGAGACTGTCACCGGGTGCCACGTCCCATGAGCCACATCCCCGCAGGCATTGGCAAATACCGCATCGAACGGGAATTGGGCCGTGGCGCTAGCGGCGTGGTGTACCTGGCATACGATACGTTTCGGGATATCTGGGTTGCGGTCAAACAGATTCATCCCCATTTACTGCAGGATCCGGCGCAAGCGGCCAAATACCGGCGGCTGTTGCACAACGAAGCGACGCTGGTCGGCCAGATCAATCATCCCCACATCGTCTCGCTGGTAGACGTGGACGAGCGTGCCGACCCACCCTATCTGGTGCTGGAATACGTCAAGGGCAGTTCGCTGGAAGCCCACACCGCGCCCGACACGTTGCTACCAGTGCCCGAGGTCCTGGACATCGCGTTCAAATGCTGCAATGCACTGGAATACGCCCACTTTCACGGCCTGGTACACCGGGACATCAAACCCGCCAACCTGTTGCTGCGCGACGATGGTGAGGTAAAGCTGACCGACTTTGGCGCAGCGCTGTCCCAGAAGGGTGATATCACCCAGATGGCCGGGCTGGTGGGCTCGCCGGCCTACATGTCACCGGAACAGATTCGCGACGAAAAGCTGACCCAGCAATCCGATATGTTCTCGCTGGGTGTGGTGTTGTACGAGCTGTTGACCGGCCACAAACCGTTCCAGGGCGACAGTGATTTCGCCACCATATACAAAATTGGCTCGGAGCAGCCGGTTCCTGTCCGGGTGCTACGCCCCGACTTGCCCGCCACACTGGATGATGTGGTCCGCACAGCATTGGCAAAAAAGCCCAGGGACCGTTTCCCCGACTGGGGTGCCTTTGCCGATGCGGTGAGCAGCGCCAGCACCAGCCTTACCAAATTGGCCACTCAAATCACCGAGGTGGAGCGTTTTCAGACGCTGCGACAACTCGACTTCTTCAAGGACTTTTCAGACGTTGCCATTTGGGAAACGCTACGTCTGGGTCGCATACGCAGCCTGGACGCGGGCACGGTTCTGATGGAGGAAGACAGCGTGGGACGCTCCTTTTATCTGCTGCTGGACGGGGTCGTGCGGGTCAGCAAAAAAAATCTGGCACTCACCAAATTGCGCGCCGGTGTCAGCATTGGTGAAATGGTCTACCTGCAGTCCGACTCCAATATCCGGTCGGCCACGGTGGTGGCCGAGACGACCGTTTCGGTGCTGAAAATCAAGAGCGCCTCGCTGCACCAGGCTTCCGCGGAGTTGCAGTCCTGTTTTGACAAGGCGTTTATCAAGATGCTGGTCACGCGCCTGATTGCAACGAACCAGCAACTGGCTGAATGGGACGT
>CAZMXB010000086.1:0-5393 GCA_964569855.1 uncultured Rhodoferax sp.
CTGCACGCCGTCGTAACGCTTGGCGAACATCGCGCTTCGGCTCTTGACGCCCCGCCGATCTAGGTAACGCTCCATATCGCGCTGGGAGATGTCCACGCCGTCTGGCGCGTGATTATTGGCAAACCGTTTTAGCGTTCGCCCTGCCACTCCGTCATACAGGTCGCGGGCCGTTGCCGTAGCCCCCGCGTACTTGGCGACGCAGGTTTCGTACCACTCGTCGATGACATCCTCGGCCGTGCGCAAGACGCGCGGCGGTGGAGGCGGATTAGCCTTGTAGTGTTCACGCATGAACTCCTCGCTACGCTTGGCGCTCTCTATCCCGTCCCGGTGCCGCTTAGCTGCGGCCTCGGTCAATTCGCTAGGCTCCGTGCCATTTTGCATGTGCGTGCGGAGCTGTTGCTCTACCACGTCATCTTTAGGCGGTGAGCCGGAAGCGCCGTTAGACGAGAACTGCCAATAGGTTCCAAGGTCGCGGACAGCGCGACGCATGGCGTCGATTTCGGTTAGTGAATATTTCCGTTCCTGTGCCATGCCTCTAATCTCCCCTCTGCGGCGCGTACAGCGCCTTGCGCTCCTGGATAGCCCTTCGCCCCTCTGCGGGCAGCAACGGCGCGTACAGCCCGGAGGGCGGGGCTGGTGGCCTGTCCTCGACGATGCCGTCCCCGTCGCAGCGCAGACACTCGCGTTCATGATCACGGCGGTAGCCTGCTGGCGATCGGCTGGAGGTGGTGACGTAGCCGTGCCCTCGGCAGGCGGGGCATTCGATTTCGGTCATGGCGCTTCGCCTTCCTTTACTTCCTGCAAGCGGTAGGCCGTATCGCCCACCCTCGGAAACTGAAGGTGCTCGCCTTTCCAGATAGCCGCAATCTTCACGATGTCCTCACTGCTGGCCTTGTCGGTGCGTGCGTGGGAAAGAGCGATGTCATTCATGATCGTTTCTCCTGTCGGGTGGCGACTCGCCGCCCTCGTTGCTGACAAGTGGACACTAGGCGATTCGCTGGGTGCTTGCAAGAGGAAATTGCAGGTTAGTCGTCGCCCCACTTCGCGTCTAAATCGGTGTGGAGGTAGCAACCCGGCGAGCGCTGCTCCGGCCCGTGACCAGGCATCGACTGTTCAAGTTCAAGGGCCGCTTTGACGTCGCAAGATCGACTGCATACCCATCCGCCGTAGTGGTTCCGACGCCATGTGTGATAACGCCCGCTAGCCAGCCTTTCGGTAGGCGCGGGGCCACCGGCCCAATAAGGCTTGCCCGGCACGGTACGACGGCACCAGCGACATTCGGCTCTATCGTCGGTCATCGATTACCCCTGATAAGGTCCAGCATCTCTTCTAATATCTGACGGACCTCCAAAGCACCGTCAGGCGTGTCGGGCAGCGCCCAGATGCGGTGTTGCAGATCGTCAAGGCGATCGACCTCGGCGTGCGCCTCCTGACAGCGCCGGCACACGGTCTCGCCCAAGGGCGGCGTGTCGCGGTGGCACTCGACACAGGGTGAGATGCGTTCACGGTGGTGCTTCATCGGTTAAGCACCTTGCGGGCGAAGTCCCACGCTTCAATACCTCGGCACCCACCCGGAGTGCCCAGCACGTCGTCCATCAAGTCGCTCAACGCCTCGCGCAACTCCACGATCTCAAGGCCCCGCTCGTCGAGGTGACGGAGCAACAGCAGTCGAGCGCGATTGTACTCGACCGCGATGCTCTCGTGCGCCGCGTCGAGTTGGTCCTGCTCCTCGGGATCGTCGGAGCACACCGGGATAGTGCCTTCAAACAGCTTGGCCTCGAGGGCGCGCTCGTAACGCGCCAAGCGACGACGGCCGAGGATATCGGGCACGAGGGTCTTAGCTACCATCGGTCACAATCCTTGCTGAATTCCTCATAGGTGTAGGGCTCGGTGCCCATCATTCCTTCGTACGGGTCGCCGTGCGCGGCTTTGTACTCGGCGCAGCTCTCAGGGTGGCCAGTCATGCATGCCACGCAGTCACCGGGATAGTGCATCGGACGCTGCGGCTCGCGCATTTCGCGCCACAGTTGGCGGACAAGGCGTAGCCAGCCCATCACTCCCCCTCCGCCTCGGCCACAGCCTTGCGCAGACGATCCATGGCTGCAAACGGCACGTGCACCCCCGCGATGTCCATCGCCTCAAGCAAGGCCTTGGCGGCGGATAGCAGGGCGTCCTCCGGCTGGGCCGGTGGCGTGTCGCTCTCGACACGGCGCCAGTTGCCGCCGTCGAGGTGCTGGCAGCCCTCCCAAAGACAAAAGACATCGTTGACGACGTGGGCGACGATGTCGAACCCGCGCTTGTCCGGGTTAAGCGCGAGATACGGCTTGCCGGGGGTCAGGTAGTCTCGCGCGCTAGCGGGCACCTTGTCGGCGATGGCGTAGGTTGGCATGGGTTAGTCCTCCGTGCTGGTAGCGACGGGCGCAGCGGCCATGAGTTCAAGGAGCTTGGCAGCGTAGCGTTGCCAAGCGGTAGTTTCGTCTTCTGCCGCCGCCGCCGACCACGCCGCCGACCACGCCGCCGACCACGCCGCCTCCGCCTCCGCCGACCGCGCCGCCTCCGCCGCCGACTCCGCCGCCGACTCAGAAACAGGCTCGCCCCTCGCGAGGCGCTGGACGACATCAAGGGCAGGGAGGCATGCTTCGCGCACGCTGGCTGCCGAAGGACGCGATAGTGCCTCATTGACGACGAACGCGAGGAACTGCCAGACGACGCGCGAGAGGTCTGCGCCGACAGGTGCAGCAGTCATGAACGCAACAGGCCACGTCATCGCGTCAGCGTTGGGTAAGTTCTCGAATATAGTGTCTTCAAGGCGCGCCAGGGACTGCGGGATGCCGAACCGAGGCTCATACTCGGCGTGATCGTCCGACTTGATAGTGCAGCCCACGGCACAGCCGCGTCCGCCTTCCCAATAGATGCCCTTGATAAGGCGGTCCTGCCGGGCGTGTTCTTCGAGTTCGGCGATGATAGAGGCCTTGAGGGCCGAGTCGTTATGGTAGGCAAGCCTTGGTCTTAGCTCCTCTGTAGATGGTTGGTATGAATCCTAGGTGTAAACGCGATTTACACCTAGGATATGGTCACCCCACTGCTGCGCCATGGCGTCGGCGATGCCGGGATAGGCCCGCGATCGTTCGTGGCCACGATCAACGCCGGGGGACATGAAGAATATGCGCTCGCGCTCCTTGCGCGGCAGCGTCATCATGTGGTCGTGGACGTTGTCCGTCTCGCGCAGTCGCGGCAGGTTCCACAGCGCCAGCCCCGTGCGCTTCTGCTCGGGGTGGCCGTGCTGCCAAGGCTGGATGTACTGGACATCGGCGGCGAGGTCACGGCGCAGTATGGGGAAGATGACCGACGCCGGGTTCTCCAACGCCACGCTGTCGGCGTGTGCCAGCGCAAGGCGCACTGTCCGCAGGGTCCAGTCAACAGCGGCGAGGCGCTCGGCGTGTCTGGGCTGGCCGCTGCCGTACCAGCGGTTGCCGGCGACGGCCATCGCAGTGCAATCGACGTGGAGGACGATAAGGGACCAGTAGCGCCCTGCGATGGCGCGCCGCACATCACCCTCGATATGCCAGCGCGGGTCGCCTTCGGTGGGCTTGAGGTCGCAGGACCATGCTTCGAACCCGCGTGCGGCGAAGGCCTCGCGCTCGGTGGCCGAGTACTCGCAGCCGATAAGGATGGGGTCCATCACAGCACCTCCAGACCGTCGCGGCGCAGCTTGGCCCGCAGGCGGTCGGCGCTTGCCGCGTCGCGCATCGACATCATGCTGCGATGGCCGTTCTCGTTGATGTAGTGGACGTTGGTTCCGGCAGCTTCGCGCTTGGTGCGGAGCGCTGCGAACTGGGCTTCGAAGCCTTCGGGTGCGGGGTGGTCGGTCATGGTCTCAGTCTCCTTGACGAGGGCAACCGGCGGCGAGGTAGTCGGCCATCACGGCCTTGGCCTCGTCGGTGTAGTTGCCGAGGCGGATGGCGGCAGCAGTCACCTTTACCCGTGTGCTGTGATTGGGGTTGCCCGCCGCGAGAAGGCGAATGGCTTCGCGGGCGTAGTCAGGGCCTTTGATGCGAGTGCTGTTTTCCATGGCGAATCACTCCTGTGTTGCTGACTATCGATCCTTAGCCGATCGCGGCACGTCTTGCAACAGCTAGTTGCAAGGTGGCTCAGAGCGCCCGGCCTGTGTCGAGAACGTCACGCGCCAAGGCGTGCTGTCGCTCGGTATCGCCCTCGCGCGCCGCTTCGAAGAAGGCCGGGCACGCGGTCTGGAGCGCTTCGGCCCAGCGCACGAGGTCGACCTTGCTGGTGATGATAGCGCCACGGCTCTTGAACCGGGGAGGGAAGGCGCTCTCGATCGTGTCGCCGGTCGGGATGTGCGAGACGGTCCAGCGATTGGCGAGGTGGCTTAGCGAGCCGTCGGGCTGGAGGAAGTGGGGGCGATGTATGGCGAGGTCGCCGACGACGGTCGCGGGGATGCCGCGCCACTCGCTCTCGGTTGCGCGGGCGTAGGGAGCAAAGCGGAGCGCTACGTTCTGTCGTTTGGCGGGCATTGGTCTTAGCTCCTCTCAGAAGAAATAGCGGGTGAACGTACCATCGCGCTCGGCGCGGTACAGCAGGCCCAAGCCGTTGGTCGGGCGCTCCTCGATGCGCATGAGCTTGCCGAGGGCGACGTGGCCCGGCTTGGCGACGGTTCCGGCAGGGATGCCGAGTTGCCGGGCGGTGAGGGTCATTCTTCCGAATCCTTCTGACCGAATTGCGCGCAGGCCGGATCAGCGCCGCTCTGCGAGTGGAAGTGCCGGGTGCAGAAGTCAGGAACCTTCATGCCCTGCAGGCGGTAGCCGCGAGACCAGAACCGGCATTCGCGGCACTCACCTAGGCGGTCAGGCCTCGCGCTTGATCGGCTTGTCGTTGCCTTGGTAGCGCTGGCGTGCGTCGAGTTCATTGAGGGCCTCCGAGTAAGCGGCACGTGCCGCAGTGCGTTCACGGGCAATAAGCACCTTGGACATGAGCGACGACCCCTTGGCGAGTTCCGCGATCTCGTTGCCAGTCATATGGCCCATACCCGCGCGGATGCAGGCATCGCACGTGCGGGTGTCCTCGGCGCTGCGCTCTGCGATGAGAGCGTGCAGCTTCTTGGCCGAGAGCTTGGTGAGGTCGGTGTTAGCCATGATCGATTCGCTCCGTGTTCGTGCTGACGAATCGATTGGTAAAACGGTTCGTCGCATTTTGCAAGGGGAAATTGCAATAAATCTACACCCCGTTTACACCCCGTTTTAGGTCAAATTAACCTATTTGGTAACGGGGTGTAAAATGGGGGTATGCAGGTATCGTGCCAAACTGGAAAACGGGGTGTAAACGGGGTGTAAACGGGGTGTAAACGGGGTGTAAACGGGGTGTAAACGGGGTGT
>CAZMXB010000086.1:5493-15005 GCA_964569855.1 uncultured Rhodoferax sp.
AAAATGGCTTTGCGCCCAAAGCGCGCAGTCCCGATGCTACACCCCGTTTACACCCCGTTGCCGATACGTACCCCCTTTAGGGGGTGTATCGAAACGGGGTGTAGGGGGTAGCTCGGAGCGATGGGTTGAGGTTTGAAATGGGGTGTGCTAGTGGGCTGGATCATGAGCGATGAACCCCAAACCAAAACCCTCGCAGAACTGGTCGAAGCGGCCAGGGGCGTGTCGGGTGTGAAATTCGATAAGCGCTCGGGGCGCTACACCGCACGGCTGAGGGTGGATGGCAAGGACAAGCACCTCGGATCGTTCGATACCGTCGCAGAGGCTTCCGCCGCGTATCGCAGCGCAAGGGCCGAATACAACCAGCGCAGAGCCGACGACCGGGAGGCGAAAGCCACGACGACCGTCGACGCGAATGGCGAGCGGATTGAGACTGAACCGGCGAAGCGCCCTCGTCGGGTAGGGCTGCGCCGGCAGTCCATGGGCTGTTTCTACAGCGCGCCGCTGGGTAAGTACGTAGCCAAGTACCTCACCGCGCCGGATGAGTTCGAAATGATCGGCACGTTCGACACCC
The DNA here is from genome assembly GCA_964569855.1 of uncultured Rhodoferax sp. Taxonomy (GTDB): domain Bacteria; phylum Pseudomonadota; class Gammaproteobacteria; order Burkholderiales; family Burkholderiaceae_C; genus Allorhodoferax. The sequence continues at coordinate 6,065 of CAZMXB010000086.1, forward strand.
TCGAGGAAGCCGACGACGCGCACGCGGAGTACTGGCGCTTGCGGCAAGCCGCAGCTCCCGACAAGGAGGCGCAGACTCCTGAGGAAGCGATCATCGCCGGGTGTAACCGCTACCGCGACACTAAGCGCATGGACCTCAACACGTTTCGCTGGAAGCTGATCATCAACAGCCCGCACGCGATCGACCTCGCCACGCCGTTCGACCAGTACATCTGGGACGAGATGTTGCAGACCCGCGCCGGGTTTCAGATCGGTATGACTGGCGGCCCTCCGTTGATCCTCTTCCGTGCCCCGCTCCCGGCCGTCGCGTAAAGGCCGCTACCCTCGCAGCCCTAGGCCCGTGCACCACAGCACAGCCGCGCTGGTTGTCGAGATGCTACTGGAGCACGGCAAGGTGGCGCATGGCGATGTTGTCGAGCGGCTGCGCGCCAGCATGACGCCGTACGAAGCTCAGTGGGCTGTGCAGAGTCCGCTGCTACGCAAAGCCCTCCCGCCCGGCTGCCGCATGACCGCGACCCACTTCGTGTTCGACTAGGGCACAGCAAAAGGCCCGCCTAGCTGGGTGCTAGGCGGGCCTGTGAGGCTTTGGGCTGGTGAGGTTAGGCGCGGTGCGCGTGCGCCCCGGTTTTGCCGTGGCTCGAAAACTGAGCGTGGCAATCCATGTGGTCGCCTTCGTGGACGTACCCGAAGGGAAGGACCAAGATGCCGAGAGCCTTGCAGATCGCGGATGGGCCGTCCTCGGCTTCAACGGCGATCGGGGCGAGGAACTTGCCGAAGCTATACTCGGTAACGATGAACTTGCCGTCGTGCGTCATTTCGAATCACTCCTTGTATACGCGCCCCGCCGCGAACGGCGGGGCTGGTAGGGCTAGCGCCTTAGAAGTTCCAAGGCGTAGCGTCGAACTGGAGGGCGATCTTGCGTGCATCGCGCTTACCCTCGCAGGGGCCTTCCCACACCGTCGAGCGGTGGCCATTGTCGATGCGGTAGATGCGCACCCAGTTGCGCGGGTCGCGCTTCGTGCCGGGGAAGTAGTCGGCGGCGATCTGGTCGTTGTTGGCGTGCATTTCGAATCACTCCTTGCTTGTCGATGACCAATCAATACCCAATGCAATCACCCCTTGCAAGCACTAAATGAATGGCAATCATCGCTTGCAATGCGTGCGGCGATGGGCCATAAGGACGAGGCAACGCAATGAGGAGTGATTCGGTATGAGCCAGACGGTGAGCGAAGAATACCTCGAGGGTATCCGCGAGGGGCGCCAGATGTTCCGCAAGCACGGCATCGAGATTGCGCACGATGAACTGGATAACCTGAAGCGCACGATCAAGAGCTTCGCTGCCTCGTCGCCTGTAGGCCAGATGCTGAGGGGCGAGCGTGACTTCTGGATCAACCAGCTGAAGCGGAGGGCGTGAGGCTTGGAGCGAGGCGCTCAACGCCAGGGCGCCTCGAGCTTCGCGCGCCGCCGACCGCGAGGGGGTGGGGCGGGTGGCAGGTAGGCCGGGACGGGGGGGGGGGGGGGGGGGGGGGGGGGGCCCAAACCGCGGGGGCCCCCGGGCGTCGGCGCGCGGGCGCCGGGGGGGGGGGGGGGGGGGGGGGGGGGGGGCGGGGGGGGGGGGGGGGCTGAATGGCGGGGAGCGGGTGGCGTGAGGCTCCACTGCCCACACCCAAATTTTTGCGCTGTGCCATTTGGACATTGCAATCATCACTTGCAACACACCGACACACGCAGAGCAACACCCTAAAAACCACCCGCCACGGGGCTTTCCAGCCAATTGCCTCCGCACTTAAGCAGCACTTGCAACCACCTGCCAAACGCGATAAGCCAACCCTTGCTGCACAGCGTTGGAGCGGCTCCGGCTGCTACTGGGCGACGTTTTGGATTGGGGGTTCCCGGTCGGCGTCGCCCACTTGCAACTCCCCTGCAAATCCCATATTCTCCCCGCATGGGACGACCACGTAAACTCTACCTGCCGAGCCGTCGGATCACGAAGCACGTGCCGACGAAGGTCAGCAAGCTCAAGGTCCGTACCTGGGCCGAGATCGGCACCGCCCGCCAGATCATCGCGAATGAACTCGGCATATCGGTCCCGACGCTGACGCTGCACTACGGGATCGAACTGGCGGAGGCCGAGGAGCGCGGCGTCGCCCGCGTCGCCGAGAGCCTCTACGCCAAGGCGCTCAAGGGCGATGTCACCGCCATGACGTTCTTCTTGAAGACGCGCGGGCGTAAACTCGGGTGGGCCGAGGACAAGGGCGACGGCGGCCAGACGACCAACATCCTGCAGCTTAACCTCGTCAAGTCCATCTCGGCCGCCGTGTCGCAGATGCGGCAGAGCGGCGGGGAGGCGGCCATGGCGCTGATCGAGCACGATGCGGTGGAGGTCGTGACGGTCGAAGAGGCCTCCGCCGAGGACGAGTATGACCTCGTGGGGTCGAGGAAGTGAACGGCCTCCCCCACGACATCGAGAAGCAACTGGCGCTGCTGTCGCCAGCGCACGCGGCCTATCTCAAGCATCAGGTCGAGTGGTCGTCGACGGCGCGCCTGTCGCAGTTGCCCCCTGAGCCGTCGGAACAGTCGGGCTGGCTGGCCAAGATCAACGACGACCCGGCCAAGTCCAAGGCACTGACCGAAGACCCAAGTGAGCCTTGGAGCGAATTTGGCGTGCAATCCGGGCGCGGCTTTGGTAAACTGCTTGATATGCGCACGCTCATCCCCGTACCCGCCGGTTGGTGCGAAATCGGAAAACTCGCGGTCGGAGACGAAGTTTTCGCCGAAAACGGCAAACCGTGCCAGGTAGTGGCTACGTTTGACGACATGCCCACCAAAGCGTACCGTCTGACATTCAGCGACGGCACGACGGTCGATGCCTGCGCGGACCACCAGTGGGTTACCTGGACGCACCGAGACCGGAAGCAATATCTGCGGCACGATAAGGGTATTGACGACTTCCCGGCAAACTGGCCTGCTTATCGGCAGGCGCTTTACCACGCTAAGGGCGGCATAGTCGGGTTCTGCGGCCCCGAAATCCGCACGACGCAGCGAATTATCGACACTTTCACCCATGCCTCGCGCGGCGACACGAACCACTGCGTCCCGGTTTGCGGCGACCTACAATTACCTGAAATCGACGTTTTCGACCCCTGGGCGCTCGGCTACTGGCTCGGGAACGGCACCGCTACCGACAGCCGAATCTCCTGTCACGACGAAGATGTCGTCGAGGTTGAAGCTCGCTTTGCGGCGCTCGGATTCGCGGTAACCCGAAGCCCAAGTATGCCAGACCGCGATTTTCGTGCGGGTGGCCTGCAGCATTGTCTCAAGGCGCTTGGCGTCCTCAGCAACAAGCACGTCCCCGCGCGCTATCTGCGCGCTTCGGCCGAGCAACGACGCGCGATGCTGGCCGGTCTCCTTGACAGCGATGGCCACTGTGCGGTTAAGACGGGGCGCATCGAGTTCTGCTCCACGGACAAGCAACTGGCGGAGGGCGTCGTTGAGCTTGCGCGATCCCTCGGGCAGAAGCCCGTACTCGCGGAAGGCTGCGCCAAGCTCAACGGCAAAGATTGCGGGCCTAAGTACCGGGTGACGTGGCGGCCAACCTACCAGCCGTTCTCGTTGCCGCGCAAAGCCGCCGCGTGGCAGCCCCCAGCGGCGCAGGCGCTCCGTAATAAACATCGGATGATCACGAAGTTTGAGGAGATCGAACCCCGGCCGATGAGGTGCATCACCGTCGACAGCCCGAACAGCATGTACCTGTGCGGCGAGGGTATGATTCCGACCCACAACACGCGCATGGGCGCCGAGTGGCTGCTCAAGGATGCATGGGAGGACCCGAAGGCGCTACCCCGCTGCGTGATTGCGCCGACGCAGGCGGACGTCAAGCATACGTGCTTCGAGGGGGTGTCCGGCCTCGTCACACTGGCCCCTCCCGAAATAGTCGATAACTACAACCGCTCGGAACTTGTACTAACGTTAAAGAACGGCGGGATCATCCGTGGGTTTTCAGCAGAAAAACCCGAGCGTTTGCGCGGGCCTGAAAATGCCGCTGGCTGGATGGATGAGGTTGCAGCGTGGGGCCCTGACGCCGAAGACGTGTTCGATATGTTTATGTTCGGTCTTCGCATAGGCGACAACCCACGTTTTATTTGGACTTCTACCCCGAAGCCCATCCCGCTCATACGAAAACTTACAGCACCGCGCAAGGGGCGCATAATCGTAAGGGCCTCTACTTACGAGAACAAAGCTAACTTGAGCCCGAAGTTCTTGGAGAAGATCGCCGAGCACGAGGGCACGCGCCTCGGTCGGCAGGAGATTCACGGTGAACTGATCGACCCGACTGAGGCTGGCATCATCCGTCAGTCGTGGCTGCGTCTCTGGCCTTCGGCCAAGGCGCTTCCGGCGTTCCAGTGGATCGTGATGAGACTCGACACAGCCTTTACCGAGAAGACCCTCGACAAGCGGGGCGACCCCGACCCCACCGCTTGCGGCGTCTTCGGCGTCTTCGAGCACGAGAAGCGCACCAACATAATACTGTTGGACTGCTGGCAGGCCTACCTCGGGTTCCCCGACCTTGTGCGGCGCGTGAAGAAAGAAGCGGCCAAGAGCTACGGCGACGATGGTGATACTGCCCTCGTCCAGCCTCTGTTCGGGTCTAGCAGACCCCTCGGGTCAGGGCGCAAGCCGGACATAATTCTGGTCGAGGAGAAGGGCAGCGGCATCTCGCTTCGCCAAGCCCTTGCGGCCACGGGTCTCGAGACGTTCCCGTATAATCCCGGCCGGGCAGACAAACTTTCACGCCTCCACGTAGTCTCGCCCTTGTTCTCTCAGAAGCGGGTATGGCTGCCCGAGAGCGACCGAACGCCGGGCAAACCCCGGACATGGTGCGAGCCCCTGGTAGACCAGTTAACGACATTTGCCGGCTCAGGGTCGATCAAGCACGACGATTTTGTCGACGTTACCACGCAGGCTTTGCGCCTGTGCATGGATAAGAACCTGCTATCCTTCGCCCCTGAAGCGCAGCACGAAAAGCGTGGCCGGGAGCGCGAGCGGGAGGCCGAGGATGCCATCCAGGCGTCACTCGCGAACGGTTACGAGAACCCTTACAACTGTTGACGGGCGATCCGATTGCAATCAGGCCGGACCCCTGATACCTAGACGCATTCCACGGGGGACCTAACGCAGTGGCAACGCAGCCCGAAGACGATACCGAAGAGGGCACCTACGTCGAGATCGACGAGCCGCAGGACGACATCGACTTTCGCGCCAATCTGGCGGAAACCTTCCCAGAAGACGAACTGAACCAACTGGCCACTGGCCTCCTCGAAGCGATCGAACGTGATCGTGAGGCGCGCAGCAAGCGCGACGAGCAGTACGCGATGGGCCTCAAGCGCACGGGTCTCGGCGACGAGGCCCCCGGCGGGGCACAGTTCAGCGGCGCGTCGAAGGTCGTTCACCCTGGCCTGACCAAGGCGTGCGTCGAGTTCTCGTCGCGCGCGATGAAGGAACTTTTCCCGCCCGCCGGCCCGGTCAAGGATTCTATCCCCGGCAAAGTCGATGTAGCCAAGATCGCCAAGGCTCAGCGCAAGACGTCGCTGCTCAACTGGCAGCTTACCGTCCAGTGCTCCGAGTTCCGCGCCGAGCTTGAGCAGTTGATGACGCAGGTGCCCCTCGGCGGCGCGCAGTACCTCAAGATCAGCTGGGAGAAGCGGCGCAACCGGCCGCAGTTCCTCTTCGTCGGCATAGACGAGATGTACCTGCCCTACGCGGCGACGAATTTCTACACCGCCGAGCGTCGGACACACGTCCAGTACCTGACAGCGCTGGAATACGAGAAGCGCGTCGCTTCAGGCATGTACCGAGACGTCGACCTCGTGGCCGCAAGCATGATTCCGGACCCGTCGCAGGCGGGCAGGGCAAATGACCGGATCGAGGGCCGCACGGCGTCGGCTTTCAACGAGGACGGCCTGCGCACGGTCTTCGAGGTCTACACGTCGGCGACGATTGAGGGTGACATCGCGCCTTATGTCGTCACGATCGACCAGATCACCGGCAAGGTTCTCTCGATATACCGCAACTGGGACGAGGAGGACCCTCGCAAGGAAGAGCTTCAGCACTTCTCCGAATGGCCGTTCATCCCGTGGCGCGGCGCCTACCCCATCGGCCTGCCGCACCTGATCGGTGGCCTGTCCGGCGCTGCCACGGGCACACTGCGCGCGCTTCTCGACAGCGCCCACATCAACAACGCCGCTACCATGCTCAAGCTCAAAGGCGGCAAGATCGGTGGTCAGAGCCTCAACGTCCAGCCCACGCAGGTCGTCGAGATCGAGGGCGGCTTCAACGTCAACGACATCCGCAAGATCGCGATGCCGATGCCGTTCAATCCGCCGTCGCCGGTCCTTTTCCAGTTGCTCGGCTTTCTCGTGGATGCAGGCGAGACCGTCGTGCGGACGTCCATGGACGACCTTGCCGACATGCAGGCCGACGTTCCTGTCGGCACCATGTTTGCCCGCATCGAGCAGGGCATGTCGACTTTCAGCGCCATCCACGGACGTCTGCACGACGCCATGGCGCGCACGTTGCGCATCCTCCACCGGCTCAACGCGACCTACCTTGACGACGAGGACCTTGAGCGCGAGGCGGGCGAGGTTCTGGCGTCACGCGAGGACTTCCTCGGCCCCCTCGACGTCGTGCCGGTCAGCGACCCCAACGTGTTCGGCGACGTCCAGCGTATCGCGCAGGTGCAGACCGTCATCGCCCGCGAGCAGGCGACGCGCGACCTCGGCATCTATGACCCTCGCAAAGTCGAGGAATGGGCGCTTCGCACGCTCAAGATACCGCACGGCGCCGACCTGCTGTCACCCGCGCTCACGCCCAAGGAACAGAACGCGGTCAACGAGAACGTGGCGCATCTCGCGACCCATCTGGCCTTCATGCAGTCGCCGACCTTCGGCATGTTCGCGCTGATCGCGCCGGCTTTTCTGCCCGTGATCCTCGGACACCTGAAGGAGCACATCGCCATGTGGTACGCATCGGCGGTGTTCCGCGAGGCGAGCGACGCCCTGGGCATCGACCTCGGCACCTTTATGCGCCAGTTGAATGACGAGAAGGCGGACAGCGAGACCCGGCAGACGCTCGACCGCATGCTGGCCTCGGCCAGCCAGATCGCGATCAACGAAGGCCAGCAGATGTTCGGCGAATTGCCGCCGATCATCCAGCAGGCGCAACAGGCCCTCCAGCAACTCTCTCCGCAGGCGCAGGACCCGCTCATCCAGATCGAGCAGCAGCGCGTTCAGAACGAGGGCCAGCGCATCCAGGCGCAGGGTGCGGTCGACCAGCAGCGCGTGCAACTCGACGCGCAGGAGCACTCCGACGACATGGCGCTGGAGCAGGCCAAGATCGAGGCTAAGGCACAGGCCGAGCGGGCGAAGATCGCCGCCGGCTTGCAGGAGAGCACCGAGGACAACGCGGCTGACACGCGGATGAATGATGCCGATAATGAAACGGCCCTGACGATTGCCGAGATGGGGCGGCACGCAGCGCTGAACGCTAACCCGACCCCGTAAGGAGCGAAGATATGAGCACCGAATCTCTGAAAGCCACCGAGGCCGAATGCGCAGAAGGCCGAACGGCGCCGCGCGTGTCGCTAGCCGATCTGGAGGCGAATATCGCGACACAAGCTTACTTCACTGCCGGCGAGGCTGGGGACGCCATCGGCATCCCGACCCATCCCGCCGCAAAGTTGCTCACCATCTGCATTCTCACGGTGCGCAACGGCTTCACGCTGGTCGGCAAGAGCGCACCGGCGAGCGCGGATAACTTCGATGCTGAACTCGGCCGCAAACTGGCCTACGGGGACGCGGTTCGCCAGCTTTGGCCTCTGATGGGTTACGCGCTGCGCGAACGGCTTTCGCAGGAGAGCGCAGCGTGAGCGACGACCGCAAGGGACTTTCGCAGGTCCGCATCGCAATCGAAATCTTGACGAGGGCGCTGAGCAACCACGGCGGTACGTGGACCGAGGGAAATCGATCCGATTGCGCGGTGGCCCTCGTCTCGCTTAGCGCCATTGTTAAGGAGAATGCAGAATGACCACCGCAAAGACCAAGGAACCGGCGCCCGAGCTGGCCGAAGCGCCCGAGCACGACAATACCCGCGCGAAGCAATTGCAGACGGGCCAGAAGCCCAAGACTGAGGAGAAGACCGATGGCGGAGAATAACGCAGCCAGCCCGAAGCCGAGCGGCACGCCGCCGGTCACCACGCCGCAGAACACGCGCCAGCATCACCTGCTGGCTGAGGGCAAGAAGCCCGATGTTGGCGGCGGAAAGTCAACGCGCTGGTGAGGGTCGAAGACGTCTTCGGCCTGATCGACGATTTGAAGTCGGTGGTGGCGCATCAGGCGTTGAAGACGCCGATCGCCCCCACCGAGTACGAGTATGGTCGCATGGTCGGGGTCTACAACGCCTTCGACATGCTGGCCGACAAGATCAAGGAGCGGCTGGCCGATCGCGAGAGCAAGGACAGCGATCTGTAAGGAGCGAAAGATGAGCACAGCGTTTGCGCTGAACCAGGTGAATTTCAAGTACGGCAGCATGGAAGAGGCATTCCCCGAGGTCGATCCGAACATCGAGCCCTACGGGTCGCGCGTCCTCGTCCAACTTCGCAAGCCCAAGAGCAAGACGAAGGGTGGTGTATTCTTGACAGCCGAGACCAAGGAAACCGAGCGGTGGAACGAACAGGTGGCCAAGGTCATCGCGATCGGCCCCCTCGCTTTCTGCAACCGCAACACGCGCGAGACATGGCCCGAAGGCCGGTGGGCACTCCCCAACACCTTCGTGCGCGTACCGAAACACGGCGGGGACCGCTGGAGCGTCACGCACGGCGAGGGGGATGACAAGGAGGAGATCATTTTCGCGATGTTCGCGGATCACGATCTCCTAGGGCGCATCCC
>CAZMXB010000086.1:15015-18029 GCA_964569855.1 uncultured Rhodoferax sp.
TGAAGTCTTTCATCTAACACCGAAGGAGCGGGGAACATGGCCGAAGTGCTGACCGACAAAGACGACGACGACATCATCGACGAAGCCGACATAACCATTGTCGATACGCCGCAGGCCGACACGCCGATTGCTCCAGCGGAGCCCGAGGTTCCGGCCGAGGACGAGGATGATGACGAGGACGCGCGCCTCGGCGAATCCGAGGACGGCGAAGACGGGCTGACCGAGAAGCAGATCAAGCGTCGCAAGGAGCGGCGCGAGAAGAACGAGATGCGCAAGCAGGCTCGGCTGCGCACCGAGGCCGAACTTCAGGAACTGCGCTCCCTCGTCCCCAACCTGATGCAGCGCTTGCAGCAGCTTGAGGGCACGCAGACGTCCTCGATGCAGACCGCGCTCCAGAGCCAGCTTGCGCAGGCCGAAGCCGATGCCGAGACGGCCCTGCGCCTGCACGGCGAGGCTATCGAGGCGGGCAACGGCGAAAATGCGGTGCGCGCGCTGTCCATCCGCGAGCAAGCCCTCGCCCGTGCGGCGGAACTGCGTGGGCAGGTGAAGCCCGTCGCGCAGACGCCGCAGCCGACGGCTCCGCACCCGGAAGTCGCCCGCCTAGCGAGCCAGTGGCAGCAGTCGAATCCGTGGTTCAAGCCCGATGGCCGCGAGCCTGCTTCGATGCTCACCCGCGCCATCGACCAACAGATCGCCGCCGAGGGCTACGACCCGAAAACGCAGACATACTGGCAGGAACTCAGCCGCCGCGTGACCAACGCTCTCGACGAACAGGGCATGCTCAACGCACCCACGAAGCGCACTCCCACTGAACCGCCGCCGACTGGCATGGGCCGGCAACACGCCCCCGCCACAACGAAGAAAGGCATCCCCTTGTCAGCAGAACGAGTACAGGCTATCAAGGACGCCGGTAAGTGGGACGATCCCGTCGCACGGACCAAGATGATCAAGGCGTTTCAGGACTACGACCGTGCAAACGGCTCGCCGAGCAAGGGGTGAGACACATGGCTACTGACGACGAACGCCTTGGCAGGGACGATGTGGTAGGTCAGCGCGGCTCGCGCCGTACTCAGGACCGTGAGGTCACCGAGAACCGCGAGATAACCGAAGACGACCGGCTCGAAATGTTCCGCATGACCATGTACAACGATGCGCTACCTGATCTGCCGGACATCCCAGGCTATCATCTGTGCTGGCTATCCACTACTCACCAGTCCGACACCATCCAGAAGCGCCTGCGGCTCGGCTACGAGCTTCTTCGCGCCGACGAAGTGCCGGGCCTCGAATACACCTCGCAGAAGACCGGCGATTACGCTGGGTGCGTGGCGGTAAACGAGATGATCGCTGCCAAGATTAGCCTGAACCTCTATCGGAAGTTCATGCAGGAGGCGCACCACGATGCGCCGGCACGCGACGAGGAATCGCTCGGCCGAATGATCGACATCATTCGCGAGCAGGCGGAAAGCCAAGGCGCGAAGGTGATCGAAGGTGACGGTACGTCCGAGCTGCATCGCTCCGCGCCTTCGCGCGGGGTCTTTGCCGACTAAACCCGCCTAGCCCCCGACCGAAGGCAACTCGCAACCTCCTTCACAGGAGCATGCAATGTCTTCGACTTCCGCACCTTTTGGGTTGCAGCCAGCGTACAGCCCGAGCGGCACCCTGCGTCCGGTGGCGTATAGCATCGCCACCGGCTACGCGACGACCATCTACGCCAACCAGCCCGTAAAGCTCGGCACCAACGGCACCATCGAGGCCGCTGCTGTCGGCGATCGTACTCTCGGCACCTTCATGGGTGTTCAGTACGTCGATACCAATGGCCGCCCGCAGTTCAGCAACAAATGGACTGCCAGCGTCGCCGGCACCGACATTGTCGCCTACGTCACGCGCGATCCGTCCATCATCTACGAAATCCAGAGCAACGCTGCCCTGGCCGTGGCTGATATTGGCAAGCAGTACGACTTCACCGCCGCCTCGGGCAACACCGCCGGTATCTCGACGCAGATGCTCGATGTTGCTTCGTCTGCCACCAACGCGACCTTCCAGCTTCTCGGCATCACGCCGGGACCGGATAACGCTTGGGGCGACACCTACATCATCGCCCAAGTCCGTATCAGCGAACACCAGTTGGTCGCTGACGTGGCCGCGTTCTAAGGGAGGATTTGAGTCATGGCTGTCCCTATGAACAGTACTCAGTTCAGATCGATAGTTGAGCCGATCCTGAACGAAGAGTTCAACGGCATCTACGATCAGCGGGCCGACGAGTGGTCGCAGGTTTTCCGCGAATCGACGGGTATCGCCCGTGCGTACCACGAAGAGCCCGTCCTGTACGGCTTCTCGGCGGCGCCCGAGCTTCCCGACGGCATGCCGGTCACCTACCAGTCGGGCGGCGTGCTGTTCATTCAGCGTTATCTCTATAAGGTCTACGGTCTCGCCTTCGCGCTGACCAAGGTTCTTGTCGAGGACGGCGATCACATTCGCATCGGTCAGACCTACGCGCGCCATCTGGCGCAGTCGCTGATCGAGACGAAGGAGACGCTGTGCGCCAATGTCCTCAACCGCGCCTTCAACGGCTCCTACGTCGGCGGCGACGGCGTGAGCCTCGTCAGCACCGCCCACCCGATCGCGAACGGTACTTTCTCCAACCAGCTCACCACTGCGGCGAACCTGTCGCAGACGAGCTTGGAGCAGATGCTGATCCAGATTCGCAACGCCGTCGACAACAACGGCAAGCGCATCCGGCTCACCCCGACGCAGATCGTCACCGGCCCGAGCAACGTCTTCCAGGCGGAAGTCCTGCTCAAGTCGGCGCTGCGCGCCGGCACGGCCAACAACGACATCAACCCCGTGAAGTCCATGGGGCTGCTGCCGAAGGGCCAGGCAAACCTGTCGCGTATCACTTCGACGACCTCCTGGTTCATCCAGACCGACGCACCCGAGGGCATGAAGCTCCTGATGCGCCGCAAGCTGGAGAAGTCGATGGAAGGCGATTTTGAGACAGATTCCATGAGGTATAA
>CAZMXB010000087.1:0-11872 GCA_964569855.1 uncultured Rhodoferax sp.
CATCGAGCAGGAACTGCGGCATGGTGGCCTGGCTGGGCGTGAAGGCGAAGTCCTGAGCGTCGTTGGGCTGGGCATCCTTCACGATGGTGATGCTGCCGGTTGTTGGCGCAGGAGGTGAGACCGTAGTCGTTGTGCAGATATTCGTGTTGTTGCTCGAGTCGGGATCACCCGGCGTCATGGAATTTTGGGCCTGCGAGACACTCACGCAATTTGTAAAGGTGCCCCCTTGCGGCATGGTGAAGCTGAACAGAACATCGCCCGAAGCACCTGCCGCCAGCGAGGTATTGATCCCGCAATTGATCGGGACATTGTTGATCAGCTGAGCGCCGGGTGTGCAGGACACCGGAAGGGTGCCTCCCACCCCGGTCAGGTTGATACTGGCGCTTCCTGTAACCAGATCCGTCAGACTCATCGGAGCCACCGATGGCACGCTACCGATGTTGGTGATGGTGACGGTGCAGAGGACGGACTGCGCCCCGTTCACGGTACACACCTTCACCGCACTGAGATCAGGGCCTGCGGCATAAGCCGGCATGCAGGTCCACCACAAGGCTGCGAAAAAGACACTCCACAAGCCTCTTGTCAAATTTTTGACCGGGGGTATCAGCATGGGAAATCCCTTCATTTTTTATGAATTTCCAATCCCGCCTCGTATTTCTACGACAAACCACCATGACGGATAAGGCGTACACCGTTGCCAATAGTCTGCGTTTTACGGATCGGCATTTCTAACGCAGCAAGGCCAGTATGAAGGCTTTGGTCGTCCCCAACCCGCGTAAAAACCCTCACGATTTCCGCTGCAGCGCGATTTGCGCCGCCCGACCTCAATGCACCGGTCCGATGCGACGCATTCCGGCCGCTATCGCCGCCAGCTTCAGGACACTGGGAATGGCATCGTCCACGCACGAGCGAAACGGCAAAACGTTGTTGAAATGACCCATGCAAACCGCCAGCGCTTGGTCGTAAGCATTGCAATAGCGCTTTTCGACCGGATTGAGATCACGCAGCGCGCAGTCAATGGCCGCGCTGCTGCGCTGGGTTGCTGCATTTGACACGCACCCATCCAATGCCGGGCCTTCCATTCCTCTGCATAAGGCAAGCTGGCTGTTGTGAAACAGGCAACTTCCGCGATGGTCGGTTGCCAAACCGCAGTCCAGCGGTTCCAATTGGAGGTGCAAGTACTTCAGCCGACACTGTCGGCGTTCGGTTTCGGCTAGCCCGGCACAGGCGCGCAACACGCGCTGACGGGCAGCGCAGCGGGCATCCAGGCTGGGCAGCCGTGGCTCGGTAGCACAGTCCAGCGGATTGAAATGCACCTTCAGGAGCTTGACCACCCATCGGGCATCGATGCAGTCCCGCGCGGCCTCCCCGCGTTCCCGCGAACAAGCCTGGGCAGCCTCACGGTACAGTTCGCATTCCATTTGACGACCGGCGCTGGAATGGTTGCAGCTTGGCACCGTCACCGGCCGCTGCTCGCGTTCACATTCAGCCCGTGCATGGCCTGACTCGTGGTTGCAAACCTCAGCCGTCGCCTGATTCCTTTCACAGCGCTCTTTGTTCCTGGCCGCCGCACACCGGTCAGGCGGTTGCGCAGGTGCTCTCGTCTCGCGAATGCACTGTCTGCGTTGATCTGGTTCCAATCCGATGCAATGCGCCATGCGATTCACATTGGCCTCGCAAGCCTTGCGCTCGTGCGGCTGTGGCAAGCTTGCGCAGGCAGCCAGTCCTTCCTCGCGCTGATCGGCGGCGCCAAGGGCGGTGCTGAAGACAGTGATAAGGAAGATGAACCGTAGGAATTGCACAGGGCTCGCCCGGCAGCAAAATGTAAGGAAAAAGACCGGGACGTGGGACTATTATGAAGGGCACTCGGCTTCTCGACAGCGATTCGCCGGTTTTGGCAATATGTCATTTTGGCGACGGGGATTGGCCGGGCGCTGTCAACAGGCGGTGAGTGAAGTCTGAATGGCTATCGACAAAGGAAAAAAGTCATGAAAGTTCGTTCCGTTAGTGGTGGTTTGATGCGCACGGTTTTGCTGGCGGGTGCCATGGTCGCCCCATGGGGTCTGGTGCAAGCACGCACGCCCGATGCCAATGCGCTGTTTGATTGGGCCGAGAAGACCTACAGCCCTTTTTTCACTGGTCACCCGGTCACCGAGGATTTTCCTCCCTATGTTTTCAGGCGTTACGACAACGGTAATTTTCTGGCAATTGCCGACGAAAAGCTGTACCTGCTGGGGCCGCTCACTGCCAATCAGTTGCAGGCACTGGGGTCGGTGACACAATTTTCCTGCTTTGTTTACCCGGCCGAGTGTGGTCAAACCCCGCCTGGGAGTCTGGGTACCGAGTTGCAGGAGGTCACCACGTTCCTAGCCGAATTCGACGCGTTATGGGCAAAGGGGGTACCGGCCGATGGAACGGCTGCAACATCACTCTCCGACGGCTGTTACCTCAAGGACGGCTACAGCAAAGCCATGGACATTGCGACCATTAACGCCGACCTTGCCGACTGGAGAGGCGACAGCGCGTACCGGGTGGGCGCAAGGCGCATCAACCCGACCATTCTTGCAGTCCGCTCGAGCATCAACACCGATGGCAGTTCGCGCCGGGAAATGGATATCCAATACGACGTGTCTTACAGCGACGGCACGACCGATTCAGCCGTTTTGAATACCCTGATATCCGGCAGTTCCAGCGGAAGCTGCCTCACACCACAGACCGGCAACAACCTGCGGTGGTTTGGCAACCGGCAACGGGCGGCCTTTACCGCGCTGGGTCGCAATCTGATTTATCGCAATTACAAACTGAGCGATGGCAGCTTGACGTCGACACAAGTTCGCCGCGAGATTGCGTTTGCCGTGAAAGACCCGGCGGGCATAGCAACCTATGCCATTGTGACTGGCGCTGGCCCAACTACGAACAGCGGAACGACGGTCATTCCCTTCTCGCTCAAGCTTCTGTCGCCGCGTATTCTCCGAAGTGATACGCTGATGGCCGGCAAACGCGGCAACTTTACCAACTGGCTGGACACCGATACTTTCCGGACCTGCAGAACGGCTGCCAGTTCCGCTCCGCCGGCGGCGTTGGCTGATTGCGCCGGGCAAGGCGCCGGAGGGTGGTCTTACGGCTACACCTACACGACCAGTGCCAGCACGACACTGTCGTTGCTGATGTCTGCTGACAGCAGTTTCAATGGCTACGGTTTCGGCGGCCGCTATACCGTCGCGCTCTACAACGATGACGGTTGGAAGACAGTGAATGGGCACGCCGGAAAGACACCTGTGGCGACGTACACCTCAGACCTGCCCCAGTTGCCCTTCAGCTTTGCAAGCATGGCCATTGGCAGTGACATGACTGCCAAATACCCGGCCATCACCAGCATGAATCCGACCATCGCCGGACTGGCCAGCCTGCTGCGCGGCGGTGCGTCCGGACAAGTCGATGTCCAGTGGACGGCCCCGATACCGCCGGATGGCAGCGCCTTTCGGGTGAGCGAACTCGGTGAATATTACGAAGGTCCACTGAGCAGCAATCCAACGGGCACCTTCTACCCTGCGCAACGCTCGTACATCTCAAATTACCCTGGATCCAGCAGCCTGCGGTCGGTTGCGCCGATCACGGCCAAGCCCGCCACGGTTGGCAGCAAGACCAGTGGCGATCTTGAAGTTTGGTATAGCAACCGCAATGGCGGCCGCATTGGGCTGGTTCACAGTTATCAGTAGGCACTGAGCAAGGGCGGGCTGCCAAACTTCTTTTGGCGGCCCTTCTGCATTTAGTTAACAGGCTTCTTGATCCAGGCGCTAATCTCAGCAACCGCCTGCTGTTCCATGCCGATGAATCCATGCCAATGGTTGCCTTCACAGGGCGAACCGGTTGGATTTGAACCACCCGAGACCATCATCAATTTCTTGACGGGGCTTGCCTTCAAAGCACTCAGGATGCTCGGCACTTCGTAGGGTCTGCAAAGCTCACATGCATCTCGCTCGTGGTGATAGACCAGCACTGGAACCTTGATCATCTGGAGTTCTTGCTTGGGTAAAGCCCCCGCCTTCTTGTACGACACCACACTGGAACTGACCACGCCGCCGGCGATCTGCCTGTCTTCGATGTGGATCAGCATGGAGGCGGTGCTGATTGTTCCCCGGCTGGTTCCGATCACCCATATTGGCGCTGGGCTTTTTGACTTGACCCACTCAAGCACGCCTTTGACGTCTTGTATGTGACTATCGGAGATTCGGTCTTCATATCCCAACTCATCAGAATCACTTGGGCGCCCGAAAATCGCGATATTGAATCCTTCGGCGGCCCAGAGCCTCGAAGTGCGCACCAGGAAGTTATTGCTGGATGGCCAGCCATTTTCGACCTTGCCAAAGCCTCCACCACCGCCTGGAAAAACAAAAAGCGTTGCAGTTGCACCGTCTGTCGCTTGCCAGAAAACGGTTGTTTTTATGTCGGCCCGTGTGGGCACCTTGACCAGTTCCCCGGCATGGGCAACTCCAGAGTTCACCACAACTGCCAGCGTTGAGGCGACCAGGCAAGAGAGTAAGGACCGAAGAAAGTGAGCTATGGCTTTTGTCATGGGGCTGGTAAATCAGTTGGTACTTCGCGCGAACCGCGGCACACGGGCGGCCTTTATGGAGCTTGATTGGGCGTTACCAACCCAGTCTGTCGTTCAGACAACGCCACAGGCCAGCCAAAGGCCGACCTGAAACATTTGAAACAAAAGTCCCCCTTGACCGAAACGCGGCCGAAACGTGCGGGGCAGAAACTACCGTCCGTGCTGCAAAACATTCCATCTGGAAGTTCACAAAGCAGCCCCCTCGACAACACTTCAATTGAAAGAAACCAACATGACCTGCTTCTCCAAAATTACTCGCGCATCAGTCTTGCTCGGTGGCTTGCTGCTGGCGAGCCTGAACCACTCTGCATTCGCGTGGGATGTCACCCCCACCGATGTGAGTTTCAGTAACGCCGACGGACATGCTGTGCCCGGAAAACTGTTCTCCCCGGCCACCCCGCCAGACGCAGCACTGCCGGCCGTCATCATGCTGCACGGCTGTGCGGGCATTTACAACGCCAACGGCACCGTCAGCAGCATCTACCGTGAGTGGGGCGACCGGCTGGTGGCGGCAGGTTATGTTGCCTTGCTGGTTGATAGCTACACCCCGCGCGGTGCGGCCAATCAATGTGGCAATGGCGCTGGCGTGGGGGTCTCTGAAATTTTCGACCGCCCCAAAGACGCCAGTGCCGCCTACGCACATTTGTCCACCTTGCCCTACATCAATGCCAGCAAAGTCGGCGTTTTGGGCTGGTCCAATGGCGGCAGCACGGTGGTCGCGACCCTGGCGACCACCAACCCCGTGGATACCACGATCGTCAACCCCTATGCCAGTAGCACGCCGCTCAAAGTCGGAATTGCCTTCTACGCCGGATGTGGCCTCGCAGACAACCAGTGCGGCACGCAAAAAAATGGCAAGCCCGCTTCCTGCTGGGGCGGCTTGTCTGGCAGCAAATGGGCCAGCTACGCCCCCCTGCAAATGCTCCACGGCACTGCGGACAGTACCGTTTCCATTCAGTCCTGCACCACCCGCACCACCTTGGCCCAATCCCAACCTGGCGGTGCCAGCGTCGCGCTCGCCGCTTTCAACAACGCCCAGCACAGCTATGACGACCCGTCGGTTGGAATCGGCACTTGTGTCGACAGCAGCAGCACACCCAATAGCTGCGCCAAACAGCAGTCTGATGTCGCGGCAATGAACATTTTGGCGGGGTACCTGAAGTAGCCAGCACGTCAAGTTGTGGCTCACGCTGTATATGATGACAGGGCCATGACTGCACAACATTCTTCCCGCCCAACGCTGCAGGCTGCGATCGCGGCCAGCAGGTTGCTGGTGGTCGATGACGAGCCAGAAATACGCAGCCTGTTGTGTGACTACTTTGGCCGCAGCGGCTTTGAGGTGCAAAGCGCGCAGGATGCGGCCACCGCCCGACTTGCGGTTGCACAGCAGCCGCCCGATCTCGCACTGTTGGACGTCAATATGCCCGGCGAAAACGGCCTTTCATTGGCGCGCTGGCTGCGCGATACCCATCCCCGCATTGGCATCGTGATGCTGACCAGCGCCGCCGACAGTGTGGACCGCATCGTGGGGCTGGAACTGGGTGCCGACGATTACATTCCCAAACCCTTTGAGTTACGAGAAGTTTTGGCCCGCGTCCGTGCCGTTCTGCGGCGCAGCCAGATGCCCGCCGCCACAGTTGCGACGCCAGTGGTGGCCCCGGCTACCCAGCCGGTGCGTTTTGGACGCTGCACGCTGGATGTGGATGCCCGCAAGCTGTGGGGGCCAGATGAAACAGAGGTCGAACTGTCGGCTTCGGAATTTGACCTTCTGGCACTGTTTGCGCGCCACCCCAATCGCCCGTTGTCGCGTGACCACATCATGGAGCAGGCGCACCAACGCGGTTGGGAGGTCTTTGACCGGTCGATCGATTTGCGCATTCTGCGCCTGCGCCGCAAGATAGAAGCCAATCCCGCCAACCCGCAGATTCTCAAGACGGTACGCAACGTGGGCTATGTTTTCATACCGGGAACCTGACATGGCGCAGACCGGTCCGGCCGCTCCATCCGCGCATCCCATGCTGGCGTTGCTGGCTTGCCTGCGTCACGAGATCAACAACCAGTTGGCCATTTTGGCAGGGCGCTCCGAATTGATGGAACTCGATGTCGCCCATCAACCCCACCTGGCAGCCGACGTCAAGGTGATTCGCGACGCCACGGCGCGCACGGTGCGATCGGTGGGCAGTTTGCTGGATTTGGTTGCTCCAGTCCGCGGAGCGCTAGTGGCAATTCCCTTTTCCGATTTGCTGGACGCAGCACTCGGGGTACTAAGCCGGCCCCTGAGCAACCGCGGCATCGTTGTGCAGTGGTGCAGTGTGGACCGCGCGGTGCAGGTGCAGGGTGTCAAAACCGACATGGAGCAGGCTGCCTTGTTTGCCATTTTCTATGCCATGCGGTCTCTGGAGGCACGCCCCGCCGGGCAGCGCACGCTGGGCGTTGAAATGGAGCTCCATGTCAACACGGATGGAGCTGAGGCCGAAAAGGTGACCTTGGCAATTGGTGGTGCAGATGCGCAGGCAACCCTGCAGTCTGTGGACAACCTGTCGGAGGGGATACAGGAAGTTCAGACGGCGTTGGCGCTCAACGGAGGTCATTTCCGTCTCGAAGGAAAAGCGTCTGCCTTGCGTTTGCTGTTGACGTTGCCCACCATACGCTACCCAGCCGACGCGCCATGCCGTAGCAGGTAACCCAGCGTAAACGCATGGTCAGCGTCCAGCGCGGCCCGCAACTGGTTGGCGAATAGACGCTCGACCTTGGCTCCCAGCACCGATTTCACCTGCCAGGCCAGCGCCATGCGGGTCGTCGCGGGCGTGGTTTCCGTGATGACGCCCACGCCATGTGCTTCAACCGGAAATCCGACTGGCGAAATATCGAGTACCGCGGTGACCTTGGCCGGGTCGGTGCGTCGCCAGACGGTATGGTGGTGCAGGGTCTGCAGGCGTCCGACCAGCGGCTTGGCCCAAATCGGCAATTGGGACCGGTCAACCGGGGCATCGCGCTCCAGCTCGACTTCAATGGTTCTTGCCGTCGACTCGAAACGCCGCAGGCGCAACGCGCTGCAACCCAGCGCCTGGTACTTTTGCGTCGGGTAATCCGGCTGGCCAAAGGCGGACCACAGGTGATCCAGCCCGGTTGGGTAGTCCTGAATCAGCGTGAACTGGAGCGACATGGTGTGTCAAATTATTACTGTTTCAGTGGCTTGCCCTACGCCATCACACAAATGATGACCCAAGTCGGAATGGGTAGGGAAAAACGCACCGGTATGAATCAACGCTCAGTGACGTGCTGGTTCGTCGCCCCAAATATCGGCTGAAGTAATGCACCGGTCACTGCAATTGCCCCTAGATTGATAGCTGTTTGCCCCTATTCCATGTGGGTCAGCGGTCGAATAGACTCGGGATCTGAGCCATGGAGGCCATCCACGACCGAACCGGAATCGGCGCTCCACCCCCCAAACAATCCGGTACGCGAATGCCCCAAGTGGGCATTGCGGACTGATGTCGCCCGACGTGCATCTCCTATTTGAAAATTTTGAGCCGTGCCCACCTCACCTGTCTCGCTGTTGCTAGTGGTTGCCATGGGGCAGGGCATGTTCCTGAGTGCATCGTTGTGGTTCTCCAGCCAACACGAATTGCGAGTCGCCAACCGGTTACTGGCGACTTTGGTCCTGCTTTTTGCTCTTTTCATCGGGCACGCCTGGCTGGGCGTAAACGGTTTGTTTGGGAATTATCCGCACCTGGCTGCATCGGTTGCGACGTTGCCGCTGTTGGTGGGCCCACTATTGTGGCTGTATCTGCAGAATCTATTGCACGCTGTACCGGTCACCCGGCGAAGCGTGGCCCATGGGCTGCCGTTTCTGTTGGCGCTGCTGGCCTGGGCTCCTTACTACCTGCAGTCGGCCGATTTGAAGCTGGCCACGATGGCGCCCCGCCCCAACCTGCCCTGGTACCTGGGTGTATTTGGGACATTCAAGGCTGTTCATGTGTGCACTTATGTGCTGCTGAGTTACCGGTTGATCGTGCGAGCGGATCGCCAGACCCCCGACCAGAAGCTGGTTCGCAGTTTGCGACGGCTGACGTTGCTGTTAGGCTGGGGCCTGAGCATCACCGCCGCAGTGTTTGCCGCTGAAGTCTTCGAGCTTCGGGTTCCGGTTTCATCCGATACCTGGGGTGCTGCAGTGATTGCGTGTTTTGTATACGGCCTGGCTTTTTACGCCATGCGTTTGCCCTTCGGCTATCGCCCGCCCCCGCCCCATTTGGCGCCACAAGAGTCGCCCCGCCCCACACAAAGCCTGCTGACGCCTGCCGACCGTGCACACTTTCTGACCAAGCTCACCACCAACATGGAGGTGGACCATGCCTACCGTCACGGCGGTCTCAGTCTGGAAAAGCTGGCGGCGAACCTGGCGTTGACGGCACACGAGTTGTCCCAACTGATCAACCAGTCATTTGAAGTCAATTTCCAGGAATACGTGAACGGTTACCGGGTCCGGGCGCTTCAGGCCGCAATGCGGGACGAGACAAACCAGGACATCACCATTTTGGATCTGGCGCTGGCAGCCGGATTCAATAGCAAAAGTTCCTTGAACCGCGTTTTCAAGAATCACACCGGCATGACCCCGTCGCAATTTCGCAGCGTCCATGGGGGCGCTCGTTATCCCAATTGACGGCTTGAGGCCTGTAGAGTGACATTCAAACGGCTCAAATCATCATTTGGGGCGCAAGAGGGCGCTCCTTTGGCCACACTTCCCGCAGTTCAACACTGCATCGGGAAAAAATCAATGAAACGACAAATGCTACCCATCACGCTGCTTGCCCTGGCGCTTCTGACCACGATGGCACACGCAGCCCTGCCCAAGGCCCAAGCGGGCGACACGCTGCAAACACAAGCGATGTTGTTACCTGCATCCCCCATTCCGGGCTGCGGCGTGACACCCAATATGTCGACCGCGACTGTCGCCACCCCACACAAGCTGTCTGAACAAGGTTTTGTTCGGGTCGGCAGCCAGGAACAGTGGGTCACGGTGAATGGGGATGATTGCAGAAATCCCGTCATTCTGTTTTTGCATGGTGGCCCCGGCAATCCGCTGAGCCCTTTCGCCCACAACCTCTACGGCCCTTGGGCAAAAGACTTTACGCTGGTGCAGTGGGACCAGCGCGGAGCCGGTCAAACCTTCGGGCGTAACCCCGAAACAGCAGAGTCCACACTGACCCTGGACCAGATGGTGAGCGACGGCATTGCAGTCACCGAGTGGGTGCGCCAACGCCTCGGTCAGAAAAAAGTCATTCTGATGGGCAGCTCATGGGGCAGCGTGCTCGGTGTGCATATGGCCAAACGCCGATCCGATCTGTTCCATGCTTACGTCGGCACGGCACAAATGGTCAGCTTCAAGGCCAATGAGGCTGCCAGTTATGCCCAAACCCTGGCGCTCGCAACGGCAGCGAATGACAAAAAGACGGTGGCCGCACTGGAAGCCATTGGCCAGCCCCCGCGCACCGATCCGCGCTCCTTTGGCGTGTTGCGTCGTGCCATTCGCGCGTACGAAAGCATGGTCACGACCCCGGCACCACGGGACTGGTGGAAGCCGGAGGCGCACTACAGTACCGCGCCAGCACTGGAGGCTTACGAACAGGGCGAGGACTATTCCTTTCTTCAGTTTGTCGGACCCAAAGGCAACGGCATCTTTTCCAAGGTGGACCTGCCGCGCCTGGGTGTGCGATTCAACATTCCCGTCTATTTGGTGCAGGGCCAGGAGGACTTGTTGACTCCGTTGTCGGTGACTCAAACTTACTTCGACAGTCTGCAAGCGCCTGACAAGACATTGATCGTGGTTTCCAAGGCGGGGCACGATCCCAACGAAGCCCTGCTAGCCGCGCAATACCAGGTATTGATGGAGCGGGTGGCACCCTTAACGTGGAGGGTCAAATAACCTCCTTTGGGTAAGATGCAGCCATCATGAGTTCCACCCACATCTGCATTGCCCGCCACGGTGAAACCGACTGGAACAAACGTGGCGTCTTGCAGGGTTGGCTGGACGTGCCCATCAACACCCTCGGCCGCGCACAGGCCCACGCGCTGGCGGCCAGCCTGGCGAATGCGAGGTTCGATGCCGTGTGGTCCAGCCCGCTTTCGCGTTCACTTGAAACCGCAGATATCGTCGCCAGAGCGTTGGGCTTGCCAGCACCTTTTTGTCACGAAGGCCTGAAGGAGAAACACTTTGGTGCCGTGCAGGGGATTCCCAAGAACGAGCTGGCTGAACTCAACCCTGCCCTGCTGGAGCAGATTCTGCGGCGCAACCCGGCCGCTGAATTTGCGGGCGGTGAGAGCCTGGATGAGTTCGCGGATCGTGTGTTGGATGCGCTGACCCACATCGGTGAGCGCCACCGTGGTGGCCGGATACTGGTGATCACACACGGCTGGGTCATGGATGTGGTGACGCGCCACATCAGTGGCCTGCCACGCCACACGGTGTTGCACGTCAAACGCAAAAACGGGGAATGTGTCTGGGTGGAGGTGGCGCAGGAGTTGAAAGCCGCACAGGCTCTGGTCCACCCGACTGCACCCTGACGCCATGCCAAACACCCTTGCCAACCTGCGGTCAGCTCGGCCGCTGATGTGGACCAACCCCCACCGCCAACGTAATGGCAGCGGCAACACACCGGTTGGATCGGCCAGTCTGGGTTTGGTCGATATGCAGAATGCCCGGAGCCGATTCGAGCGTTTTGCGCCCTTGCTGGCGCACTTGTTTCCGGAGCTGTCGGCGAGCCAAGGGCGTATCGAGTCTGACCTGCTGAAGGTACCGGCACTGCAACAGGCCCTGGGTCTGCCGCCCAGCATGGGCAGGCTCTGGGTCAAGGCCGACCATCAGCTGCCGGTGGCCGGCTCCGTAAAGGCCCGTGGCGGCTTTCACGAGGTGCTGGAGCTGGCCGAATGTCTGGCTGTCGAGCACGATTTGATTCAACCGGGGTCTGACTACCTTAGCCTGGGCCTGCCAGCGGCCCGTGCAGTATTTGCGCGTTACCAGGTGGCGGTTGGCTCTACTGGCAATCTGGGTATGGCCATTGGTGTGTTGGCTTCGGCCTTGGGGTTTCGGGCCGTGGTGCACATGTCGGCCGATGCCAAAGCGTGGAAGAAAGAGCGACTGCGTCAACACGGTGTGGAGGTGCGGGAACATGCAGGCGACTATGAACAAGCCGTTGCAATGGGCCGCCAATTGGCAGACGCTGACCCGCTATGCCATTTTGTCGACGATGAGCGCTC
>CAZMXB010000087.1:11972-17983 GCA_964569855.1 uncultured Rhodoferax sp.
GCCGGGATTGCGCCCATCGGTGTATGAACTGGGGCTGACCAACCAGACCGAGGCCGACGGGTTGGCCGTGCCCCGCGCATCGCTGCTGGCTGCGGACGCCATGCGACCGCTCCTGGCGGGGGTGTTCACGGTCGAAGACCAGACCCTGTTTGATCATTTGGCCCTGGTTCGCCACACTGAAAGGCTGCGCATAGAACCGTCCGCCGCCGCGGGTTTCAGCGGACCGGATTACCTTCGTGGGGGTCCCCTGGCCATGCCGGGCACCAACCACATCGTGTGGACCACCGGCGGGCTGCTGGTGCCGGATGCGCAATACGATAGCTTTCTTGGCCGGGCCGTCCGACAGAAACACGACTGCTAGCCTGCCTGATCGCCAGAAGCCTATTCTATTGAACCAAAAGTGCATCCAGCCCTCGCAAAATAAGCGCAAGCAGCTACTATTTTTATAGCATCTATTTCGAGCAGGCAGCGATGAAGGAGGCCACAGGCTCCAATTGCGCAGGCACATTCAGCGCCGGAGCATGCCCGCATCCGGGTACCTCCAGCACCTGCAGTCGCCCGGCCAACCCGGGACCCCGGTGGCGCATGGCCTCGATCGTCTCATCCAGCACTAGGTCCGACTCAACCCCATGCAGGCACAACACGGGCACTTGCACCGCATCGTAGTGCGGCCAGATTTCGTAGTCGCTCGGGTGGTGGTTGAATTGCTGCACCATGGCGGGGTCATAGTGCGGTGTGACGCGGCCATCGGGTAGCCGACGGGTGGAGGTTTCCGTCAGTCGACGCCATTGGGCATCGCTCAACCAGCCATAGGGCTTGTAGACCTGCCGAAAAAAAGCTTCCAGTTCCAGCACGGTGTCGAACGCTGGCGGGTTGCCCGCATATTGGCGAATGCGTTCGATCGCCGGTGCCGCCAATGAGGGCGCGTTGTCATTGAGCGTCAGGCTCAGGATACGCGCCGGCATGGAAGGCTCGAACAGGCCCGACGCACACACCGTGCCAATCGCCCCGCCCATGGAGGTTCCAACCCAATGGGCCTGCCCGATCCCGACCTGATCGAACAATTGCGCCGCGATGCGGGCATAAAACGCCAGGCAGTACTCGTACCCGGGCCGTTTGCTCCACTGACTCAGGCCACGACCGATGCTGTCAGGGCAGATGACGCGGTAGTTCGGGGCCAGGTGCTCGGCCAGTTCGTCCATGTCGCGCCCGGTGCGCGCCAATCCGTGCCAGGCCACCACCACCGGCGCGTCCGCAGGGCCCCACTCGGTGTAGTGCATTTCCAGACCAGAGCAGGTGATGAAATGGGATTGGAAGGACATGGCAATCAGTTTCTTCAGGAACCAGAGTGGCGAGTGAGCGAAGGCATGGCCGCATGTGTACCGTCATGCCTAGCGCAGCAATTTTCCGGAGGTGCCAATCACGGTCACTTCCACAAAACGCGAGCCAATGCGGTTGTTGGATGAGTAAGTGACGCTGGTACCACCCAGGTCAAAGTTTTCGATGCTTTCCAGGGCTTTGACCAGCTTGGCGCGGGTGGGCGCAGGGCCAGCGCGGCGCAGGCCCTCGACCAGCACTTTGGCACCCAAGAACTCTTCAAAGCTGGTGTAGCTGAAGGCTACGCCACCACCGTATTTTTTCATCAATGACTGGTATTCCCGCACCACCGGTTTGCCCGCGCCAAATGGAAACGGAACGACCTGCGAAATTCCCAGTCCATGCACCGCCTTCAAACCGGCCAGCTTGACCAGCTCGGCAGGGTCAACCACCGAGATGTTGTACAGCTGGCCGCCACCACCGGCTGCGCGGTACTGTTTGGCAAACGCGGCGGTTGAGCGGTTGACCGAAATCATGATGATCGCCTGCGGATCGGTGGCCTTGATTTTTTGCACGGCCTCTTGCACCTCATCCGTGTTGCGCTCATAAGAAGCCGTGCCGACCAGTTTCATCTTGCGCTTGGCAACGGCAGCTTCGACGCCCGCCAGGCCCGCCTTGCCAAAGGCGTCGTTCTGGTACATGACCGCAATGCGGGTCATGCCCAGCGTGGCCGCCTGATGAACCATGTGTTCGGTCTCGTCAACATACCCTGCCCTCACATGGAAAATGAAAGGGTTAAAGGGGCTGCGCAAGGCCTCACCTCCGGTGTACGGGGCCACCAAGGGCGCTCCGCCCACATCCAGAACCCCGTCGGACAACAGCTTGCTGATGTTGGCAGTGCCAGCAAAACCAAACAGCGCAATCACCTCGGGGTTGACCAGGGCTTCGCGGGTCAGGCGCACGGTTTCGTCGACCTTGTAGCCGTCATCCACCACGGTGTGTTTGATCTTTGCGCCATGCACTCCACCTTGCGAATTGACCCAGTCAAAGTAGATTTTGCCGCCGAGCACCATTTGTTCGCCGGTGCTGGCCAGTACCCCGGTTAGTGGAGCGATCTGAACCACGGTGACGTCGGGTGGCGATGGTGCCGCGAACACCAGGCCGTTGAAGCCCAGTGTCAGCAGGGCAACACCCTGGCGCACTTGGGCAAGAAAGTTGGATGAGCGTGTCATGGTGTTGTCCTTTGTGTCAGGCTCAGTTCGGGATGTTGACCGACGTACCGCTGAAGCCAATCAGGTCCGCTGCTGCCGGGCTCGCGCTGATAGCGGGTACATTGGCTGCGGCAATGGCCGGTGCGGCACCTGGTGTTCCGCCGCGAACTGTGGTTCGAACAACCTGGCTGGGTGGCAAGGCTGTGCCATTTTTCAGATTGGCATACATCGCGTTCATGGCCTGAACAAAATAGGTGTGCAACGGTACAAAGCGGGTATCAAAGCCGGAGAACGAATTGAAGCTGTCAAAGTGTTGCGCGTTGGTCACTTCGATATAGCTCAATTTGCTCGCTGCACCCTCGACCATGCGGTTGTAAGCGGTATAGGCCCGCTCCGAGTGGTTGATCGGCAGCAGTGCATCACTGCGGCCAGCCAACATCAGTGTGGGTTTGTTGCGCAGGTTGCCGTTCAACAGGACTTCGGCCACACCGGCCTTCACGGCATCACTTTGGGCCTTGGTGGGTACTGTAGAGGCGGTGAGGGCCGTGCCGGTCACAGTATCCACACCAGTGAACAACGCACGCTGACACAGGGCCGCGTCAAGTGCAAAATCTGCCACGCCGGAGGACGGTGATACCCCAAGGCTCCAGGCCTTGGCACCGCCGACAGAATCGTTGTAAATCACGGTTGCGGGCGTCCCATTGACAGTACCGTTGCCGGTGGCGTAGCTTGCCGCCCTGGTGTTGGCAGCCATGGCCACAGGCACACCCGCGGCAACGGCGGCAGCACTCATGCCGCAAAGGTTGTCCGTCACCGAAAACTTGCCGTAGGCATTGGTGTACATCATGGAAATGATGACCGCGTTGCCCAAAGCATAGTGGGCGTTGTGCATGGTGTCGTTGTCACTGCTCCAGCCCGCAGCGCGCAGCTTGGCCAGGGCGTCCGCCGCCTGTAGAGCGGTGGTACCACCGGTCACCAGACCCTTGGCCGCCAATTGCGTACAACGGTTTGTAGCAGTCGCGGTCTGTGCTGTCAGCCCGATGTAGTTATAGATAGACACTTCAGTCAAAGCGGCGCTGGGCGCCAGGGCCGCACAGGGCTGGTACAGATTGGCAATGGTGAAGTAGTCCATGATCGACTTGCCATACGAAGCAACCGCTACACCACCGACCTGTACACCATAGCCAGCTGTTGTGCTGGGTTGCGCACTGGGTTCACCGGCAACCACACCGTCGATCAGTCCTTTGGTGTCCTGTTCCGCCGCACGCAATACGGCCGCACCGCCATTGGACACGGACCCGGCTATCACCAGGGTATTACCAGGTGTAAACCGCACACCCTTTGACGAACCCGACACCGTCGGAGCGTACTGCTGGTTCAAAGCGTACAAAGCGTACGACACTGCAGCCAATGTGTCGTTACCCCAGTCTTTCTCAGGATTCATTTGCGAGTGGGCGTGTTTCAGCGCCACACGATTGGGAAACGCGGTGTTGAACGCGGTGCGGACGGTGTCCGTCACATTGGCCGCAAAGTGCGACAGGCTGCCCGCCAGAGTACGGGTGGCACGGGTGCCGTCAATTCGGTGCACCGTGTCGTCTCCCAGGTCGTAAAGACCCATGCCCTTGCCGGCGTCCGTCAGTGCCACCGCGCAGCCACGCTTGAGACCCCAGTCCCCTGCGGAGCCGATCGCCCCGTACACGCCGCGCGAACCCGAAGACGGTCCAACCACAATACACGGGGCATTTACGTCAAACTTGTCTGGAATCTGCACTGCCATGGTCACACGCTTGCGACCGGTGCCATCGTCCAGCACACCCACGTACTCCAGCCCGGGGACCAGTCCCTCACCCAGCGTATCTTTACCGGAAAGGTCGATATTGGGGCCATACAAAACGCCGAAGCCGCCATTGACGGTGTTGTCAACCAGACCGCGGTAGTTGGACTGGAGCGCATTGCGACGCAGTTCATCGGACGTGGGGTTGGCAGGATCGACAAACGCCGTGAGTGTTGCCGCAGCCGTGCTGGCAATACCGCTTTTGCCAAGACCCGCGGTCAGCAAATCCTGACCGGCCGCTGTGCTGGCAGCACCGGTGGTGGTGGCGCGGTAGGCTTTGGAGCCGAGGTCGGTTACGCCGGTGGGCAGCGTATTGACTTCGGGTTCGGCACTGCCGCCACAGCCCGTCAGCGCGCTGGCGCAGGCCAGCGCTACTGCGGCAGCAACAGAGGTCAAGGCCCGTGATTCAACATTCTTTTTCATGCGAGTCTCCATTTTTTTTGGTTCAAAACAAGGCAGTGCAGTCAAGGCTTCACGCTGAGCGCGCGCAGTCTCCCCACCACACCAGAGGGGAAGTAATAAACGGAAAGGACAAACAACACGCCCAGCCACAACAGCCAGCGGTCGGGCGATAGCAGCGCTGAAACCCAAGGCAGCCCGGTGGTAGCCTCGTGCCCCAAACGCAGCAAATCCTGCAAGTAACTCTGGGCCACCAGAAACAGGCTTGCACCAACAATGGCGCCGTACATGGTGCCCATGCCGCCTATCACAACAATGAGCAGCACGTCCATCATGATCTCGAAAGAGAGGGACGTATCCGGCCCGTTGTAGCGCAGCCAGAGCGCCAGCATGGCCCCGGCCAGACAGGCAAACAACGCGGACAGAATGGCGGATGTGGTGCGGTAGACGACCACGCGGTAACCGATCGCCTCAGCCCGGAACTCGTTTTCCCGAATCGCCTGCAGTACGCGGCCGAACGGCGAATTGACAATGCGCAGCAGGGCGAGAAAAAGCAAAACCGCCGTCACGAACAGCAGGTAGTAACACAGCAGGCGGCCGTCCAGCGACACGCCGAGAAAAGGCTCGTCGCTGAACTCGTAGCTGGGTGACAAAATCTCTGGTACCTTGAACGACAGTCCGTCTTCACCACCCGTAATCTCATGCAACTGCGAAGCCAGCGTCAGGAACGCCGAAGCAACCGCCAATGTGATCATCGCGAAGAAGATGGCACGCACGCGCAGCGAGAAAAGCCCCACCAGCAGCGCCAGCGCAAATGACAACAACAAACTGCCACCCAGGCCTACAGCCAGAGCCTCCCAGGTTGGCCCCATGCGTGTAGTGGCCACGGCAATACCGTATGCGCCTATGCCAAAAAACATGGTGTGCGCAAAACTGACGATGCCGGTGTAGCCCAAAAGCAGGTCAAAACTGGCCACGAGAACGATGAAGACCAGCACCTTGGCCGCCACATTGAGTGCCTTGACACCGGGGAAGATAAACGGCGTGAGTGCCAATGCCACCACCAGCAAGATCAACAGGCCCGTCAACCAGCGGCTGCGCGGCAAATCGTTGGATAGGATTCTGTACATCATGATGGGGCTCTCTAGCGGTTGGTAACCGGGTAGACGCCCTGTGGACGCCACAACAGAATGGAAACCATGAGCGCAATATTGGAAAACAGCGCCACTTTGGGCGCGAGAAACCCCGTG
>CAZMXB010000088.1:0-10595 GCA_964569855.1 uncultured Rhodoferax sp.
TTGCCGCGGGTATCGGTGAAGCGGAAGTCAACAAACTTGACTTCATTTTCTTTCACCATCTTCATCACGTCTGCGACGGTCTTGGCCATCAAATACTCCTGTTACAAAAAAATGCGCACTATTGTTAAAAACTTGCCTTACTCGCAATGCAGCTTTTGTGCCAGCTGCAGGTACTGACTCAAATTTGGCAGGTAGCTCTATTTTGCCCTTTTAAAACCCGATTTCACCCTAGGTCGCGTCAAAGTAAAAAGATCGTATTTGGTTCAAAACCCCGACAAGTCGGGGCCCGCACCAAAACAAAGAATCTCACAATTGCACAATTTTGGTGCATATTCAGTTTCGCACCAATTCAGGGCCTAGTCGCACTGAAAAACCGTGCAGGCCTTTGAGCAACGATGCATAAGCTGTGTTCACGGCATCTGGTGACCCTTTCACTCCCAACTCGATGTGTCGGCCATATTCCGGATGGTCCACGCTGGGCAGGCTGAACACCTTGACTGCGTGTTGCGCTTCGATCTGTTCCATCAAGGGTGTCAGGGTCGCTTCCATCGCGCCGAAAACAATGACCGAGTGTTCGATCCAGGCACCACGCACGAACAAGCCGGAATAAACGGTGTCCAACACCCATTCCATCATGGGGTGGGCCATCACCGGAAAACCGGGAACAAAGTAAATTCCGCGCGGTTGTTCCTCACCGGAATCCATGTTCGTGTGCGGGTTGTCGCCTGCCGGGGACGCACAAAAGAAACCGGGAATTTTGTTAAAGGGGTTGGGAATGATCGTCGCGCCCGCCGGAAACACACCCATGTTAAGTCGGTGCAGGTTATCGCTGCGGTCTGGCTCATAAGGAACACCCTGCTCGCGCGCGACGTCTTGCATGCGCTCGCGGATCAGCACCTCGGCCTCAGGATGCAATAGCAGTTCCTGCCCTAGCGCCCTGGCCGCGCACTGGCGCGTGTGGTCGTCCGGCGTGGCGCCAATGCCGCCGAAGGAAAACACCACGTCGCCCGACGCAAAACCGCGCACCAACGCAGCGGTGATGCGGTCCGGCACGTCGCCCACATAGTCGGCATAGGCCAGTTGCAGGCCCCGCTCTGTCAGCAATTCGATGGCTTTTGCCAGATGTTTGTCGACACGTTTGCCCGACAGGATTTCATCGCCGATGATGAGTATTCCAAAATTCACGGTTTACTCCTTGGAGCTCAGTAAGGGTGCGGATGCCTGGGACGGTGCGTCTGGCAAAGCCGGTGTGGCTTCATCAATAGCCTGATGCGCGGCGTTGCGCTCGTTTCGCAGGGCCTGCAATGCCGCCAGGCAGTAGTGGGCGAACCAGAGGGAAGAAAAAGCAAACACCAGTGTGTAAATCCAGATCGCCAGCGGCACCAGAATGACAAACGCGGCTGCGAACAGAACCCCCGACGCCCATACCAGACTGGGTGCTGCGCCCAGATAACCCGCCAGCACACCCATGCCCAGCAACTGGGACCTGTGCCGCGCCATCAGGGTTCGCCGCTCCTCATTGTCCGCATGCTGTGCCAACGCATCAAAGGCCATCACACGGTAGGTCAGCCAGCCCCAGATCAGCGGCGGCAAGACCAGCACCAGCGGCGGCACAAACCACAAGGGGATCGACACCACCATCGCCACCAGCGCCAGCAATGTCGAACCCAACGACCACAGCAAGCTGTTCAAGAACGAGGCACCCTTGCGCTCCTCCAGCGCGGCAAAACGCCGCAATGCCACCAGACGAACCATAAAAGGTGTCATCAACAACGCCACCACCAGCAGGGACAGTACGACGATGAGCGGCGTGACGGTAAACACAACAATCAGCGGCGGCAGGACGATCTTGAATCGACCCCAACCCACGCTGTCCAGCCAGGCCCAGCCGCTATTGGCAAAGGCCGATGTTTCGAGCACGCTGCGCACCTGATCCAGGGCATCGTCCCAGAAAAGGTAACCGAGACCCACAGTCAGACCAATCACCAGAACCAAAGGCAACAAAGACAACAATATGACCCGGGGGCGAAGGCAATAGGCCACCGCGCGCCAAAAGGAATCAAAAAGCAGGTTCATGCGCCAAGCATAACGCTGCCCCGCAGTGATCAGGCCCGCCCGGCGAGCCGCTTGAGCCCCAACCATTGCTGGCTCCAGAAACCACGGCCATAGTCCCTGCCCTGCTCGACCTGGTCACGCACGCCCGTGGGATCAAAGCGGTGTTCGAAATTGGCCGTGCCAAATAGCATGTCCCACCACGGCAATAACACACCAAAGTTATGCCCCCCTAAACGGACGGCCCCCACGCTGGCCGCTGGAGATTCATGCCCAATACCAACGGCATGGTGCAGCCGGTGAAAACGCGGGCTGATCCACAGACGCTCGCCGACCCGGCCAAACCACAGGCGCAAATTGGCGTGCTGAAAACTCTCACTGAGTTGTGTAAACGCCGTAATGGCCACAAACTGGCCTGGCGCAATGCCAATCAACTGTGCCAGCACCACCAGCAGGCAGTCGCGCAACAGGTCGTCCAGCAGGTGGTTGCGGTTGTCACTCCACATGGTCATTTGGCGTTCGGCGTGGTGCAGCGAGTGCAACTTCCACCACCATTCAAAATGGTGCTGGCCGCGGTGCAACCAGTAATCGAAGAAATCCAGCACCACCAGGTACATCAGCAAACTGACGGCGGGTTGGTCGGAGACGCCTGGCCACAAGGCGTCGAGGTGAAAGGTTTGCCATCCCGCCACACGCAAGGCACCAAAGGCCTCATCGAACCACGGAGTTACTGCAAAAAACAAGACCAGCCTGAACAGTCCCAGACGATGCACCACGGTGTACAGGATGTCCGTGCGTATCGTGGCCTTGTCGGTTACTGCTTCCACCGGCCGCCATCGTTGCAACGGCCCAATCACTGCGACCAGCACCATAATCTGAATGAGCCCGACCAATAGCCAGCCGGTGGCGCCAAAACCGTCTTCCAACAGGTTGGCCAAACCCAATGAAAACATCAGCGGTTGAATGGCTGTTTCAAACATCCACTGCTGGACTTCCGAAAACTGATCCGCAAAGGCTTCAATGAAAGAGTTCATGCGTTCAACAATAACAATTGCCAGGCAGTTTAACGATCGCCGTTGGCAATCCACTGTTGGTATCGCGGGTGATCACGCAGGGTCCGGAAACAAAAGCCCTTGGCCTTCAGCCCCACAATCAAGGGCTCCAGAACCGCCGGTGCCCATGGGTCATTGCGCGACCAGATTCCCAGGTGGGCCATCAGAATATCGCCCGATCGAATGTCCCGCAGGGCCTTGGTAAGCAAGGCCGCGTTGCTGAATGTTTCGCTGGGTAACTCGTCGCCCAGGAAGCCAGCCGGGGCCCAACCTACGTGTGCATATCCGCAGTTTTTGGCGGCTGCCAGTAGCCGTGTCGAGGTTTTGCCACCGGGCGCCCGAAACAGCGGCAAGGGTTTCTTCCCGGTCATCTCCTGCAAACGCGTGTTCGCATGGCCGAGCTGGGCACAGTAGGTCTTGGCGTCCCATACAAGGTCCTGACCCGCCTGAGCCCCCGCCGATGGCCGAATGCGAAACCGTCCATCCTGACCCGGCACATCGGCACGCCAGTAGGCGTGGTCATAGGTGTGGGACGCAAATGCGTGGCCTTCTGCGGCGCGCGCCTTCCACCAGGGTGCCCAATACATGCCCAGCGTGCCGTCACCCCGCTTGGTGCGTTCGTTGGCAGCAAAAAAGGTTACCTTTACATCCTGGCGGTTCAGGGTGTCGGCCACCTGTTCAGCGATGTCCATGTGGCCGGTATCCAGCGTCAAATAGACGGGCTTGTCACAAGAATTTTCGACTCCAGCCCTCGCAGAGCCTGCGCAGGCAGCTATCAAACAAATAGCGAGTGGGCGGCGCCAGATCACTTGGATTACCTCAGGCAACGCTATTGCCGGGCGGCATGGTCCAGGGTCCAGACACCATGGGGCGACTTGCCGACCTTGATCTGGCGCAGCACCTTGCGGCTGGCAATATCAATCACCGATAGTTTGCCGGCCCAGCGAGACGCAAGGTACATCGTGCTGCCATCGGTCGAAATGTCCATGTCATCGGGACCGCTGGGGCCTGGCAGACTGTCCACCACCGTCATCGTGGAGTAGTCAATCTTGCTGATGGTGTTGGCCACCCGGTTACTGACAAACACATGGCGTTTGTCGCCTGCGGCCCGAAACGAATGGGCGCCCTTGCCGGTCTTGATCAATTGCACCATTTTGGGTGCCACGCCAGACACGTCGTACACCTCCACCCCGTCGCCACCGGTCAGACCGACCAGCAGGAGCTTGTTGTCGGGTGTGCCAAATACGTCGGCGGGCATGGCACCGGTCTTGGTGCGCCATTTGAACGTCTGCGTTGCCAGATCGATGGCTACCAGCTCATCACTGTCCTGCATCGTGCAGAAAACCGTAGTGCTGAGGGTATCGATCCAGAGGTGACTGGGGGTCTTGGCAGTGGGCAGGCGTTTGACCAGGGTCACATCATTGCCGTCCCAGCGGTAGATGTCGACGTGGTTCAGACGGTTGGCGGCCGTTACAAACCACTTCATGTCGGGGGAAAAACGCAACTGGTAGGGGTCCACAATGCCGCGCACGGTGCGCTGCACTACGGCCGTCTTGGGGTCGATAAAGGTCAGGGAATCACTCAATGCATTCGCCACGATCAGTGACTTCTGGTCCGGCGTCATGTAGAGGTGATGCGGCTCTTTGCCGGTGGCGATGCGTTGGGTCTCTTTCCAGGTGGTCTGGTCAATCACGCTGATGGTGGCGTCCAGAGAGTTGAGAACAAACACCGGGTAGGGTTGCGCAAGCGCCAGCGCTGGCGCCAGAGTGGACAACAGAACGGCCAGGGGTGTCAGACGGCTCAAAAGGAGGGATCGCGGGCTGGGTTTTGGAGTAACGGGGGAGGCGAGGGTCTTCACGGGCTATCACTTTTCGGACAACAGAAGAGTTTAGCCGCCAACTTGGTACTTTCCCTAGGCCAGCTTCACCAAATCATCGGCAGACAACCAGCGCCACTGACCTGGTGCAAGATCCGGCGGCAGCTCAAAGCTGCCGATGCGGGACCGGTGCAACCCGTCAACCCGGTTACCAACGGCGGCCAGCATGCGTTTGACCTGGTGGTACTTGCCTTCGGTCAGCGTCAGCCGCAGGTGCAACCCCGCCCCGTCTGCATCCACAATTTCACAGGCGGCGGCCCGCACGGGTTTGGGATCGTCATCCAGCACCACACCAGCCAGCAACCGCTGCACCTGCTGGTCGTCCAGACGGTGTTTGGCGGTCACTTCATAGACTTTGGGACAGTGTTTCTTGGGCGAACTCATGCGATGGATGAACTGTCCATCGTCGCTGAGCAACAACAGGCCGGTGGTATCCTGATCCAGACGACCGACCGCCTGAACCCCCTGAATCGCACTTTTTTGCGGGCGCAGGCGCAACGGCGACGGCAACAGCGTGTAGATGCCCGGGTAGGTTGATGGCTTTTGAGAACATTCGGTGCCCGCTGGCTTGTTCAACACCACATAGGCCTTCTCAAAGTACTTCCACTCCACACCCTGAACCCGGAACCGCAAGCCGGTTGCTTCCAATTCCATAGCAGAGTCCGTAATGGTTACGAGGGCTGGAGCATCATTTTCCATATAGACCTGAACAAAACCCTGCTGCACCAAACCGGCGCAGACGCGGCGCGTGCCAAAGCCTTGTGAATAGAGAATGTCCTGGAGTTGCATGGGTCGGTTCCGCTGGAAGGCACAGCATGGGTTGTGAAGTGCCGGATCTTGTCACAAACCGCACACCATTTCCCGCCCAGCGTGGGCGCTGGCGCAACGGACCCACTTGCTTTTCAGGTGCCAGTCAAACCGTCCACCGCCTGGAACATGGCCTGGCGCGCCTGCACCACGACCTGCGCACGCCAGACATCGGTGTCGACATAAAAAGCATCCAGCATCTGGCGTTGAATCGCAGCCCGCTGATGCTGTGGGGCTTCAGGGTGCAGATGCAACCAATGGTCAGCACGCAGCGCGGCAATCATGTCGAGAATCGGCAAGGTGCCGTATTCCATGGCAATGCCGGTGTATTCGGCCTGCGGGCACTCGTCATACACAGCACACCACATCAGGCCGGTCAGGCGCGCTGACGCCGACGATCCGTCGTAAATCGAGGTGATGGGCGTCGCACCATCGCCACCCCACCAGGCCTTGGCGCGCGCCAGCGCGGGCGCTTCGTCGCGGCAGGCAAAGATTCGCTCACCCAAACCGCTGGGGCCCAGCCCGGTATGCAGGTCCATCCAGGCGATGCGGCGTGCGCGCTGGCCATACGTTCGCAACACTTGGCGCAATGTCGTATTGCTCCAGGTCGGCCCCTGGCCGCCAAAGAACATCCCGTCAGGGAAGGCATGTTGCCCCTGTGAAACTGCCGACTGAAAACGGGCCACGCCGTGGGTAGCGATGTACGCAGCAATCGCCGCCTGGTTGTCGGGCGTCGGTGGCCATTGCGAAGGCAATAACAAAGCGTGTAACTCGGCATACGCGTCGTTGACAGGCAGCGGCAGGCTGAAGTCCTGAAAATTGCGGTTCAGGTCCACGTTTTCGTGGGTGGTGCGTCGCAAATGGGAAAAGCCGTGGGGGTTGAGCGCGTGCACATACAACACCGCCACACCGGCATCCCGGGCCTTGCTGCGCCACGCTTCGTCGCGGGCTGCAAACACCTGCACCCCGGACCCGCAATACCCTTCCACACCATGGCAGGCGCTGCTGATGATGAACAGGTGCTCGGCGTGTGGGGAACCGTCCAGCGCCACATCCATGGCCAAAGTCTCGCCGTCGCGGCCCTTCAACGGATGTTCATAACTCTTCAAGGCCATGCCAGCAGCAGCGGCAGACTCCAGAAACTGGATACGGGCCTGCGCATACCGCGCGGAAAAGGCCATGTGTAAATTCATCATGCGATCCTGCCTTCTTCTACGGCGTGGCAGGCCACGCGCGAACCGCCTATCACTTGGATCTGGGGGCGCTCCATGGCACAGCGCGCATTGGCATGCGGGCAACGCGGATGGAAAGCACAACCACTGGGGGGCTGCAAGGGGTTCGGCACTTCGCCCGAAACCGGCGTGCGGGCGCGCCCGGTATCACGCATCTTGGGGATGGCATCGAGCAGCATACGGGTGTAGGGGTGGCGCGGGTTCGCAAACAAGGCCTGTTTGTCGGCCAGCTCCACCAGGCGTCCCAGGTACATGACTCCCACCTGGTCACTCACATGCCGCACCACGGCCAGATTGTGCGAGATAAACAGATAGGTCAGCCCCCGGTCACGCTGCAGGTCTTTCATGATGTTGAGCACCTGGGCCTGCACACTGACATCCAGCGCAGAGGTGGGTTCATCACACACCAGGAACTCGGGCTCGGTTCCCAGAGCGCGGGCAATCGAAATGCGTTGGCGCTGGCCGCCCGAGAACTGGTGCGGGTACTTGGCCATGTCCTGTGGCCCCAGGCCGACCGACGTCAGCAGCTCGGCGACACGGGCCTTGCGCGCGGCCCCATCGGTGATCAGGCCATGCTCTTGCAGTGGCTCGCCCACAATGGCCTCCACGGTCCAGCGCGGGTTCAGGCTGGCATAGGGATCCTGAAAAATCATCTGGATGTGCCGGCGCAGCGCATGCCCTTGCGCTGTCTTTAAGGTCGCATGCACGTCCTGTCCGGCAAAATGCAGACCTCCCCGGGTCGGTTGGTACAAGCCCACCAGCAGCCGCGCAACCGTGCTTTTGCCACAGCCCGATTCGCCCACCAGGGCCAGGGTTTTGCCCTTTTCAATCGAGAAGCTGACCCCATCGACCGCGTGTAACAACAGCCTTGGCTTGCGCTCCAGCACCCGGTTCAACCAGGGCGGCGACACATCAAAACTCATGGCCAGGTCGTTGGCCTGGATCAGGGGCTGCGCGCCAGTTTGGGCTTCACTCATGCAACGGCCTCCTGGTGACTGTCGTGCAGCCAGCAGGCCACCTGCGTCGTACCGCAGACCATCAGATCGGGCCGTTCCTGACGGCAACGGTCCATGGCCCTGGGGCATCGCGGATGAAAGGCGCAGCCCCGGGGAATGGCGTCGAGTCGGGGCATGGCACCGTCGATCTGGTTCAATCGTTCGCGGTCAATGTCAATGTCCGGAATGGCCGCCATCAAACCTTCGGTATAGGGGTGCCAGGGCCGGTTGATCACATCATGGACGGGGCCAATCTCGGCAATGCGCCCGGCATACATCACGGCGACACGGTCGCAGGTCTCGGCAATCACACCCATGTCATGGGTGATCAGCATGACGGCTGCATGGTGTTTTCTGCACACGTTTTTCAAGAGTGCAATGATTTGTGCCTGGATCGATACGTCCAGCGCCGTAGTTGGTTCATCGGCCACGATCAGCTTGGGTTCACCCGCCAGCGCCAGCGCGATCACCACGCGCTGGCGCATGCCACCGGAAAACTGGTGCGGGTAGTGGCCCATGCGCTGCTCGGCAGCGGCAATGCCGGTTTCCTGCAGCAAGGCAATGGCCCGTTGCCTGGCCTCGTTTGCACCGACGGGCAAGTGGGTTTGAATGGTTTCAATGAGTTGGCGACCCACGGTGTACAGCGGGTTCAGTGACGTCAACGGGTCCTGGAAAATGGCCCCGATACGGCGACCACGAACCAGGCGCATCTGGTCTTGCGGCAGGTTGTCGATGCGTTTGCCTTCCAGCACAATCTGCCCACCGGCAATACGCCCGGGCGGCTCCAGCAAGCCTATGATGGCCGCGCTGGTCAGCGATTTGCCAGCTCCCGACTCCCCCACGATGCCCAAGATTTCTCCGGGCGCGATGTCAAACGACACATCATCCAGGGCCCGCAAGGTGCCGTGGCGACTGGGGAACTCCACCACCACATTTTTGACTTCCAATAGGCTCATGGCAGTGAACGACCTGAAATGGGGAGCGTGGAGGTCATGTTTTTATCGCAAGCGCGGATTGAGAGCATCGCGCAACCAATCGCCCAGCAAATTGACACTCAGGGCAATCAGGACCAGCATCATCCCGGGGAACACCGTGATCCACCAGTTGCCCGAGAACAAGAACTTGTTGCCCACCTGGATCAGCGTGCCCAGCGACGGTGAATTGGGCGGTGCACCCACGCCCAGAAACGACAAGGTGGCTTCCGTGATGATGGCCGTTGCCACCTGGATGGTCGCCAGCACCATGACCGGGCCCAACACATTGGGCAGCACATGCCGGCGCATGATGCGCAGCGACGACACCCCGGTCAGACGTGCGGCCTGCACGTATTCCTTATTGCGCTCCACCAGGGTTGAGCTGCGCACGGTACGGGCGTACTGCACCCAGCCCGACAGGGAAATCGACAAAATCAATACACCAAACACCATGGCCGAGGGCGCATCCGGATACAGCGCACGCCCCACTCCGGCGATCAACAAGGCAATCAGAATCACCGGGAACGACAACATCACGTCGCACACCCGCATGATGAAAGCGTCCAGCCGACCGCCGACAAAACCCGCCAACAGGCCCAGACTGACACCGACCACCGCAGACAGAGCGACCGAGGCCAGGCCCACCATCAGCGAGATACGGGCACCAAACATCAGCGCCGACAAAATATCCCGGCCCTGGTCATCGGTGCCCAGCAAATATTTGCTGCTGCCCTGCGGCGACCACGCCGGCGGCAGAAAGGCATCCGACAACTCCAGCGTGGCCAGGTCAAACGGGTTGTACGGTGCCACCAGGTTGGCAAACACCGCACAAAACAGGCAGACAAAGGCGATCAGACCGGCGGCAACCGCCACCGGGGAGTGGCGAAAGCTGTAGCCCACATCGCTGTGCCACGCCCTTTCGGTCCAAGCTAGCATGCAGCGCCTGTTTATTTGACCGTGATGTATTTCCAGGGCATGCCGTTGTCAGGCCATTGCACCAGCGTGATGTTTTTCTTGGCGCCCCAATTCAGGGCCTGCTGGTGCAGCGGAATATGGCCCACTTCGTCTTGATGGATTTTCATGGCTTCTCGGATCATGTCGTTGCGCTTTTTCATGTCGGTCTCGGCCGCCACCTTGTCGGTCAACTCATCTACGCGGGCATTGCTGTAGGCCCCCAGATTGAACTGGCCGCGCCCTCCTTCACCC
Source organism: uncultured Rhodoferax sp. (assembly GCA_964569855.1). Classification (GTDB taxonomy): domain Bacteria; phylum Pseudomonadota; class Gammaproteobacteria; order Burkholderiales; family Burkholderiaceae_C; genus Allorhodoferax. The sequence goes on from CAZMXB010000088.1 coordinate 10,195, forward strand.
GGGGTCGAAATGATGGGGAACATCATGTTGTGGGCATCGACCGTGCTGGCCGTCCAGCCCAGCATGTAGAAGCTGGTGTCACGGCGCAGGATTTTGGGGAAGTACGTACCCTTGGTTTCCACTTCCAGTTTGATCTTGACACCGACCTTGGCCAGATTGGCCGCCACGGCCTGGCAAATGGGTCCGTCATTGACATATCGGTCATTGGGGCAATTCATGGACACCTCAAACCCATTGGGGTAACCCGCTTCAGCCAGCAATTTCTTGGATGCCTCCACATCAAAGGGCAGACGTTTGCTCAGCTCCGCCGTGTAGCCATTGACCTCGGGCGGAATCATCAGCGCGGCCGGTGTTGCAGCACCGCGCATGACCGTGCGTTTGATGCCGTCGATGTCGATGGC
>CAZMXB010000088.1:10605-13199 GCA_964569855.1 uncultured Rhodoferax sp.
AGAACGCCTGGCGCACGCGTTTGTCCTTGAACGGGTTCTTGCCTTTGACATTGGAGAACAGCAGCTCGTCGCGCTTTTGATCCATCCCCAGGAAGATGATGCGCAACTCGGGACCCTGCATGATTTTCAGGTTGGGCATGGCCTTCAGACGCTCCACGTCCTGAACCGGCACCGGCTCCATGACGTCGATCTCACCCGACAACAGCGCCGCCACGCGGGTGCTGTCATTGCCGATGACGTTAAAAATCACTTCATCCACATTGCCGTCGATCTTGCCCCAGTAACTGCCATTGCGGGAAAACACGGTGCGCACATTGGGCTGGCGCTCACGCAGACGAAACGGCCCGGTGCCGTTGGCCTTGAATGAGGCCACGTTTTCAATGCCCTTGCGGCGGTCTACCGGTTTGGTCGCCTGGTTGGTCTCACACCACTTCTTGCTCATGATGTCCCAGTGGGTGAACAGCTCGGGCAAGATGGGAAACGGTGCGTTGGTGACGATGTCGATGGAGTGGTCGTTGATTTTTTTGATCTCCTTGATCTGACCGACATAGGTCTTCATGTCCGAACCTTCACTTTTGGCACGCTCATAACTGAAGATCACGTCATCGGCGGTAAATGGAGTGCCGTCATGGAATTGCACGCCCTTGCGCAAATCAAAGTGCCAAACGGTGGGTGAAGTTTGCTTCCACGCGGTCGCCAAGGCAGGGGCCAGCTTGTAGTTGTGGTCACGCTGTACCAGAGGCTCATAAACATTCTCGTTCACCGTGATCTGGAGAGACTCGTTTAACGAGTGCGGGTCCATGGACAGGGCATCACCCTGATTGCCAATGCGCAGCGTCACGGCCGACGCGGGCAAGGCGGCGACGGTCAGTGCCGTGGCCAGCAGGGAAAACGCAAACTTTGGATGCAATGGCATGGATGTCTCCTTCGTTGTTGGAATGAAAAACGCGCTCTACTCGGATAAAGGCATGGATTGCTCGACCAGCCCCGCATGCAGGGCAGCGCCCAGTGGCAGGATGTCGTCGTTGAAATCGTAGCGGGTGTTGTGCAGGTAACAGCTGCCCACACCATTCTCCGCGCCCTGCCCGATGCGCAAATAGGCGCCGGGCTTGACCTGCAGCATAAAAGCAAAGTCCTCCGAACCCATGCTGGGGTCCAGGTCACGGATCACATGTTCCGTGCCCACCAGACTCTCGGCCACTCGCGCCGCGAAATCACTCTCTGCGGGGGTGTTGATGGTCGCAGGGTAAATGCGTTCGTAGTGAACGGCAGCCGTTGCCCCGAAACCCAGCGCCACGGCGCTGCACATCTCGTTCAGGCGGCGCTCCACCATGTCCTGCACTTCAGGATTGAAGGTCCGCACCGTGCCCACCAGGGTTGCCTTGCCGGGGATGACACTCATGGCACCAGGATCCCCGGCATGCATGGCGCAGACGCTGATGACGACGCTGTCGACCGCCCGCACATTGCGCGACACAATGCTCTGGATGGCCGTGATGATGTGCGCCGCCACCAGCACCGGGTCTATGGTCTGGTAGGGGTGGGCACCATGCCCCCCGCGACCGGAAATCTCAATGGTGACGCGGTCCGCCGATGCCATCATGGGGCCGGTATTCAATCCAATGGTGCCCGGACGCAAGCCCGGCCAGTTGTGCATGCCGTACACCGCCTGCACCGGAAAGCGGTCAAACAGACCGTCTTCAATCATGACCCGCGCACCGGCATAGCCCTCTTCACCGGGCTGGAAAATCAGCACCGCCGTACCATCAAAGTTGCGCGTCGACGCCAGGTACCGCGCTGCACCCACCAACATGGCGGTGTGTCCATCGTGGCCACAACCGTGCATTAGCCCACTATGGGACGACTTCCACGCAAAGTCATTCAACTCGGTCATGGGCAAGGCATCCATGTCCGCCCGCAAGCCCACCATCTTGCCGCCGGAATTCTGGCGCCCCTGAATGGTGGCCACCAGGCCGGTCTTTCCAATGCCGGTGTGGACGGCATCCACTCCACACTGCTCCAGGGCCTGCTTGACCCGGGCGGCGGTATAAACCTCTTCGAAGCCCAGCTCCGGGTGGGCATGCAAATCACGCCGAAAAGCGGTGAGTTCCGGGTGAAAGGCACTGATCTGGGCGAAAGCGCGGCCGCCGACCTTGAGTTTGAGTGTGCTGTGGGTTCCCGGCATCAATGTCCTCCGATGCCGCCAACCCGCAATCGCGGGTCGACGACGAAATACAACAGATCAACCACCAGGTTGATCACGACAAAAATCAGCGCCACCAGGCACAGGTAGGCGGCCATCACCGGAATGTCGGCAAAAGTAACCGCCTGGATGAACAACAGCCCCATGCCAGGCCACTGGAAAACCGCTTCGGTGATGATGGAAAACGCGATCAGCGTGCCCAATTGCAGTCCGATGATGGTGATCACCGGCACAAGCGTGTTCTTCAACGCATGGCCAAAGTGGATGGCGGTATCGCTCAAGCCGCGCGCCCTGGCAAACTTGATGTAGTCGCTACGCAACACCTCCAGCATTTCGGAGCGCAGCAGCCGCATGATCAGCGTGAGCTGAAAAATGGCCAGAGTCACGGACG
>CAZMXB010000088.1:13209-15164 GCA_964569855.1 uncultured Rhodoferax sp.
CAGACCGCTGCTCCACCAGCCAAGACTCTGCACCTCACCCCGCCCAAAACTTGGGAACCAGCCCAATGTCACCGAGAACAACAGAATCAACAAGATGCCTATCAAAAATGTCGGCAAGGACACACCAAGTAACGAAAATGTCAAAAACAGCTGGCTGGTGAAACTGCCCCGGCGCAACGCCGCATAGACCCCCATGGGCACACCAATCAGCAGAGCCAGCAAGGCCGCCACCAAGGAAAGCTCCAGCGTGGCCGGAAAACGTTCGGCAATCAGGCGCGAAACCTTGGCACCCTGGCGCAAACTCAGACCAAACTCGCCCTGTGCGGCGTTGGCCAAAAAGTGCACAAACTGCACAAAAAACGGCCGGTCCAGCCCCAGGTCGGAACGCAACTGGGCAATCTGGTCGGGTTTGGCATCCTGCCCCAGCAGGAAGACCAGCGGGTCTCCCACATACTGGAACAACATGAATGCAAAGAAAGCAACGGCCACCATCACGATCACCGCCTGCACCAGCCGCCGAAGAATAAACGCGAACATCAATCAGTTTTTTGTTGTGGAACCATGCTAGCAGAGCACAATGCGCGCTGACACCGGGATTTTCCCTGCGCGCGGCGGAAACCAGCACCTGGCCCGTGTAGGGTGCCAGCGGCTGCCTTACGCTTGCTTGCAATTGGCATCTTTCTTGCGGCACAAAATCCCGGGGCTAAAATTTGTCAACTCCGCCAAACACCATGTTGTCGCTATTCCGATCCAAGAAAAAAGAAACGGTAGAAGTTCCCGTTGAACCGGCACTGGTACAGGCCCAGGCCCAAGCTCAGGCCCGGCGCATGGATCTGGAGGAGCGCAAGGCATTCCGGCGGGAGATGCTGTACCAGTCGATCCGCGAGACCTTCCTGTCCATGGAGGTCATTGGCAGCATGTACAAGTTCAAGGTCATGCCGGTGGATCTGCGCCACCACCGCTTCATCGCCATGATTGACGTCGCCAAGAACTTTGTGACCGGTCGCGACGCCCGCACCAAGAGTTTCGCCGCCATCGAGAAAACGATGCGCTCGAACACCTACAAACGCTTCGGCGTTCTGATTGAGGGCACCTACTGGCGCGTCAGCGAGTCGGAAGACCGTTTCGAGCAATACGCGCGTGCTGCCGACGCCGACCGCATCCACGGTATCGGCAACCCGACCCATTTGCGCACCCATCCGTCCATGCACACTGCGCAAAGTGGCCCGCACGAGGCCGCCTTGGCCCGACACGCCTACCAGCCGGTCTCCGAAGACGAGGCCCAGGCCTTTATGGAAGCCCTGCGCAACGGCCTGACACCCCCTGTCATTCGTGTTGGGGACGCGGAATACCAATCGGACCTGGCCCCGCTGGACAGCGGCATCATGATTGGTGGCACGCAGTACGGCAAGTTGTGAACGCTGCCCTGCCCCCCCCAGCGTCCCGCCGCCCCATCCGTGAACTGTCCGACGAGTTGATCAGCCAGATCGCCGCCGGCGAGGTTGTCGAACGACCCGCCTCGGTCGTGCGGGAACTGGTGGACAACGCGCTGGACGCCGGCGCCACCCAGGTCACCGTGCGCCTGGCTGCCGGTGGGGTGCGACTGATCAGCGTGGAAGACGACGGTGCTGGCATCCTGACCGAGGAGTTGCCGCTGGCGTTTCGCCGCCATGCGACCAGCAAGATCGGCAACCTGCAAGACCTGGAGTCCGTCGCCACCATGGGATTTCGGGGCGAAGCGCTGGCTGCTATTAATTCAATAGCTGACTGCGCAATATTGTCGAGGGCTAGCGGCCAATCTGCCGCATACCTGCTGGATGGACGCAGCGGTGAACTGCGACCGGTGGCCCGCGGCCAGGGCACTACCGTGGAGGTCAAGGAACTGTTCTACAGCACCCCGGCCCGGCGCAAGTTCCTCAAGACCGACGCCACCGAACTGGCCCATTGCATCGAAT
>CAZMXB010000088.1:15174-17829 GCA_964569855.1 uncultured Rhodoferax sp.
GTGGGCTTTGCCATCTGGCACGAAGGCAAGCTGGTGGAGCAGTGGCGCCGGGTTGTGGGCATGGGTGAGGGCTTGGCGAACCCGGCGGCGGCGCTGGACCAGCGCCTGGCCGATGTGCTGGGCGCCGACTTCATGGCACAGTCCATCGCGGTCGATTGGCGTTCTGCGGGTGCCGCACGCGCTGTTGCAGAGGCAATTGGCCCGGCCAGCATGGATGTTGCGGCCTCACCCCGGACGCTGCGCGTATGGGGTCGGGTCGGCATACCCGACGCCGCCCGTTCACGCGCCGACCAGCAGTTTTGTTATGTCAACGGCCGCTTCGTGCGCGACAAGGTGCTGACCCACGCGGCCCGCAGCGCCTATGAAGACGTGCTGCACGGCCACCGCCAGCCCGTTTACGCACTTTACCTGTCAATGGAACCGGCGCGGGTGGATGTCAACGTGCACCCCACCAAGATCGAGGTGCGGTTCCGTGACAGCCGCGAAGTCCATCAGGGTGTGCGCCACGCCATCGAAGACACCCTGGCCAAGCCTCGCGCCGGGCAGGCAGACGGCACCGTAACACCCGCAGCCCTCACACCTGCACCGGTCGTTGCCACCCCGTTCCAGACGAATACCCTAGAGCAAAAGCAGTCGCCAGCCCTCGCAGGATATGCGCAAAGCGCTATGAATTTCAGAGCGTACAGTGAACCGCAAGGCCACCGTGTCAGCGACATCGGCGCCTTGTGGCAACCAAGCTCTAGCCCCAAGGGTGGCTGGGCGGCAGAGGGTTCTGCTCAGGCCAAGGAGGAGACCGCGCAGCGGTCGGGGCAAAACTCGGATACTGGGGAGCAGAACCCTCTGCCGTCCAGCCACCCACCCACCGATGAGCCGCTACCAACAGGCGCTTGGCCCTTGGGCCGCGCCATAGCCCAGTTACAAGGCATCTACATCCTGGCCGAAAACACAAAAGGCCTGGTGGTGGTGGACATGCACGCCGCCCATGAACGCATCGTCTACGAACGTCTCAAGAACCAGTTGGCCCAACAAACCGCCGACGGCACCCACAAAACAGTAGCCCAACTGGCCAGCCAACCCCTGCTGATACCTGCCACTTTTGCCGCCACACCTGGCGAGGTCGCCACCGCTGAAGCCCACTTCACCACCCTGCACACGCTGGGCCTGGAAATCAGCCCGTTTTCGCCCAGGACCCTGGCTGTGCGCGCCGTGCCCATCAGTCTGGCGCAGGGCGACGCCGTGGAACTGGCCCGTAGCGTGCTGGCCGAACTGGCCCAGCATGAGGCCAGCACGGTCATCCAGCGCGCGCAAAACGAGTTGCTGGCCACTATGGCCTGCCATGGCGCCGTGCGCGCCAACCGCAAACTGACACTGGACGAGATGAATGCCCTGCTGCGCCAGATGGAAGACACCGAGCGCAGCGACCAATGCAACCACGGCCGTCCGACCTGGCGCCAAATCAGCCTGCGTGAATTGGACGCACTGTTTCTGCGCGGTCGCTAGACACCGAGGCGACCGGCCTTCAACCCAGCACAGCGCACAATCCAGCCTCTGTGAAAACCAAACATTTCGCGCAACTGGTGGCGCTGTCGGCACTTTGGGGCGCCTCCTTCATGCTGATCCGCATGGCCAGTCCGGTGCTGGGACCCAATGTGCTGGCCGCCCTGCGCATCGGCGCCGCCACTGTCACGCTGGCCGTGCTGATGCGCGCCATGCGACTGGACTGGCCGGGTGGTCACTGGCGCGAACTGGCCCTGATCGGGCTGCTGTCGGTGGCCCTTCCGTTCCTGCTGTTTGCCTGGGCCGCCCTGCAACTGCCGGCAGGTTATAGCGCGCTTTTGAACTCGACAGCCGTGGTGTTTGGCATGTTTGCATCGGCTTGGATGAAAGAAGACACCCTGACGGGGCGCAAATTGCTGGGTTGCGCATGTGGCTTTGGCGGCGTCGCCCTCATCGTGGGCCTGGGTCCCGTGGAGCCATCTCTGGGCGTATTTCTGGCTGCCCTGGGTTGTGTGGCCGCATCGGCCTGTTATGGGGTATCGACACCCCTGATGAAACGTGCTTTGAAACGCATGAAACCGCTGCAGATTGCAGCCGGTCTGCACGCCGTGGCTTTTCTGATGCTGGTACCCGGTGCGGTGTGGAGCTGGCCAGCCGCACACTTCACGCCCATGGCCCTGACCGCTGTGCTGATCATGGGGGTGGTGACCTCGGGCATTGCCTACTGGTTGCACATTCGGATACTGGCCCATGTCACCCCGGTTGCGGCCATGAGCCCCACGTTCATGATTCCGGTGTTTGGGGTGACCTGGGGCCACCTGTTCCTGGGTGAACCCCTGAGTACCGGCATTTTTGCGGGCGGCGCGCTGGTGCTGTTGGCCAGCGCCCTGATCACCGGCATCAATCCCTGGCGCAGATTCATCCAGCCAATGGATACCAAGCGCTGAAGCGGCGGCCAAGCAGGCCGAAGCGGCAAATTTGGCATTCGGGGCCCGATGCCACCTGGCCCCTAAAATGGGCGGCCCATGACCGTGACCGCCATTCCCCTGCCCCCCCTCCAGCAAGCTTTTTTTCCACGCGTCAAAACTGAAATCGCCGCCTTATGGCAACTGGCCTGGCCGATTCTGATCGGCCAACTCGCCAATGTCGGCATGGCGG
>CAZMXB010000089.1:0-17777 GCA_964569855.1 uncultured Rhodoferax sp.
AGATGCGGTGGACATCGGCAAGACCATCCATCCCCACCCCACGCTGGGCGAGAGCATTGGCATGGCGGCGGAGATTGCACACGGCAGTTGCACGGATGTGCCACCGGCTCGCAAGTGATGCTCTGAAGTCTTTGGCGTTGCTACTGATTCAATAGCTTCCCGCGCTTATTCCGTGAGGGCTGGACGTCTTTTTTCGCACAAATGGTTAGCACGCCATCACAGTCGCCAGTGGTTGCCCTGCATGGGCCTGTCACGCGCAGGCCACACAGGGCAAAGCATTTGCACAACCTCCATCAGGCTCAACCACTCGGCGATGGGGTCGATTCCGGAAGCGCTGTCGAGTGGGGGCCGAAAGGGTAAACCCGCTTCACACGCCAGCACCGCACCTGCATCGTCATGGCTTTACGCCGTTTCAGCAGGTTTTACGGTGTTATCCGAGAAGTTCATTGAGGAGTTCCGGTTTGTTGAACAGGGCAAAGTACTCACGCAACTCATCCATGTTGAGCGAAGCACGGTGTGGTTTCAATAGCGCGCGAATGTCATCCAGGTCGCCCGTGTGCGTTGCATCGTTCACGAAGCCTTGCAGTTTGAAGGCTATAAGCCCTTCGACGCTGATGATGCGCATACGGCCCATGGGGGTCTCGCGCTCCGATGCCTGCGCCAGCAGGCGGCGCGCAAGGGGACGGTGCGCGTAAAGCAAATCCAGCCCCTGCGCTGCTCGCACATAGTTCGCTCCGTCTTCACTGCGGTACAGGCACCGGTAGCCTAAACCGAGCAACGCGTCGTGTACCCGGCCCGCGGCTTCGGCCTCCACCAGAGAGTCCACATCTTAGGTGGCGCGCAACCACTGCCAAGCCGCCAATCAACGCTGGCGCTGTGCCGTTACGCGCAAACATGGACAGTGCTTCACGAATTTGTTCGGCCAGGTTGGACATGTCTACAGCGTGAAATGGGGGTTGCGGGCATCATAACGTCCGCGTTGGCACCAGGGGGGTCAGTTAGCGATTGGGCGACAACCCGGTGATGGGGTTGCAAGGTCAAGGTGGATGTGCCGCCTGCGCCGACGCAGGAAGCCTTTGCTAAGTGCGGCGGCGCACAGCCACGGTGGACATTCCTTCGCATGATTTGGGACAACGACAAACATGTTTTTCCCAATCACCCCACCACACGATTTGACCCGTCTGCGTACACCGGTGCGTGAGGGGTGGGTGTTGTCGGCGTTGATGCTTCTGTGTGTGTCGGCAGTCGCCCAGCAGCAGAGCCCCAAAGTTGAGATGCCTGCGGTCACTGTCTCGGCGAAGGCCAACCCCAACCCGGTCGAGAAGTCCTACCGCAAGATGCTCAAAGGCCTGGACCTCTTTGCCCGCCAACATGGCCAGTCGCCCGACGCCGAACTGCGCTTCAAGCTGTTGCCTCGCAAACCCGGGACCGACATGCAGGCCATCACGCTGGCGGTGGTGGGCGACACGGTGGACTTTTTGGTGCCCATCGCGGCGGACCACAGCTTCACCTTGCCACGCAACACGTTGGCACTACAGGAAGATGCGCAGGTCATACCCAACCGCAGAGCGCTGAGCATGACGTGGCGCACGGACATCCGCACTCCGGGCCTGCCACCCGGTACGAGGCGTCTGGGGGACCTGCGGCTGGAGTGCAAGGTGGGCATGGAAGCGGGCCTGATCTCCAACAGCAGCAGCTTCATCGGCCGGCTCACCAGCGCGGCTTTGGACACCCCCGCATACTGCGACAAGCCGGCCCCCCTGTACCTCTTCTTTGCGGATCGCCCGCTGTTCAGCGTGACACTGGTCTCCGGTCAGCGCCGCGAAATCCTGACCATCGACAAGCTCTATGCCAATGCGAGCGACGACACCGGCATGCGGGACAACCTGCCGTATTGCGATTGCGAGGTGCTGGTGGACCGCACCTATGTCTTGCCGCTGGGTGACCGGAACTGGCCTGACGACACGCTGGTCGAGTTTGAATACATGGACGGCGAATGATGATGCGGCTCACCAGCAAACCCCTCGTCCGTGTTGGGCTGGCACTCGGTGTCAGTCTGTGGCTGAGCGCTTGCAGTAGCCTGAATGCGGGCGGCACTGCGCCACCGTTCCGTGACGCCACCATGTCCCTGCAAAAAGCGTACGACACCATGGTGCCGGGAAAGAACACCCGGGCCGATGCCATGGCCGCTCTGGGTCCTGCAACCGAAATCCAGTTTGACAGCGGATATGCAGTCTGGGTCTACCGGACCAGGGCTGCGGGGCCAGATGCTGACCGGGCCGAATTCGTTATTTTGTTTGCACCATCCGGTGTTGTCAAAAAGACCCGGTTACGCCAGGCGCATGCGGGCCGTAGCGCAGGCTCGTCTTGATGCCCATGCCAGTGGTGGATATCGACAAGACCATCCACCCGCACTCGACAATGCAACCCCGCGTGCGGGAGACGCGGCCAGCTTGCCTGTTGTTAGGGGCGGCAACTGGCCTGGCGCGACCATCCAGCGGCCAGCCCCAAGTCCACCACTGGTGCGGGAGGCGCCAAGAAGTACAGGTGCGCATCCCCGGCTGAATAGGCCACAAACATATTTTGCGCGGTGTAGTTGCGGTAGCGATAGGGGCTCAGCGTTTGGGTGGCGGGCCGCCGGGGCTGCAGGCTTGTCGGCAATTGGTCCTCCGCCCAATCGAACAGACAGTTGAACTCCACCTCATTCAGGCTATTGGGTGCGACCAGGGACGCCAATGTGCAAACTGGCGCTGCCGACGACGCACCCGCCACCCCCGGAATGGTGGCCACGGTACGAATACGGCCCGCTTCCAGCATTTCCTGGGCGGTGGCGCCGTATCCCACGCAAAACGCCGCACCCTTCAGGCCGGCGGTTTCCACTTTGTTCAGGATCGTCTGACCAGACAGCTGCCCACCCAAAATACCGCTGACGTAAGGGATCAGCACATTGTTGGTGACCAACTGCCAACCACTGGCGGTGAGCTGCACGACCATCGTAGCGGGCGCAGTGGTTTTGGTCTGCAGCCCTGCTGCAGGAACGTGGATGCCAAAGCTGCCCACCGGCACACTGGCGGTGACAAATACGGCACCGGCCTTGCCCATGTCACTGGGGTTGAATGTGGTGGTGGTCGACACCGTGGCCGTGCTGCTACCAATACCACCCGCCGCTACTACGAAGAAGGGCGGCACTTCACTGGACAAGGGGCGGTTGGGCACGTCGGGCCGCAGGTCCAGCAGGCCGGTTGCCGTGTCGTTGATCACCAGGGACGGGCTCAGCCGGTTGACCAGCGTGCCGTCTCCCAGGGTGCCCGTGTTGTTCTGGCCCCAGGCCCATACGGTACCGTCGGCCTTGGCGGCCACCGAAGCGTAGCCCCCTGCCGCCACGGCGACGTAGCCCGTCCCGACCTGCTGTGGTGCAGAAATGGTGCCCGTCGCCTGGCCATTGCCAAGGTAGCCCCAGTAGTTGGTGCCCCAGGCCCACAGGCTGCCATCCGCTTTTATGGCCAGCGAATGCTGGAAGCCCGCAGAGATCGCAGTGAAGCCGCTACCCACCAGCAATGGCTTGCGCGAACACGCAGCCGTGTTGAAATTGTCTTGCGGCATAAAGTTGCTGCCTTCATGGCACTCATCTGTGCTGGCCAACCCCAGTTGACCCGCCGTGTTGTCGCCCCAGGCCCACAAAGTACCGTCGGTTTTCAAGGCCAGCACATGGTAGGGCCCGGCAGCGATGGCCGTGAACCCGGTGCCAACCTGCTGCGGGGTGCTGGCGCACGGCACTGCGTTGGGCGCAGTGCCGCAGGTTTCTGACGTGGTGATTCCCAATGCGCCCGTGGTGTTGCTGCCAAACGTCCACACGCTGCCATCAGTCTTCAAGGCCACCGTGAAATACAAACCAGCCGCCACAGCCAGGTAACCGGAGCCCACCTCCTTGGGCGAATCGGTAAACGGCGTGGAAGCACCCAGCCCCAATTGGCCAAAACTGTTTTGCCCCCAAGCCGCCAAACCACCGTTGCGATTCACGGACGCGGCATGCTGCCCACCCCCGGACACGGCGGTGTAACCCAAATCACTGCGCACTTGCACCGGTGTGGCCGAGCTTGTCCGCGTGCCGTTGCCGTACTGTCCCTGGGCGTTTTTGCCCCACGCCCACAGGCTGCCATCCGCCTTGGTGGCCCAGGTGGTGGTTCCATCCGAGGAGTTGGCCACCGTGGCATAGCTGCCGCCGACGGGCACCGGGCTGGTGCGTGTGACCAGTTCCCCTTGGCCCAATTGGCCGTTGCGGTTGTCACCCGCTACCCAAAGGCTGCCATCGGTTTTGATGTAACTGGTATTGAGCGCACCCGCTGCCACTTGCAACACCCCTGTCTGCACCTGCTTCAGCACGCTGGAGGCTTGCGTACTGCCATCGCCAAAAGTGCCGAACTCGTTGTAACCCCAGGCCCACAGGGTCTGGTCGGTCCTCACGCCAAAACCGTTGCCACCGCCAAGAGCCAGACTGGCAAAGCCCTCGCCGCGTTTGACTGGGCGTGTTGCTAACCCGCCGGTAGCGGGGTCGGTGCTGCCTTCTCCCCAAGACCACAGGCTGCCGTCGGTCTTGAGGGCAGCCGCATGGCGGCTGCCCGCAGCGATGTTGGCGTAGCCGCTGCCCACCAATGTGGGTATGGCGCGTGTGGCGGTGCTGCCATCGCCCAACTGGCCACTGCCGTTGTTGCCCCAGGCCCACAGCGTGGTGTCAGCCTTGATGCCCAAAGAAAAGTCCGCTCCGGCGGCAATGGTCTTGAAGCCCGTACCCACCTCTTTACGGGACAAAGCGCAGGTGTAGCTTGAAATGCCAGGGTTGCATACATCGCCGCTGGCCACGCCCAGCTCGCCTGAGATATTGGGGCCCCAGGCCTCCAGCGTGCCATCGCGCTTGAGGGCCAACACGTGGTAACCACCAGTTGCCACTTCGGCATAACCTGTGCCAATCTGGGTCGGTGTCTTGGCTGTTTTGATCGGGCTGCCGTCGCCAAAAATGCCTTGGCCCCACATCCACAGGCTGCCATCAGTTTTAAGGCCATAGCTGGCAGCATAGCCGGCAACCACGCGCTGATAGCCATCACCCACTTTGCCCGGGGCAGAGAGTTTGCTGTTCGAACCATCGCCCAATTGGGAGTAGGTGTTGTCACCCCAGGCCCACAGGCTGCCATCTGCCTTCACGGCCACCAGATAGGACTCGCCCACCGACACCGACTGGTAACCACTGCCTACCTGCAGCGCCGTGGCCGAGCGCAGGGTCCGCCCCTGGCCGAGCTGGCTATTGGTGTCAGCACCCCAGCCCACCAGTTGGCCTGTGCTGCTCAAGGCCAAGGCCGTCATTCCCTCTCCGGTTGGGACGGACGAGATGGTGACAGCGGGTACCGCGGCCCGCACGGGATTGACACCCCACACGATCACCAACAAAGTCCACATAGCCGCGCTGAGATACGGTAGCAAACAGGTTAAAGGACGCACGCAACCCCCTTGCAAATGAGCCAACACAGATTGTGCACTGCGCCAACCGTCTGCCTTGAATCATATGGGGGTCAAGATCTGGCAGGGGATGGAAGAAACGCCAGCGTTGTGGCCCCGGCGTGGTTGGATTGCGACTCCGAGCGAATTCCTGACTTGGCATTGGTGATTGCAGATCCCGATGTATTGCGCAATATTGGTTTGGGCCAATTGCCACAAACGATTTGACCGGAACCGTGAAGACCGAGTTCGGTAACACCCGCGCTCAGAGCCGATATGCAGCGGCCTCTGCAGGTTGAGAGACAACGGAAGTTGCAAAGTGTGCGGCACCGCACAGAACTCGGCCGGCAGGAAAAATATGATTAAAAAGGTAAGTGGCAATCCGTTACGGCATCGCGGGGCGCCAAACGGTCTGGCCAGTCAGGTTCGGTTGGTGCCGCACCTGTAAAGATGTCTTCAACCAAGGATTTTTATCGTGACCCTCAATAAGCTCGCACTGTCGCTCCTGGTAACCCTGGGTGCTGGATGTACTACCGTTCCGCCTGTGCCTTTAAGCGCTAATCTGCCGGACTGTTTCAACTCGAATTACGACAAAGAGCGCCGGCTTTTCACGATCAGGAACGCCACCGCTGACACGGTCAACCAACAGTGCCGCTTGATTGTGTCGTCTGGTGGAGGCGTCGCTACCGATTCGCGCATCCCTGCCGGCAAGTACAGAGCCTATCTTTCCAACGGCGGCGGCGGCGGCGGCGGCGGCACGCTGCAGAACTCCACCGGCGGCGGCGGCGGCGGAGGCGGAGCCGGCGCTAAAGATACTGAATTGGCGGTCGATCTGACAGCCGGCGAATACAGGCTCACCATCGGCATCGGTGGTGCGGGTGGAGCGGGCTGCGGCGCTGGTTTTGGCGGTGGTCCGGGTTGGACGGGCAGCCCAAGCAGCGTGGTGCGCATGGCATCCGGCGAGGTAGTTGTGGGAGTGCCCGGTGCTGAGACCTATGTTCGCCCGTCGCGCGCGCAGAACGAACGAAATTCCGGCAAGCAGGACGGCCACGGCGGCTCCGGTCCTGGACAAACCTCCGGAGGACAGGGCGGTTCCGATAGCGTAAATAAAGCCGAAGTGATTGCCACGTCTGGCAACAGCCGGCTTGCTTCAGGACAAATGGCAGTGGGTGGCGCAGCCGGCAAGGATCCTTTGGACCGCAATATTGCTGGTGAAGGAGGTGGTGGCGGCGCATCCAGACAAGGTGCCGGCGGCGTCGGCGGCGGAGAAACTGTAGCGGGGCAAGAAGCTCCACCCGCACGCGGGTTGTTAGGCAGCGGCGGCGGCGGCGGCGGCGGCACTGCTTCGGACTGCAGCGCTGGAAGTCGGGGCGGGCATGGCTACATCGCATTCCGCATGAATTGATTGGGACAATGAAGAGATCGGCGCAACGGTTGAAGAGCGTTGTGCCCGGCAAAAAGGCGAAACACGCGCAGCAAGTTTTCAGTTGCTCCAGCATCCTCAGGCGTTGGTTGATGCCTTGAGGAACTGACATCGAGGGTGATGGCCGCCCTGCGCGTGAATGCGCCCTCAAGCGACTTTCGCGACGCAGCTGCCTGCTGCCTGCTGCCTGACTGCACCCTACACTAACAAAAGTCGAACTGTGCCGCGCTGACGCCAGCCAGCGGCGCTTCTTGCAGTGATGGCACCGGATCACACGTTGCGGCAAGCGCTAGGACGGTACTGCGTACCCAGTGGAGCAAACCCGGCACGCGGGCCACGTCGGGCGGAGAGATTGCACACGCTCACCAGGGGCACATCAGCCTGTGGGCCGCAAGCTTGCGCGTTGAGTTCTGGTTTCGGGAAAACACAATGATTTTGTGCCCAAAACCCGTGCCATACTTCATCATGTGCGAATGAATCCCTTTCTTGGCCGGGGAGGTCCGCCAGGATGATCCCAAAAAACTCCCAGAGTTACTCACTGAAGACCCGCGTGACGCTGTTCACGTTGAGCCTTTTCGTCGCCAGTATCTGGGTGATCGCTTTCTTTGTCGGCCGCAGCTTGCAGATCGACATGCATCAACTGCTCGGCGAGCAGCAGTTCGCGGCGACTTCCATGGCCGCAAGCACGATCAACAGGGATGTGCAAGACCGTCTGGACGCCCTGGCGGTCGTTGCCGACTCCCTCGCTCACGATACTGCGCGCGGGGCGACGGCCACACAAGCCGCACTTGAAGACCGGCCGGCCTTTCTGCGACAGTTCAACGGGGGCACCTATGTCACCGGCGTGGACGGCACGGCGATCGCCTCTTTGCCGGTTTCACTGGGGCGCGTAGGCCTCAATTACGCGGACCGCGACCATCTCGTCGCTGCATTGCAGAAAGGGCAATCGTCGGTCAGCAAGCCGATCGTCGGCAAGGTACTGAACCGACCGGTGGTCTCCATGAGTGCCCCCATCCGCGATCCACAGGGCAAGATCATTGGTGCGCTGGTGGGCGTGATCGACCTGGGCAAGCCCAGTTTCCTGGACCGGATTGCCGACGATGCGCTCAACAAAACCGGCGTCGTGTCGCTGATTTCTACGCAACACCGGATGACGGTGACGTCCTCGAACAAGGATCTGGCCCTTTCGCCACTGCCCGCACCTGGCGTGAACCCTTTTTTGGATAGAAATATCGCTGGTTTTGAGGGCTACACCATCGTCGTCAATGTCCTTGGGCAGAAGCAGTTGGCTTCGGTCAAGCAGATTCCCGCCGCACAGTGGTACCTGTATTCCGGACTGTCCACAGACGTCGCCTTCGCGCCGGTACGGTCGATGCAACAAAACATGATGCTGGCCGCCATCCTGGTGACCCTGCTGGCCGGGGTGTTGATTTGGTGGATGCTGAATCGGCAACTCTCACCCCTGGTTGTCACGGTCAAGCGTTTGGCCCGGATGTCGGAATCCGTCGAGCCCCTGCAGCCACTGCCGATCACGCGCCAGGATGAGGTCGGCGAACTGATCGGCGCGTTCAACCGCCTGCTCGAAACCTTGATGCAGCGTGAAGGCGCACTGCGCGACAGCGAACACCGCGCGCGCTCCATTATCGAGGCCTCGCCGGTGCCCCTCGCCTTGAACGATGCACAGGGCAGCATCACTTTTGTGAACCCGGCCTTCGTGCAAGTGCTTGGCTACACGCTGGACGACATTCCCACCCTCGACGACTGGTGGCCCCTCGCTTATCCGGACCCGTCTTACCGTCGGTGGTCGGTGGACGAATGGAAACAAGGCCTGGAACTTGCCGCGTCCACCGGAAAGCCATTTGCTCCCGCGAAGCGCACGATCCGCTGCAAGGATGGCACTGACCGTATTTTTCTGGTCAGTGCGGCGACCCCGGAGGCCGGTCTTGCAGACAGTCATCTGGTCATCCTGTACGACATCACCGAGCGCGAGCGGACAGAGTCGGCCCTGCGCGAAAGCGGCGAATTGCTGCTTCGGCTGACGGCGCAAGTGCCCGGAGTAGTCTACCAATACCGTCTGAACCCGGACGGACGTTCTTGCTTCCCGTTTGCCAGTGAGGGTCTGAATGTCATTTACGAGGTGGCACCCGAGTCGGTGCGGGAAGACGCCTCGATGGTGTTCACCCGCCTGCATCCGGATGATCTGGAGCGCGTGTCTGCCGAAATCCAGGAGTCCGCGCGAAGTCTCACGCTGTTCCACAATGAATTTCGGGTGGTGCTCCCGCGCCAGGGCCTGCGTTGGCGGATGTGTGATGCCACCCCCCTGCGTACGGAGGATGGGGGTACCTTGTGGTACGGCATCATCACCGACATTACCGAACGCAAGCACGAAGAAGAAAGGCTGATGCTGCAGGCCCGTCGCGCCCAAGCCATGCTCGGGCTTCCCGCGGCTGCCGAAGAGATGGAGGAGAAAATTTTCATGCAGCACGGACTGGAACTGGTCGAGCAATTGACCGGTAGCCAGATCGGCTTCATCCATTTTGTGAACGACGACCAGGAGACCATCCAGCTCGTCACTTGGTCGGCAGGAACCCTTGCGCACTTTTGCACCGCTGCCTTTGACAGCCACTATCCCGTCAGCGAGGCCGGTATTTGGGCGGATGCATTGCGCACGCGCGCACCCTTGCTTGTTAACGACTATGCGACGGCAGCACACAAGCACGGCCTGCCCGAAGGCCATGCACACCTGGAGCGCCTGGTCAGCGTGCCGGTAATTGCCGACGGACGTGTGCGCATGATGCTGGGTGTGGGTAACAAGCCACGACCCTATGACGAGATGGACGTGGAAACGGCACGGCTGGTTGCCGACGCCGTCTGGCACATCGTGAACCAGCGCCGGCTGGATGCGGCTTTGCGCGAGAGCGAGCAACGCCACCGGCTGCTCGCCGACAATGTCACGGACGTGATCTGGACCATGGACCTGCAGGGGCGATATACCTTTGTCAGCCCCTCCATCGAAAAGCTGCTCGGTTACATCCCTGAAGAGATGATTCAGCAGACGCTGGAGCAGTCCCTGTGCGAATCATCGATCCCGGTGGCGATGAAGGCGTTGGGCGAATCGGTTGCGGCGATGGCAGCCGGCGTGCCTGTTGTTGAATTCCGGGGCGAACTGGAACTGAAACGCAAGGACGGCGGTACCGTCTGGACCGAGGTCAACACCAGCGCTCTGCTGGACCGCGAGGGCCAGTTTGTGGGGTTCCTCGGCGTCTCCCGCGACGTCAGCGAACGCAAGCAGGTGCAAGCCACCTTGCAGGCCAGCGAGCTTCGCTTTCGCAACCTGCTTCAGGAGACCCCTTCCATTTCGGTTCAGGGCTATGACCCAACCGGCGTGACGCAGTACTGGAACAAGGCCTCCGAGAGGCTTTATGGCTATAGCGCGCAAGAAGCCATTGGCCGCAAACTGATCGACCTGATCATTCCCCCGGAAATGCAGGCGGGTGTGCGCGAAGCCATCGGGGAGATGTTCAGGACTGGTGTGGCCATCCCCACGGCAGAGCTTTCGCTGCAGCGCAAGGACGGCAGCCGGGTCGAAGTCATTTCCAGCCATGTGTATGTTCATAACCCAGGGCAGACGCCCGAGATGTTCTGCCTGGACATCGACATCAGCGAGCGAAAGCGGACCGAACGTGAGATTGCGAGCTATCGTGACCATCTGGAAGAACTGGTAGCGACCCGTACGGCTGAACTGAGCGAAGCGCGCGTGCAGGCCGATGCCGCCAACCTGGCCAAGAGTGCCTTCCTGGCCAATATGAGCCACGAGATCCGCACGCCCCTGAACGCCATCATCGGCATGACCCACCTGCTTAGGCGCGATGGGGTTACGCCTGCACAGGCCGTGCGGCTGGACCTGATCGACACGTCCGGACATCACCTGCTAGCCCTCATCAACGACATCCTCGACCTGTCCAAGATCGAGGCCGGGCGCCTGCAACTGGAAAGCACGGACTTTCATTTGTCGACGGTACTGGACAACGTGGGCTCCATCCTCGGTGCTCAGGCCCGCGCCAAGGGCTTGCGCATCGAACTCGATGCCGACGCCGTCCCCCGGTGGCTGCGCGGCGACCCGACGCGGCTGCGCCAGGCATTGCTCAACTATGCGGGAAATGCCCTCAAGTTCACGGACACTGGAACCATTTCCGTGAGCGCCCGGTTGCTCGAAGACCATGACGGAGATTTGGTGGTGCGCTTTGAAGTGCGCGACACCGGTGTTGGCATTGCACCCGACAAGCTGGGCCGACTGTTTCATGCTTTCGAACAGGCCGACGCCTCAACCACGCGTGAATACGGCGGAAGCGGGCTGGGCCTGTCGATCACGCAGCACCTGGCGCACCTGATGGGCGGCGAGGTTGGGGTGGAAAGCACGCCGGGGGCCGGCAGCAGCTTCTGGTTCACCGCACGGCTGCAGCGCGGACACGGCATCATGCCCAAGGACGCTCGGGCAGTCACCGCGCAGTCTGGGCCGGGCGCGGATGCGCCAGCGTTGCTGCGCCTGCACCACAGCGGCGCGCGTTTGCTGCTGGCAGAGGACAACGCGATCAACCGCGAAGTGGCCCTGGAGCTGTTGCATGGCGTGGATCTGGCCGTGGACACTGCGCAAGACGGCCTGCAGGCGCTGCAAATGGCCAAGAACCAGGCTTATGACCTGGTCCTGATGGACATGCAGATGCCCAACATGGACGGACTGGATGCCACGCGCGCTATCCGGGCGCTGCTGGGCTGGGCGAAGACGCCAATTCTGGCGATGACAGCCAACGCCTTCAACGAGGACCGACGGGCCTGCGAGGAGGCGGGTATGAACGATTTCATCACCAAACCGGTGGATCCCGTGGTGCTGTACCAGACATTGCTGCAGTGGTTGTCCTTGGCCCCCGAGGACGGACCACGGGCGGAAGAGGACGGCGTCGTCGCGACCCGGGCAACGGCGCCATCCGAAACCGCATCACAACCCCTGTCGACTGAAGCGACGCTGGCGCGCCTGGCCGCCCTGCCCGCAATGGATGTTGCGCGTGGGTTGGCAGTGGTGCTGGGCAAGACGGAGAAATATCTGGCATTTCTGGGTCGTCTGGTGGCTACGCACGGGGAGGACATGACCCGCCTTGAAGAATGTCTGGCTGGCGGGAATGTTGAGGCGGCGCGTCGACTGGCGCACACATTGAAAGGTACTGCGGCCACGTTGGGGGCTGATGCGTTGTCGGCCAGTGCGGCCAGTTTGGAAGCGCTGATCAAGGCCAACCCGCAGGGGCCCGAGAGCGGCGAGCTGCAACCCCAGACACAAGCGGTCCGTCAGGCGATCGCAGCACTTTCGGCCGCGCTGGCGCCATGGGTGCGCGCCAGTTGACCGATGTGCGGCCCGCCAGGAAGTGATGTGGTGTTCATCGTGACAAAAAGGGCCAGCGCCGCAAGAGCCATCCGTCCAGCGCCCAGCGGCCACTGCCGAACAGGGCCAAACCGGCCAGCACAACACCCCAGGTGATGTGCTGCTGCAGGGCGGCCGGCGCGATTTCGGCAAGCGACAGGACTGCCACCCCGTTCATTACCGACAACCCCAGCGCGCCAATTCGTCCGCCGAGCCCCAGGATTACCAGCACCGGCAACACCAGTTCGCCGCCCGTACCCATGACTGCCGCGACGTCTGGTGCAAGCAAAGGCACCGCGTATTCGTCATGAAACAAGGCGAGGGTGGTTTCCCAGTCGCGCAACTTGGTCAGGCCCGACTTGAAGAATGCTTCAGCCACATAGCCGCGCGCCAACAAAGTAGCTGCGGGCTGCAGCGCATCCAGCGTAGCGTTCAGGGCATGAAAGAGGGCCAGGGCGCGGCCGGGCACGCGACCTGAAGTCCACGGCGTTTCTTTCGGATTGGCATTGGTTGGCATGAAATATTCCTCTGAGAAAAACTGACTCACGTTTAGTCTGTTGCCCAGGCAACTTCTTACATGGTGTTTGCAAGATTGGTGCTTGCGCAGGGTCGTGCCGCTAGAATCTCGCCACACTTTTCACCGGCGACCGTATGGCCAGCTTCGAACAACAAATTGTTGATTTGCACGATTACTTGTTCAAATTTGCACGACTGCAATTGCGCAACGAGGCTTGGGCCGAAGACGCCGTGTCAGAGACCGTGCTGGCCGCACTGGCCAAACCACAGGCCTTTGAGCAGCGCTCGCAACTCAAAAGCTGGCTGGTGGGCATCCTCAAACACAAAGTGGTTGACCTGTTGCGACAGCACGGTCGCGAGATCAGCGTCAGTGGCGCCAGCGATGACGGCGATACCGATCCCTTGGACTACATCGGCTACCAGGCCGACGGCCATTTCACACAGGCCCCGGCGGACTGGGGCAACCCGGAGCAAGACCTGAGCAGCCAGCAGTTCATGAAGATCCTGGACGCCTGTGCCAATCAACTTCCCCCCGCACAAGGCCGTCTGTTTCTGATGCGCGAATGGCTGGAGTTGTCGGTTGAAGAAATTTGTAAGGATTTGGACCTGACCCCGACCAACCTGTATGTTCAATTGCACAGAGCCCGTTTGCGTTTGCGCGCATGCCTGGAACTCAACTGGTTCGCAAAGTCGGCCGTCACATGATCCCGCTGAACCGCACCTGTAAGGAAGTGACCGCGCTGGTGGTTGCACGCGAAGACCGCGATCTGCCGCTGCGTGAACGCCTGGCTTTGCGGATTCACATGACAATTTGCGACGCCTGCCCGACCTTTGAGCGGCAGATACTCACCATGCGCAACGCGATGCGGCAGTGGCGCAGGTATCAGGATTCTGACTCCGAGGGGTAAATCTGTGTGGACTGCCAGCCCTTGGTCAGGGCAGCAAGTCTGCCACACCATCCCAGGCTTCAGGCGCCAAACGCCCTTCATACCGTGCAACCACTTTTCCTTGTGCATTGACCAAAAGGGTCAGGGGCAACTTGGGTGGCAGTGGTCGGCCTTCCTCCTGGCGCAGGGCAAACAAGGTCTTGGGTGGCATTTTGGTCTTGCTCAGAATGCTTTCGTACGCCAGCCAGTCGCTGGACTTGGCGTCTACATTCACGGTGACCAGCGCAAACGGCTTGTCGCGCCAACCTGCCAGGTTGGCGCGCAGCTCGGGCAGGCTGTCCCGGCACACCGCACACGCGGTAGACCAATAGAAGACGATAGCAACTTTGCCTCGCAGGGTAGTGACCGCAAACCGGTCACCGTCCATGTTGTGGGCCTGCAAACTCAGGTCTGCCACAGCTTGGGGCACGGGGGTGGATGCCGGTTGTGCGTGGCTGGAGCCGCAGACCAGTAGCGCAGTCGCAAGCATCAGTGTGTTCAAAATCTTCATATGGGGCTTTCCGTCATTCAGAGGTTGCGCCGTTCGGGCGACTTGCAGTTGGTCGGCGAGACAGCGGACTTCTTACATCAATTATGTGGCCATTGCCAGAAGAGACCCTGGTTGGGGAGCACCAACCGTCCCGCTACAGGCCTGGGGCGCAATTGGCGCTCGGCGGTTGCGTAGAGGGGCTGTCAGCCAGAAAGCGGAATCGTAAAGTAGCCGACGGCGCTATAAATTCAGTAGCTTGTCCCGCATATTTCACGAGGGCTAGCGGCCTTTTTCTCTCTATCAGACCGACGCACACCACAACGGAGTGTTGCACGTTGAACCGACGCTTGGGATGGGCTGGGCAAAGCGACAGCCCGGTATCGAGGCTGTTACTGGTTTGGCACAGAACCTGTGCGCATCAAGGGTTCACTTCCAACTGGGTGACCAAAAGCACGTCACCGGCCTTGGTTCCCTTGAGTTTGACCTTGATGCCCACTTTGAGATCTGCGGCCGAACCTTTGAGGAACCTGGCCGTGCTGGCATCGCAGCGCTGTTGTCGGACCACAAAGCTGGACAAACTGGAAAATTGCTCGATGCGTGCCTCGATCTCCACCTCATTGAGTTTCTGTCCACTCTCAACCTCCAATTGGTCGGCCTTAAGCACACTGCCTTGCCAAACACCATGGACTTCAATGCGCTGACCGACAGCCAGGGTCTGGGCTGTTGTTGATATTGATGCAGCGCTGGCATCGATTTCGACATTTCCGAGCAGAAAACGCCCACCACCCAAAAGCGCAGTAACCAGACCTTCCAGTTCGGCGTCACCCTGCTGCAGGTCACTGACTTGCAGATCAAGCATCCTGAATGTGTCAACTTGCAGACGTGGCCCCGGCGCAGTCAGTGCACCCTCGCAACGCACCAGTTGCCCCAGGGGCACACTGGCGGCCAGTGGGCCTGCCAGCGTGATGCCGTTGAGCTTGGTCCCGTCGCCTACAAAGCCGCTGCTCACGGTTGTGGACGTCGTCACGCGCGCCACGCGCGTGGCCGTCCATGCGGTGGCATTGGCACCCGCCATCAGCCCCCACACCGCCACGCGCATGCCATCCACCAGTGGCGTGGCAGCACTGATCCCGTCCAGCACGGTCGCGCTGTCGGTTTGAATCAGCATGCCGGCCACCACGAACTGCCCCGTACGCACCTGCGACACAGGCCCCTGGGCAATGGACCAGACCTCGATGGCATTCGCAACACCCAAACTCAGGTCGGCACCGCGCTGCCCTTGCACCCTGGCAACCATCCCCAGGCGCAGGTCGGCAGACGTTGCGGCTTGGCCATCGATCTGTACCGAAGCCGTGACGTCATCAAACCGGATGCCGTTGACGATGACGCTGCCAAACCCGGTGATCGTTCCCTGGGCAAACAACCCGGTGCCGCCGGTTCCAGGTCGACCGGCCGTAAGTCCGTCTGCACCGCCGCAGCCGGCCAGTGCCGAAAGCGCCAGAGTCAACCAGTTGCGCCTGTGGATAGGGAATGTGCTGCTTGGTAACTGGGTCATGGTGGGGTTTTCCTTTTGGTTTTGCGTGGCTTGGGGCTTGCCGCTTCGCTCTCTGCGGCCTGCGCCTGAACCGTTTCATTGAAATACACGCCGAATCGGACCCTGTGGCGCGGGGCGGCAGGGTCGGCCGCCTCACTGATTTCTTCTGCCACCGTGGCAACGCGCAAAAACTCCCGCAGGGACTTGTCCCATTCCGTGCGTGCCAACTGGTGCAGTAGCTGGGCCTGGTGCGCTGTCAAATTTTGCGAAAAGGCGCTTTGTTCCAACCTTCGCGCGGTTGTGCGGTCTGGCGCCAGGTTGTGGACCGCCGCTTCCAGATGCTCACTCACATTGGCCGCCAGAAAATGAAATGACTCTTTCAGCCCTTCCTGTGGCACAAATGCCTTTGTCTTGAGGATTGCACAGCCATCGTCTCGTAGTTCAACCACGCCCAGGCGAACCAGTTCATCCAGTACGGCCCGAGCACCGACATCGCTGCTGACTTCGGCCACCAGGGTGGTGAAGTCGGGCTCGCCGGGGGTGCCCCGTCCCGGCGTGCGCGGCAGTGCTCTGGCCGTCTGGTCATCGTTTAAAAAACGTGGCTCGCTGATCCAGCGCGCCACAACCGCGGCGGCCAGTGGCACCATGGGGGTATTTGTCGACAACTCCGCAACCTTGCTTCGCAAACGCCGCACATCCTTGCGGTGCACACCGGTCAGCAATGAGATCCGCGTATCAGAGCTGCCCTTGGCGACCAGGCCATAGGTGCGCGCAGCTTCATCGACCAAGGCCTTTTTGAGCAAGTCAACCAGGGAGGGCAACTGTAGACCATGGTCGATCATCAAGCGGGCGAGGGGCTGTAACACGTGGGCAATCGCCCGGGCCGCCAAAGCGGGCTCTGGCAGGCCGGCCCCTTGCTGCGACTCGCCGCTGTCGGAGGGATTCATCGTTTCGGGTGCGTCGCGCATCGTTCAAGTCTGTCTGGTCACAAGGGCGTAAACCGTGATCTACAAATGGTTACATGATTAATTTGGGCTATTTTCCCTTTTTTTGGGTATCACGGGTGCACAATCCACTCCGGCCATGACGCAAATTGGGAAAGTTTCCCAATTTATGATTCTTTGGTCACTTTCATTTCCCAAAGGAGCGACACATGAAACCCGGAATCCCTTCATTCAGGCTTGGTTTGATCAGTATTGTCATCGGTGCCATGACAGGCTGCGGCGGCGGTGGTACCGACAACAATCCCCTGGCTCTCAGTGCGACGGTGGTCACCACAACCGTCATGGATGGACTGCTGCAGAATGCACGGGTGTGCCTGGACAGCAATGGCAACGGCCAGTGTGATGCCGGCGAGGTACAGGCCCATACCGACGCCAGCGGCTTGGTGAGCATCCCGGTGCCCACCGCAGAACTCACCACTGCTCGACTGATTGCCGAAGTGGGAACCGATGCCACTGACGCAGACAACGGGCCCGTGAAAACACCCTACACACTAACAACAGCGCCGGGCAAGCTCAGTGTTATCAGCCCCCTTACAACCATGGTGCAGACCAAGATGGAGCGCGACAACGTGGGGGTTGACGCAGCCGAAGCGAATGTTCGCGCCCAAACCGGCCTCAACGTCTCGCTTTTTGACAATTACATTGCAAAGCGCAGCACCAGTTCCGACCACAAAAAGGCGGGCGAAGTGGCTCGCGTGCTGGTCATCAGTGTTCAAAAGTCCAAGGATGACAGCACCGTCGCCGGTAGCACCTGCACCAGCGGCAAGACCAGCAAAGAAGCCGATCACATAAAAGAATCCAACATCCACATTGCGCTGTTGGGCAACCTGGCCGCCATTCGGGCCACCGCCGATGCCACGGAAAACCATGGCGACGATGATGTGCGTAAGACCGCGACCGCCGTGCCGGTTTGTCCAACACCCACACCTACACCTACACCTACACCTACACCTACACCTACACCTACACCTACACCTACAC
>CAZMXB010000090.1:0-16674 GCA_964569855.1 uncultured Rhodoferax sp.
GAAGTAGGTGCCGTCGCCCAGGTTGGCAAACATGTGCTGGTCGTTGCTGAAGGGTTGCTGCCCCACCCATGGCACGCCCTCGCCACCCATTTGCGTGAAGCCCACCGTGGCGCGGTCCATCCAGACTGTCATGAAGTGGCAACCAATGCCGGCCATCGCGCGCGAGCCTTCAGGCACTTTGGTACTGGTGTTGTGGGGGCAACCGGAGCAGAACCAGGGCTGGCGGTCGCCGGTCTTGATCTCGGCCCGGGCCCGGTTGACCTCCAGCACGTGCATGGCGCTCTCCTTGGCGCTGAGGATGGCCAAATGGGCGTCGATGCGCGCGGCGATATCACTGTCGACACCCATGCGGGTGATGCGCTGGGCAATGGCCCGCGCGATGATGGCGGGCGACAGGTCCGCATTGGCGCGCAACAGCGTGTTGGCATGCGGGTTGGCCATGCCCCACTCACCACCGCTGCCAAAGCCCGAGGCATCGGACTCAGCCTCGTTGAACTTGCCCAGCACGCGCGGGCGCACGTCGGCGCGCCAGTTGTACAGGCCTTCTTTCAATTGGTACTCAATGACCTGACGCTTTTCCTCCACCACCAGAATTTCCTGCAGGCCGGTGGCAAATTCCCGCGTGAGCTGGGCTTCGAGCGGCCACACGACGCCCACCTTGTGCAGTCGGATGCCGACGCGTCGACACGTAGCGTCGTCCAGCCCCAGGTCCAGCAGGGCCTGGCGCGTATCGTTGTAGGCCTTCCCGCTGGCGATCAGGCCCAGCCGATCATTGGGGCCTTCGATCGCGTTGTAGTTCAGGCGGTTGGCACGGATATAAGCCAGCGCGGCGTACCACTTGTAGTCGAACAACCGGGCCTCCTGCTCCAGCGCGGCGTCGGGCCAGCGGATGTGAACGCCCCCGGGTGGCATCACAAAGTCGGTCGGGATCTTGATCTGCACCCGGTCTGGGTCAATCATCGCCGTGGCGCTGGACTCGACGATTTCCTGGATGGTCTTCATGCCGGCCCACACGCCGGAAAAACGGCTCATGGCAAAGGCATGGATGCCGAGGTCCAGAATCTCCTGCACGTTGGCCGGAAAAAATACCGGCGTGCCACAAGCCTTGAAGATGTGGTCGCTCTGGTGGGCGGCGGTTGAGCTCTTGGAGATGTGGTCATCCCCGGCCACCGCAATCACGCCGCCCCAGGGGGTGGTGCCGGCCATATTCGCGTGTTTGAACACATCGGAGCAGCGGTCCACGCCCGGCCCCTTGCCATACCAGATGCCGAACACGCCGTCGTATTTGTTGCTGCCCTTGGGCGCAAAGCCCAGTTGCTGCGTGCCCCACAGGGCGGTGGCGGCCAGTTCTTCGTTGACACCGGGCTGGAACACCACGTGGTGGGCCTTCAGGTATTTCTCGGCCTTTTGCAGCGACTGGTCGTAGGTGCCCAGGGGGGAACCGCGGTAACCGCTGATGAAACCGGCGGTGTTCTTGCCAACCGCCAGGTCGCGCACACGCTGCAGCATCGGCAGCTTGACCAGGGCCTGCACCCCGCTCATGAAGGCGTGGCCGTAGTCCAGGGAATATTTGTCGTCGAGCGTGACGGTTTCAAGGGCCTTGCGGACGTGTTCAGGGAGCGGTGCGTTCATGGCGGTTGGGTCTCCGGTGCTGGCATGGTGGGGCTGGCGTGATTGGAAGGATCCTGCGGGGGCCAAAACATCCTCAGGCCCTTCTCTTGTCGGGGTTCAGTGTAGTAAGGTGCGACCGAATCACCTCCAGCCCTCGTAGTTATTGCATACTTCGCTATGTATTTGATAGCGATTGGTTGCGCGCACCGCTTCGGGGGTTGCTGAAAGTGCGGCATCATGGGGCCGGTTTTGGCCATAACACCCACATCTGCAAAGGCTGGCGCAGGCGACCGGCCAGTTCCCCGGCATCCGTGCCCCAGCCAGCAAAGTAGTCGGCCCGCACCGCGCCGGTGATGGCGCTGCCGGTGTCCTGGGCCAGTACCAGTCTTTCCAGGGTAACCTGCGGACCGCGCGAGGCCAGCCAGACCGGTGTGCCGTAAGGGATGCTGCCGGGATCGACGGCAATCGAGCGCCCCGGCGTCAGTGCCACACCCTGGGCTCCGCGAGGGCCTTCACTGGAGTCCGCCCCCGTGATGGGTTCCTCCCGAAAAAAAACGACGCGCGGATTGCTCCACAGCAGTTCCTGCTGGCGCAGCGGGTTTTGCGCCAGCCAGGCCTTGATACCGGGCCAGGATGCATCCCTGACAAGACCCTGGTCCAGCAACCAGCGCCCGACACTTCGGTAGGGCTGGTCATTGGTCCCGGCATAGGCCAGGCGCACCCAGCGCTGGCTGCCGTCGGGCTGGGTGATGCGAACGCGTCCGGAGCCCTGGATCTGCAATACCAGCGCGTCAACCGGATCGGCCAGGTAGGCGATGGCGCGTCCCTGCAGCGCCGCCTGTGCCTGGGGCAGGGTGTCGATCTCCTGTCGGCTAAACCACGGTTTGCGTTGGGCCAGGCCAGCTGGCGGCTGGTACAGCGGAACGGTAAAGCGGTTGGTCGGCATGCGGCTGGCTTCGAGAACCGGCTCGTAATACGCCGTCAGCAGACCCGTCGTCTCGCCCTGCAGCGATTCCACCCGAAAAGGCTGGAGACGCTCCTGCATCCAGGCCCTTTGCTCCTGGGGGCTGCCAATGCTCTGGCGTCGCACCTCGGGGCAAATAGTGGTCATCACACCGGTTGCCCGTTCGCAGCTCTTGATCCAGGCGTTCCAGGCCTCAAACAGGCTGTCGTCTGCAAAGCCCGGCAAATCGGACCAAGCCACCGGCACCCAGCGGCCTTTGGCCTGGGGCATGATTGCCCCAGCGTCTGTGGGCGTTGAACGTACACTTTCGGTTTGCCCGGGAGCCGCTGGGCCCGCCGGGGTGACCGGAGCGATGCCACACGCGGCCAGTGCGATGGCAGCCAGCACCATACAGACATACGACAGGAACCGATTCATGACAATGCTATTGCTGGAGGCACTGGGCGCCGGGTTGATACTGGTTGGAATCATCTGGTGGACCATGTTTTCGGGACGAAAAAATGGGGAGCTTCCGGGTACCGATACGGCCGAGCCAGATCCCGCGCTGCAAGCCAAGCCTTTGGATAATAACAAGCATTAGCCCTCGTGGAATCTGCGCAATCAGCTATTAAACTGATAGCAAATCCCACGTTTTGGACATTCACCATCACAACACGCGGTGCTGCAAGGCCGGCAGCTGGGAGCGCCGCTCGTGCAGTGATCGGGCGGTCAGCTCGGCACAGACCACCCCCGGTCCCTGAGCCTGTTCGGCAAGCACGGTGCCCCAGGGATCAATCAACACAGACTGGCCCCAGGTCTGGCGGCCGTTGGGGTGCACGCCGCCTTGGGCAGCGGCCGCCACAAAGGCCAGGTTTTCAATGGCGCGGGCGCGCAACAACACCTCCCAGTGGGCCTGGCCGGTGGTGTGGGTGAAGGCGCTGGGTACCAGGATCAGGTCCACACCCTCCTTGGCATAGCTGCGGTACAACTCGGCAAACCGCAGGTCGTAACAGACACTCAGACCGATGTGCCACAGGTGGCCATCAAGCGACGGCAAGGCAAACCGGGTCGGCAAAACACCCCGCTCCAGCACCCGGGATTCATCGTACGACTCCAGGCCATTGTCAAACCGGAACAGGTGGATCTTGTCGTAACGCGCCACGCAGGCGCCGGTTGGATCAAAAACCAGAGAGCTGTTATACACATGCTCGGCGTGTGTCGCCGACAGCGGCAGGGTGCCGCCGACCAGCCACAAACCCAACTCGCGTGCAGCGTCGGCCAGAAATTGCTGGATGGGACCTGCGCCAAAAGCTTCCTGAATCGCCAACTTGTCACCATCGCGTTGACCGATCAGACAAAAGTATTCGGGCAGGACCGCCAGTTCGGCACCGGACTGGGCGGCCTGTTCCAGCAGTTGGCGTGCTTGGCGCAGGTTGTCTGCCAACACACCTGTGGAGACCATCTGGATGGCAGCAACTTTCATTTGGATTCCTGTATAGCGGGTGGTGGCGTGGCGGGTTTTCGCTCAACCCTGGTTACCCGTGGGTCGACCCAGGTGCCGTCCACCAGAAATTCCTGCGTAGCGGCTTCGATCAACGGGCGGCGCAGAATCAACTGTGCCAGAAACGTGCTCAAGCCAATCACCGGGTTGATATAAGACGCCAACAGTGATGCACTGCCGGCGTTGATTTCCGGCACCACGACGACTTTGATGCTCTGGGTTTCTCGCGCAATGTCGGCCTGGCCTTCCATCAGCACAGCGGCATTCACGCCCTTCATTTGCAGGTTGTTGGTGTGCGCAATGCCCTGCGCAATGCCGACATCCCCGCGCAGGAAGTCAAACGCAAAGCCTTCACTGAACACGTCGCGGAAGTCCAACAGCAGTCGGCGGGGCAGGGCCTGCAGGCTCAACACACCGAGCAGCTTGGCAATGCCGGGGTCGGCTTTCAGGAATTGACCGGCCTCAACATCAATATTGAAGTTACCGGTCATGCTGGGGTAGTCCAGCGTGATGGGTGAGCCCAGCCAGGCGACCTGTCCCTTGACCGCTCCCGCACCCTTGCGCACCACTCCCACCATGCCAAAACGTTTGAGCAGTTCACCCGAGTCGTTGATGTCGAGTTTGAAATTCATCACAGTACGGCGGCGCTCCTTGATGCTGCGGCCCGACACCCCAGGCGATTGGCCGGCAATATTGGTCCAGTTGCCGCTGGCCACGAGCGACGCCTCCGGGGTCGAAATGTTGAAGCGGTTCAAGCGCCATTCGCGTGGCATGTCACGAACGTCTGCAGCCGCTGTTGCGCCCAGGTTGACGGCATCGATCTCAATGCGTCCCAGCTTCTTGCCCCTAAGCTCCAGGTCTTCCACCACAATGTCCAGCGCCGGGATACCGGCCGGTTGCTCATCCAGCACGCTTTCAACGTCCTGCGCTGTGCTCTGCGCTACCGCCAGGCGCGACAGGCGTGCATGGAGTCGCCCATCGGCCGAGCCTGATGGCTGCCGGTACTCGACATAACCATTCATCTCCGTAGCGTCCAGGTTGGCGCGCCACAGCAGGTTCTCGCGACTGCCCCCCAATACGACCTTGTGCAATTTTCTGCCGGACACCGTGATTTCGTTGGCGCGCATGGCCATGCTGGTAGGCAGATACCCCATGCTGACCGGCGCAAGCTCGCCGCGCACACTGCTGGCCGCAAGGTCGGCTCCGGCGGCTCGCGACAACACCTGTGACCAGGCGTCGATGTCGATCTGCGCCATATTGACATTGGCGACCACGCCCTCAGCCGGTAACGGCGCCACTTCATCGGTTGCCAGCCCCACGGCAATCGAGCCCTTCAATGCCCGTGCGTCGGAGCCCGATACATCGCGTACATACACAATATTGACCAGTTTGCCCAGATCAAACTGCAACAAGTCTTGCGGACGCACGCTGCCGTCACTTGCCGGGACGAGGGATGCCCGTATGGCAGAAGTCTCCAGGCGCAAGGGCAAGGCGGCGTCCGCGGTTTTAGTGAACGGTGCCGGCAGGGTTAACTCCATGCCCACCAAGTTGCTGGTAACCATCAATTCCGAGACACCCCCGCGCAAGCCCAACGTGGCGTTATAGCTGGCGGAACCGGTTGCGTAATGGGCCAGACGAGCGGCGAAGCCCAATTCACGCGCTTGGCGCAGACCTTCGGCGCTGGCGCTGCCCTGCAAGCGCAAAAACTGGGGCGCAGCGGTTTTGCCTGCTGCCAGCGGCGCCCCCTGCCCCTGTGACGTCAGACCACCCTCAATGCGCACATCACCACCGAGCGCCCGCGCCTGAGCGCCCGTCACCGAAAAACCGGTCTCCGAAAATGCAATGCTGCCACGTGC
Organism: uncultured Rhodoferax sp.; assembly: GCA_964569855.1. GTDB lineage: Bacteria > Pseudomonadota > Gammaproteobacteria > Burkholderiales > Burkholderiaceae_C > Allorhodoferax. Next base: position 5,912 of record CAZMXB010000090.1, read on the forward strand.
ACGCGCCAGGCGGGGCGTCTCCGGCGTCACTTGCACATCGTTGCCAGCCAGGGTAATCACGCCGCGCACGGTGGTTCGCTCCGCGGCCGCAATCGGAATCACCAGTTTGAATTTATAGTCCGCAGCGCCGGTGACGGCGGCGCGATCCAGCGCCTTGTTCAACAGCAGCCGTAGCGGCGATGTGTTGACGACGCCCAACAACTCTGCCAGCGGCCCCTGGGCTTCGGCATTGACCGTTACCGTGGCGCCGTCGTACAGGTGGTCAATCACGGTGTCGGTCCTGGAGATGCGCAAACCGGGCGATCCGGCGACAACCGCCCGGGCCCCCCGTACCTGCAAACTGGTGTTGTCGATTACCAATTCCCCCGACAGTTGCACCAGGGCAGGCCATTGCGGACTGTCCTTGGGCAGCAGGGCTGGCGGCACATAGACCAGCGTTGCATCCGTCACATCGGCCGAAATGCGGAATTCGCCCTGTTTGGACCGGTTGAAGGGAAAGTCGCTGAGGTTGCCTTTCACCTTGAATTTCACGCCGGTAGCCCGTCCGGCAACGACTGCATCACGCACATAGTCGCGGGCTTCCCGGTCCAAGCCCAGCGGCAAATAACGGTGCACACGCGCGCCGTCTGCGCGGCTGAGGTTGCCCTGTAGGTCCAGCAGGCCCGGGCCGCCTGCCGGTTTTGCGCCACCAACCGATTGCCATTTCAGATGGGCCTCCCCCTGGGCATCGGCATTGCTAAAGCGCAGGTTCGGCATGACCAGACTGTTTTGGCCCCCTTCCGACTTCCACTGGACGTCGGTACTGAACTGGTCGAATACCAGCCGCGGTTCGGCAAATATCCCCGGCGCATCGATACCTCCGCCTTTGATGGCAATGGTGGCCCGGCCACCCGACTGCGTCACGTCAAAATCAACGTCGGCCCCGTGAATGCCTGGCTTGAAGCCGGTTGCGCCCGGCTGGGATGCGATGTCCAATCGGAGGACGCGCCCTTTAACCGCAAAACGCTCCAGGCCCTCCAGCGGTCCGCTCCAGCTACCGTGGAGCTTTTCGACAAGCCCCTTTGCGGCCAGGTTTGCCAGCGTTGCGTGCAGGGCTTCACCCAGCGGCAGGCGCTGCGCAATTTGGCGCATGGCGGCCAGATCCAGTCGGTCTGCCACTATTTCACCGCGTGCCAACTGGCGGGTATCGCCGTGAAAAAGTGACAGGCGCACATTGCCACCGGGCCAGTGCAACCCGTCGTGGGTTTCAAATTGCAAGGCATTTGTGGAGAGCTCCAGTCCGCCAGACAGCACATTCACGCCCAGGCGGCCGGTGATTCCGCGCAGGTCCAAAGGATCCAATTTCGGACTAAGGGTCACCGTGACGCCATCCAAGGCCAAATCAGCCGTTGCGCCTGTCACCGCGCCGCGCACCACATCGACCCAGGCCCGTAGCGAGCCCGACCCCTGCGCCAGATCGACCCCCAGCTCGGCGTAACGACGCAACTCGGCCAGATCCACCTGTTGAAAATCGGCATACAGCTGACCTTCCCATTCGCGCCAGAGGCTGACGCGGCGCGACAACAGCGGTTGTTTGAAGATGCCGGACAGACTCAGGCGGCCACCCCAGTGCTCCGGCGGGCTGGCGTCCAGACGAATGGCATGCCTGCGGTGCTGGTTGCGCAACACCCAATCCACGTCGGTCAACGCCAAAGGCGCGGTGCCGCGCTTCTCGTCGGTCCAATTGACACGCCCTTGGCGAATCACCAGTTCGGGCTGGGAGAAGACCCACTCTGCGGCAGCGTTATCGGTGCTGTCGGCCTGGGTCAGGGGCAGGCCGGCCACCCAGATGCTTCCGTCTTTTGCACGACGTACGTCCAGTTCTGGACGGTCGATGGTCAATTGCTCGAACCCCAAGCCCATGATGGACCGTGCAGACAAGGCCGCCAGCACGGTGGGCAGCTTCAATGCTTCGCGTCCCTGGGAGTCCAGCAAGCGAACATCCGTGAGTTCCAGCGACGGGATCACCCCGTTGGAACGGGCAACAATGTTGCCGATGCGCACCGGGATACCCAGCAATCGGGAGGCCTGCTGCTCCAGCGCCGGACGAAATTCTGCGATTCGCGGCACAATCACAAAATGCAGCGCACCCCAGACCATGATCAACACTATCCACGCTGACGCCACCAACCAAAACGCTGCACGCACGGCAAATGCACTCGCCCTGAGCAGCGGCGAAGGGTTTGGAGTCATCTCAGTCATCGATATCGGAACACCATGTCAGGAATTATGACCCGCAATGGGTACCCGGATCTTGCTGCGGGGTCGCGTTTCGGGCAGCGCATCCGTCGGCGTTATGCCGCGCAATGGAACCCCATGGAATCCGCAGTTCCGGCGCGACCAACGATGCAGACGCTTTTTGAAACCCTGCGCGCCAGCGGGGCCGATGTCGGCAGCGCATTACGCACCGTGCGGCAATTGGTGGTTGAGCGCCTGGTGAGTCTTGACTGCAATGAAGGCGCTTCACTGCAGACCATCACCGGGGCGATGACCGAACTGGCTGAATTTGCGCTGGACATTGCCTGCTGTGAAAGTGCAAAGGCCCTGGACCTGATACACGGAGCGCCACTCGGCCCGCAGGGCACGCGCGCCAACCTGTGCATCGTTGGCATGGGCAAGCTCGGTGCCCGCGAGTTGAACGTCTCCAGCGACATTGACCTGATCTACGTCTACGACCAGGACGGTGAAACAGCGGGCAATGCCGATGGTCGCGGGAAGTTGTCGAACCAGGAGTACTTTGGCAAGATGGTGCGGGCCATCTTCAGCCTGGTGGGAGAGACCACCGAACACGGGTTTGTGTTTCGGGTGGACCTGGCATTGCGCCCCAATGGCAATTCCGGGCCGCCCGTGGTGTCCCTGGGCGCGTTGGAAGAGTACTTTCATGTCCAGGGACGCGAGTGGGAGCGTTTTGCCTGGCTCAAGGGCCGTGTGGTTGCACCCATGCAAACGATCAATTCGGCGTGCGCCCAGGGTTTGCGCGCCGTGGTGGTGCCGTTCGTGTTTCGCCGCTACCTTGACTACAGCGTGTTTGACGCGTTGCGCGTGTTGCACCGCCAGATCCGCGAACACGCGACCAAACGCAGCGCGGGAAAGCCGGAGCGCGCCAATGACGTCAAACTCTCCCGCGGCGGAATCCGCGAAATTGAATTCACGGTTCAGCTTTTGCAGGTGGTGCGCGGGGGGCAGTTTCCCGAATTGCGGACGCGACCGACCCAAAGTGCCCTGCAACGCCTGGCCGTCGCCGGCCTGATGCCGCAGGCGACCGCCGATGCACTAACCCGGTCCTACGTGTTTCTGCGACAGGTGGAGCACCGCATTCAGTACCTGGATGACCAGCAAACCCATGTATTGCCAAGCGCCGACCCGGATCTGGAATGGATTGCCACTACCATGGGTTTTGCCAGTACCTGTCCCTTCTTGCACGCGCTCGATGCCCACCGTGAACTGGTAGCCCAGGAGTTTGACGCGCTGCTCGGTGGCGCGCACACGGAGTGCAAGGGTTGTGGCGGTGCTGCGGCGACGCCAGTCACCAGTGATTTTGACGAGCTGTTGGCCCAGTTGAGCGGGAAACTGCGGGACCGTGTGTCCAGCTGGCGCGAGCACCCCCGGGTATTGGCCCTGCGTGAGGAGTCGCGCATCCGGCTTTCAAGGCTGGTGTCGCGCACGTCCCAATGGGTTGGTGAGGGCAAGGTCAGTGAGGAAGCAGCGGTGCGACTGGCCGACTGGATCGAGCCCCTGCTGCGTCGCGAAAGTTATCTCGCCTTGTTGCTGGAGCGGCCCAATGTGCACCAGCGGCTGTTGCACATGTTGGGGGCCGCACGTTGGCCTGCACGTTACCTGCTGAAACACCCCGGTGTCATCGACGAATTGGCGGGTGACGCCATGTTTGAAGAGCGATTCGATCCGGTTGAATTCGAACAGGAGCTGGAACGCCGACACCATGCACTGAAAGGCAGTGCTGAAGCCGACGACGAAAATCTGCTGAACCTGCTGCGGCGTGCGCACCATGCGGAAGTTTTTCGGATTCTGGCGCGCGATGTCGAGGGCAGACTCACCGTCGAGCAGGTGGCCGATGACCTGAGTGCCTTAGCCGAGGCCGTACTCTGCATCACCACCCGTTGGTGCTGGGAGCGTTTGAAGAACCGCCACAGCCCGAATTGCCAATTTGGCATCATTGCCTATGGCAAGCTCGGTGGCAAGGAGTTGGGTTACGGCAGTGACCTGGACATTGTGTTTGTCTATGACGATGTCGACGAACGTGCGGGCGAAGTGTACGGCGCTCTGGTGCGCAAGCTCATCAATTGGTTGACCGTCAAGACCGGCGAAGCGGACCTCTACGAAATCGACACCGCCTTGCGACCGAATGGCAACTCGGGCCTGCTGGTCACCAGTTTCAAAGCCTATTCGGACTACCAGCAGCAGCGGGGAAGCAATACCGCTTGGACCTGGGAGCACCAGGCCATGACCCGGGCCCGCTGCGTTCTGGGTGATGCAGAAATGCGCGCGCGTTTCGATGCGGTGCGGGAGGCCGTCATCGGGGCGGAACGCGACTGCGACGGATTGCGCGAAGAAATTGGCAGCATGCGCGCCAAGGTCCGCGCGGCGCGGCCTATCCGGGCTGATTCCTTCGACGTCAAACACAGCCCCGGGGGGATGGTGGATGTGGAGTTCGCAGTCCAGTATCTGGTACTGTCCCAAGGTTGCAGACATCCGGAGTTGCTCGCCAACGTAGGCAATATTGCGTTATTGTTGCGGGCCCAGGCCTGTGGACTGTTGCCAGTGCCGGTCGGAGAAAACGCGGCGGCGGCCTACAGAACTTTGCGACAGATTCAGCACCGCGCGCGTCTCAACGAAGAGCCGACGCAGGTGGAACTGGACGTGGTGCAGTCGGAACGCGCCGCCGGTCTGGCATTATGGGCGGCGGTGTTTGAGGACTCCCCCTTGGCGGTTGATGCTCCGGTGTAAGACCTATTGGGCGCGAATCTTCTTGAGCAATGCCGTGGTTGAATAACCTGCGACAAATGGCAGGGCCAGAGCCGTTCCACCCCAGCTGTGCATGAGTGCGGTTTCTGGCAATGTGTCCATGTCATAGTCGCCGCCTTTGACGAGGATGTCGGGCCGTATCTCGGAGATGATCTGAACCGGCGTGTCCTCGCCAAACCAGGTCACCAGACTGACAGACGCCTGGCTGGCCATCACAATGGCACGGTCCATTTCGCGGTTCAATGGCCGGTCATCCCCCTTGCCGAGGCGCCGCACCGATGCATCCGTGTTGAGAGCAACGATCAGGCTGCCGCCAAGGTCCCGGGCTTGTGCCAGGTACACCACATGACCGCGATGCAACACATCAAAAACGCCGTTGGTGAACACCCAGGGGCGCGGCAACGCAGCCAGTCGGTGGGCCAGATCGGAACGGTCGCAGATTTTTGTCAGAAAGGCCGGAAGAGTATCGCGGGCATGCATGGTGGCAGTGCTATCGCGGCAGGATGTGTTCCAGCGCAGATTCCAACTGCGCCACGGTGCGGTCCACGTTGTGCAGTTTCTCCAGGCCGAACAGGCCCACGCGGAAACTGCTGAAATCAGAGGGTTCATCACACTGCAAAGGCACGCCCGCTGCCGTCTGCAAACCTTCTGCCAGGAACTTCTTGCTCGATTGCAGGCCGGGATCTTCGGTGTAACTCACCACCACGCCAGGCGCTTTGAAGCCGTCTGCGGCCACACTCACAATGCCCTTGCTTTCGAACAACGCGCGAACTTTGGTGCCCAATTCGATTTGTTCGGCGCGAACTTTCTCGAAACCGTAGCTGCGCGTCTCCTGCATCACCTCGCGCAGGCGGGTCAGTGCATCGGTTGGCATGGTGGCGTGGTACATGTGGCCACCGCCTTCGTAGGCTTCCATGACTTGCAGCCATTTCTTGAGATCGCAGGCAAAGCTGGTGCTGGTGGTGCCGTCAATTGCCGAGCGGGCGCGCTCGCTCAGCATCACCATGGCGCAGCAGGGTGAGCCGCTCCAGCCTTTCTGCGGCGCGCTGACCAACACGTCCACACCAGTGGCTTGCATATCCACCCACATGGCGCCCGAAGCAATGCAGTCCAGAACCATCAGCCCGCCCACCGCGTGCACGGCGTTCGACACGGCGCGCAGGTAATCGTCAGGCAGGATCATGCCGGCAGCGGTTTCGACGTGGGGAGCAAACACCACATCGGGCTTGTCCCGCGCAATCGCCGCCACAACCTCATCGACCGGACACGGGATCCACGCAGCCTGTTTGCCTTCACCCACGCGGCGGGCCTTCAGCACGGTGGATACGCTAGGGATGTGTCCCATGTCAAAAATCTGTGTCCAGCGGTAGCTGAACCAGCCGTTGCGGATCACCAGGGTCTTCTTGTCGGTGGCGAATTGGCGCGCCACGGCTTCCATGCCAAAGGTGCCGCTGCCGGGCACGAGGATGGCGGACCTAGCGTGGTAAACCTCTTTCAGGATAGACGAAATGTCCTTCATCACGCCCTGGAAGCGTTGCGACATGTGATTGAGTGCCCGGTCGGTGTAGACCACAGAAAATTCGAGCAACCCATCAGGGTCAATGTGCGGCAAAAGGCCAGGCATGTGGGTCTCCGGTTGGTGTCGTGGTGTGCGTCAGGCCGAGGAGCTTAGCACTTGCCCCGCGCGACGGCAGGTTATTCGGTTCCCGACCCCGCTGCCAGACCAGGGATTGTTCACAGCTTGCTCCAGCCGCCCAATTGCGAACCACGTACCCGCCCGCGCCCACCTTGCTTGGCGTCGTAGAGCTGGGCATCTGCCAGCCCGAGCAGGGCTGGCGCATCACCAACGGAATCCACGGTGCGTGTGGCCAGCCCCGCACTCACGGTCACCACCCGCGCCAGCGACGATGTGGCATGCGGGATCTTGAGGTCGCGAACCTTGCGCTCCAGTTCCTCCGCAAGAACCAAAGCCGCATCATTTGCGGTATCGGGCAGGATGCACGCAAACTCTTCTCCACCGTAACGCGCCACCAGGTCGGCCGGCCGCTTCAGGCCGCTTTTTAAAGTTGCCGCAACCTGGCGCAGGCAGTCGTCGCCGGCCTGGTGGCCGTAACGGTCGTTAAACGCCTTGAAATGGTCAACGTCAATCATGATGACCGACAAGGGCGAGAAACTGCGCGCTGCACGCGCCCACTCAACAACCAGTTGCTGGTCAAAATAGCGGCGATTGAACACACCGGTCAGACCGTCCAGAAACACCAGTTTGCGCAACAAGTCCGATTGAAACTTCAGCGTGAGATGGGTTTTGACCCGCGCCCGCACCACTGCCGGATTGACCGGCTTGGCGATGAAATCCACGGCGCCCAGACTCAATCCATGGGTTTCCTGCGCGGGATCGGTGTGCGCGGTGACAAAAATGACGGGGATTTTATCGGTGGCCTCATCGGCCTTGAGTTGGGAACACACTTCGAAGCCGTCCATACCTGGCATCACGATGTCCAGCAGCACCAGATCAGGCGGATTGCTCTTGCACAGGGTCAGGGCCTGCGCACCGCTGGTCGCCATGAACACCTGATAGTCGCTGCCAAAGACCTGGTGCATCACCTGGATGTTGATCGGTTGGTCATCGACCACCAGCAACTTCGGCTTGCCGTGAGAGCCATCCAACAGCACATCCACCGGATTGTCGGGCAAGTTCATGGCTCAGAGGGTTGGTCGCAAGGGTTGGATCTGACACTACATTGAACCACAGCTTGCGGCCGTGCAAGGGCAATCAATAGTCGTCGTAGCCCCCGGGCCTTGGTTCAGGACGAGCGGGGACCTACACGCCATGACCCTTGACAACTTGATGGCCTCCGGTAACCGTTTTCCACAGTGATCCGTGTGAAAATGGCCGATACACAAGAGGAGACTGTTTCATGTTGCGTCGCGCCACCAAGATCGTTGCCACCCTGGGGCCCGCCTCCAGTGACCCCGCACTGCTGGAGGAAATGATTCGAGCCGGCGTCAATGTGGTTCGTCTGAACTTCAGCCACGGCACGGCGCAAGACCATATTGACCGGGCCCGCCTGGTGCGCGAAGCAGCCCAACGCGCCGGGCGTGAGGTTGCCATCATGGCCGACCTGCAGGGCCCCAAGATCCGTGTCGGAAAGTTTCTCGAGGGCAAGGTCTTTTTGGAGCCTGGCCAGAAATTTGTGCTGGACGCCGCCCGCACCGCGTTGGGCGATATTGAATCTGTAGGGCTTGATTACAAGGCTTTGCCGCGCGAGGTCAAGGTTGGCGATGTACTTTTGCTCAATGACGGGTTGATCGTCATCACCGTCGACGCCGTCAAGGGCGAGGCGATCCACACCACGGTCAAACTCGGTGGCGAGTTGTCCAACAACAAGGGCATCAACAAACAAGGGGGCGGCCTGTCGGCGCCCGCGTTAACCGCCAAAGACATGGATGACATCCGCACTGCGATGAGCTTCCAGGCCGATTACGTGGCGGTCAGCTTTCCCAAGAACGCAACCGACATGGAAATGGCACGCCAGCTGTGCAATGTGGCGGCGGCTGATTACGACCACAAGCCCGGTTTGATTGCCAAGATCGAACGGGCAGAGGCCATTCCCAAGCTGCTGGAGATTCTGCTGGCCAGCGATGGCATCATGGTGGCCCGGGGCGACCTTGCCGTCGAGGTCGGCAACGCCATCGTGCCCGGTCTGCAAAAACGCATGATCAAGCTGGCCCGCGAGCATGACCGCGTGGTTATCACCGCCACGCAGATGATGGAATCCATGATCACCAACCCGGTGCCCACCCGCGCCGAAGTGAGCGATGTGGCCAATGCCGTGCTTGACGGCACCGACGCAGTCATGTTGTCGGCCGAGACTGCAGCCGGCAAGTATCCGTTGGAAACCATTGTCGAGATGGCCAAGATCTGCCACGCGGCGGAGGGCCATGAGGACTTTGAGCTGGAGGCCGATTTCACCGGCAAGAAGTTTCAACGCATCGACCAGACCATCGCCATGGGAGCATTGTTCACCGCGCACCATCTCGGCGCCAAGGCCATTGTGGCCATGACTGACAGTGGTTCCACTGCCCTTTGGATGAGCCGCCACCTGATTCAGGTTCCCATCTACGCGCTGACCTCCAAGGTCGCGTCGCAGCGCAAGATGACGCTTTACCGCAATGTGAATCCACTGTTCATCGATACCAGTGCTGACCGTGATACCGCTCTGCGCGAAGCCGAAAACCACCTGAAATCACGCGGCATTGTTCAAAAAGGTGACGTGTACGCCATCACCTGCGGCGAGCCTATGGGTTCGCCGGGTGGCACCAATATGCTGAAGATTTGCCAGGTGGATTAACCGCGGACTGGTACCGAAACGGAGTGCGCCTTGTCGCTTCAACGCGCAATGTTCTGGCGCACAAGGCGCGTTGTGACGGGATTGAAGTAGGCCTCGACGATTTGGCCCGTGCGATCAAAGCCGTAGACTTCGTAACAACTGTTGTTGGCAACCTTGAACGTCTTGATGCGATAGCCCCGGTGCTCAGCCAACAGGCGCATTTCGTCTTCGGGGAGCCAGTCAGCCCGCGGCGCCGTCGTGCAAACAGTGCCGCTTCCGTCGCGAGCGTAGGGCGCAGACTCGGTGGGCGCCGAACTGGCCTGCCGACTGGCTTTGGTGATGCTGGACTGCGCCTGGCCGTGCAGGGGCAGCATGGCAAAGCAGCAAGCAAATAGGATGATCTTGCGTTTCATTGGTGACCTGTAGGTGAATGGCAGGCCTATTGTGATGAGCGCACATTAAGCGGGGCTTAATGCCGCTTCCATTGTGATTCAGTCTGATGAAAGCCTGGGCGCTAAAATTGGAGTCAGTTACAAACCGGTTACCAACTTCCTAAGGAAATCTCATGGCACTTGTTTCAATGCGCGAACTGCTCGACCACGCCGCCACCAATGGCTACGGCATTCCGGCCTTCAACGTCAACAATCTGGAGCAAGTGCAGGCCGTGATGGAGGCCGCCAAGGAAGTAGGCGCACCCGTCATCCTGCAAGCCAGCGCCGGAGCCCGCAAGTACGCGGGTGAGGCATTTATCAAGCACCTGATTCAGGCAGCCATCGAAGCCTACCCCAGCATCCCTCTGGTGATGCACCTAGACCACGGCCACAGCCCCGAGATTTGCCAGGGCGCCATCAACCTGGGCTTCAGCTCGGTCATGATGGATGGTAGCCTGGAAGGCGACGGCAAGACCATTGCCAGCTACGAGTACAACGTGCAGGTCACCCGCAAAGTGGTGGAAATGGCGCATGCCACCGGCGTGACGGTGGAAGGTGAACTGGGTTGTCTGGGCAGCCTGGAGACCATGAAGGGTGACAAGGAGGATGGCCACGGTACCGACGACACCATGACGCGCGAGCAACTGCTGACCAACCCCGAGCAGGCCGCCGATTTCGTAAAACGCACCCAACTTGACGCGCTTGCCATTGCCATTGGTACCAGCCACGGTGCCTACAAGTTCACCCGCAAGCCTACGGGTGACATTTTGGCCATCGACCGTGTCATCGAGATCAACAAGCGCCTGCCAAACACCCACCTTGTGATGCATGGCTCCAGCAGCGTGCCACAGGATTTGCTGGCCATCATCAACCAGTATGGCGGCAAGATGAAAGAAACCTACGGCGTACCGGTCGAAGAAATTCAAAAGGCGATCAAGTTCGGAGTGCGCAAGATCAATATTGACACCGACATCCGCCT
>CAZMXB010000090.1:16684-17042 GCA_964569855.1 uncultured Rhodoferax sp.
CGGTGCGCAAGTTCATGTTCGAAAACCCCGAAAAGTTCGACGCCCGTGACTGGCTCAAGCCCGCCCGCGAAGCCGCCAAAGGCATCTGCAAGCAGCGTTATATCGAATTTGGCTGCGAAGGCCAGGGCGCCAAGATCAAGGGCAACAACCTGTCCGTGGTGGCGGGGCAATATGCCCGCGGTGAGCTGGCACAAGTGGTGCAATAGAGAAAGAGGCCCCCACGTTCGACCACTGAGCGTGACCCACTGCCCGCCGCGGAGGCGCATGCCGCCGTTACTTGCGATAATTGGCAGGAATGGTTTCAGGCCCGTTGACTGTTCAGCGGTCCTTTTTCGTTTTCCAATGCAGTATTTGCTTC
>CAZMXB010000090.1:17088-17411 GCA_964569855.1 uncultured Rhodoferax sp.
GCGTGACAACTACGCCGTGGGCACCGATCGCATCCTGATGGTGGCCAGCGACCGCCTGAGCGCTTTCGACGTCATCATGGGCGAGCCCATCCCTGGCAAAGGCAAGCTGCTGACACAAATGGCGCTATTCTGGTTCGACAAGCTGGGTCCCAAGGGTTTGAACCTGTGTCCCATCCACCTGACCGGCGACGCGCCGGAAAGCGCCGTGCAGCCCGATGAAGTGGCCCAGATCGAAGGTCGCTCCATGCTGGTCAAGCGCCTCAAGCCCCTGCCGATTGAGGCCGTGGTACGCGGCTATCTGGCGGGCAGCGGCTGGAAGGAAT
>CAZMXB010000090.1:17421-17703 GCA_964569855.1 uncultured Rhodoferax sp.
GCGTCCAGCTGCCCGCGGGATTACAAAACGCCTCCAAGCTACCCGAACCCATCTACACCCCGGCGGCCAAGGCGCTCATGGGCGACCATGACGAGAACATCACTTTCGGGAAAACCGTGGAAACCATTGGCCTGGACCTCGCCACCCGGGTGCGCGACATCAGCATCGCCATCTACAAGGCAGCGGCCGAGTTTGCGTTGACCAAGGGCATCATCATTGCCGACACCAAGTTCGAGTTTGGCCTGGCCCCCGATGGCACGCTGGTGCTGATGGACGAGGTGC
>CAZMXB010000091.1:0-7627 GCA_964569855.1 uncultured Rhodoferax sp.
ATTTTTGGGCGTCATGGTGCGGACCGTGCAAACAGTCGTTTCCGTGGATGAACGATATGCAGGTTAAATACGCGGCGCAGGGTTTGCAAGTAATCGCCGTGAATGTTGACAAAAAGCAGGCCGACGCCAGTGCTTTTTTGGCGCAGCGCCCGGTCCAGTTTGAAGTGCTGTTTGATGCCTCCGGGCAAACCCCGCAGGCTTATGCCATCAAGGCCATGCCAACCTCGGTGCTGATTGGCGCGGACGGCAAAGTTATCCAGGTCCACAGTGGTTTTCGGGATGAACAGCGGCAGGTCGTGGAAGAACAAGTCAAGGCAGCACTGGCTGCCAAGCGTTAGACAGGAACCCCAAATGCGAGTGAGAACCACGCTTGTAGCCGTGATGCTGCTGCTGAGCCTGACCGGCTGCTCCAATCTGAGCCCGGTGAAGCCATGGGAAAAAGGCACCCTGGCCAACCCTGCCATGGGTTTTGGTACCGATGTACTCGGCGCACGATTCGAGCAGCATGTGTATGGCAGCCGAGAAAATTCGAGTGGCGGTTATGGCGTAGGAGGCGGTGGCTGTGGCTGCAATTGATTCGACCATGGGCAGTGTGCTGGCCGCCTCCCTGTTGTTGCCAGGACTGGCAATGGTGTCGGGCGCTGTGCAGGCCGAGAGTGCGCCTGAGCAAGGTCTGATCGCCCTCAAAGTGGCCCACTACAGCGACCGGCAACCCGGCTGGGAGCGTGTCACGGTGCGCTCGCCACAGCTCTATGCCCTGGTGCCACTGGCCGGTGACTGGTCGTTGGAGGGCAGTTGGGTGGGCGACAGCGTGTCGGGTGCCACACCGCGCCTGCACACCTTTGAGTCTGGGGCCACGCCCTCCATGGAAGACTATCGCAAGGTGGCGGACGTCAAGGTCACGCGTTATTTCTCGCGTGCGGCGGTATCCGTGGGATTGACCCATTCCACCGAACATGACTACATCTCGCGTGCGCTGGGCCTGGAGGCGCGCGTCTCCAGCGACGACAACAATACGACCTGGTCGCTGGGCTACGGTACGGCCCGCGACGCCATCGACAACACGTTCAGCGATGGAGCCGTGACAGACCAGACCAAACGTACAGACGAGTGGATGGTGGGCCTGACCCAGGTCGTAACACCCAACGATATTGTTCAGATCAACCTGACCCGCTCACTGGGCCGTGGGTATTTCAACGACCCCTACAAAGACTTCGACGAGCGGCCGGACTTTCGCAACACCAGCATCGCTCTGGTCCGCTGGAACCACCATATCGATAGCGTGGACCTTTCCGTGCGCAGCAGCTACCGGGCATACGCCGACAGTTTCGGCGTAAGGTCTCACACCTTGGGGCTGGAACTGGTCAAGTCCTTTGACCGATGGACCTTCACCCCTGGAGTGCGGGCTTACACCCAGAGCGCGGCTGATTTTTACTTCGACCCCGTGGTGGACGCGAAGGGCGTACCCAGCCCCGTGTTGACCCGCCGCTTTGCGATACGCCTGACCGATCTATATTCTGCCGACCAACGACTGGCGGCATTTGGCGCCCTGACTGCCGGTATCAAGGTGGCCTACGCCATTGACCCGTTGACCCAGGTTGATTTCAAGTTGGAAAATTACCGCCAACGTGCCTCGCTGGCGTGGGGTGGGGGTGGTAGCCCCTATCTTGAACCCCTTAGCGCAGTTTCCATGCAGTTTGGCGTGGCGCGCAAGTTCTGATCACCGGTTGATGGGGGATTGGACCACCCTGCAAGTCGAGTTTGTGGCGATGGCATCGCCCTGCTCAATCATGATCGACACCCGCGATGAGGGGGCTGCACAACACGCGGCCCAGCTGGCGGTGACCGAAGTTCGCCGTATCGAACAAAAATACTCCCGTTATGCGCCGGACAGCGTGGTCTCCCGCATTAACCGCGATGCCGCGCAAACCGCCGTGGCGGTGGACGACGAGACAGCAGGGCTGCTGGACTTCGCCCAACGGCTGTGGCAACTCAGCGATGGTTGTTTTGACATCAGCTCCGGTGTACTGCGGCGGGCCTGGGATTTCCGTAGCGAACAGATTCCCACAGTTGAGCAATTGCAAACCGCGCTCGCTGGCGTGGGCTGGTCCAGGCTCAGTTGGGATGGAGCGTCGATCCGTTTTGGCGGTAAGGGCATGGAGATCGACTTTGGTGGCATCGGCAAAGAATATGCGGCGGATCGTGCGGCCCACCTGTTGCGCCAGCACGGAGTTGAGAATGCCTTGGTCAACCTGGGGGGTGACATCCATGCCCTGGGGCCGCGCGCGCGCGACGATGACTTGCTGGACCCGTGGACCATCGCCATTCGCCACCCGCGTGTCGCAGCAGAGTCCATTGCCCATCTGCCCTTGCACCGCGGTGGACTGGCGACCAGTGGCGACTATGAGCGCTTTTTTGAGAAAGACGGGCGCCGTTATTGCCACATTCTTGATCCCCGCAATGGTTTGCCCGTGACCCACTGGCAGTCGGTGAGTATCGTCAGTGCCAACGCAGTCTCGGCCGGGGCTTTGTCCACCATTGCGATGCTCAAGGAACGCGACGCTTTGGCGTGGCTGGAGGCGCAGGGTGCGAGTTACCTGGCCGTCAGGCACGATGGCGCCGTTTTTTCCAAGGTTGCGCAGCCGTCTACCGGATTGAATCAGCCAGCGACCGCACAACGTTAATGGCGTTTGCCAGGCGCTGTTCGGGCGTGCCGCTGATCGGTACGACCGGCACACCCAGGGCCGCGAGCTCACGTTTTATCAGGCCATGGACACGCGCCCTGTGCACCATGCCGTCGCGCTGCAAAGCATCGGCCACCCAGGGAATGTCGGGCTCCAAATGCAGCGTGAGCGCGTAGCGGGCGTGCAGGGCGCGGGCCTGTGGGTACAGCGCGTGATCGGCAAATACACAGTCGCTGTAGATCGCCGTTAGCAGAGGCGCGGTGTCGCAGAAGACAAAGGCCCTGTGCTGCTGTTCTGCACTGACCAGCGCTTCATCCTCCTGGCGCACCTGCGTGTCCAGAATGCGCCCCTGCTCATTTTGCCGCGGCGTGCGTCCGTGCTGGTCGCAAAACTTCCGCAAATACTCGGGCACCCACAACCCGCCCATTTGGGTGGCCAGCGCCTGGGCCAGCGTGGTTTTGCCGGTGCACTCCGCGCCCAACAGGCAAATGAGAAGGGGTTTCACTTTTTAATCAGTTGGGGTCAAAGCACATCACCGCGAGAGTGGTCTGACCCACAATATTTAGAATTCGACTGTCACCCGGGCGCGCACGGTGCGCGGTGTGGACGGAAATAAATAAGTGCCCCCCCAGTACTGCGTGGGCGCCTCGCGCCAGTAGTTGCGGTCGGTCAGATTTTCCACATGCAGGCTCCACTGCGTGAGCTTGCCGATCAGGCGGTTCTGGTAGCGCACACCCGCGTCCAGTTGCCAGGCTTCGGGCAGGCTGACCGTGCCATCGGCTGTGACCGTTTTTCCACTCTCTGCGGTCAGCAGACCGCTGACTGAAAAACCGGGCAGCGACGCCAGCTTGTAGTTGGCAAACAGCGAGGCCTTGGTCTTGGGTACGTTGGTGACCGCCTGGTCAACCAGCGCCGGGTCCACCGCTGCGTTGTACTTGGCGTCGATCAGCGTCAGGCTGGCTTGCAGCGACAACTGGCTGTCGACCTGACCCACAGCGGCCATTTCCAGACCACGGTGCCGTGCTGTTTTGCCACCCGCCACGCGCAGGGGAATGCCACTGGCTGTGGGCTGGTCGTCAGAGTACGGTTTGCTGATGCTGAAGGCCGCAGCCGACACCAATAACCGCGGGTGGGCTTGGTATTTGATTCCCAACTCGGTCTGCTCGCTTTTCAGTGCTGGCAAGACCTGGCCGGCATTGACGAAGCGGGTGGGGCGGTTGGGCACCACTTCCAGTTCCGCGCCTTCGCCCCAGGAGGCATACAACATCGTGCTGGCCAGCGGTGACCACGACAGACCGGCCCAAGGGGTGGTGACTGTCTGTTCCAGTGCAATGGCGCGTGATCCATCGCTGCGTTCGCTGCTGCGGTTCAGTTGTGATGTGCGAAAACCAGCAAAACTCTTGACGCTGTTGCTGATGTCGCTGACCAGCGAGGCATAGGTGTCCACTGCGCGTTCACGGCTGTTGGTATTGAGGTCGCCTGCAGTCCCGTCGCCCGGCAGTGCCACAGGTGAGTAGATGTTGGTCGAACCCACATAGTTGTAAGCCTGTCTGGGATTGAGATCGGTGCGGGTATTGCGCCCGCTCAGGCCCAGGCTCAGTTGGTGCTGCATGCCAAGCAATGGCAGCCTGCCGGTCAACTTGGCGTCCCAGGCCCAGGTGGCGCGTTCTTCGTTCTCGCTGCGGTAGTCGTACACGTCCACATCACCATTCGCGCACAGGCCGGGGTAGACGTAGTTGGCGGCGTTGCTGCAACCGTCGGGAAAGGCCAGACGATCATGAATCACCGTGCGCTGGGTGCTCAGGCCCAGCCGCGTGTACCAAAAGGCATTGATCTGATGATCCATAGCCAATTGGGCGTGGGTGCTGGTCGCTTCAAACGGCTGGGACCAGCTCTGGTTGTTGAGGTTCAGGCGTGAATAGTTGCTGGCGGGCAGCGTTTCGCCAAAACCATCACCGTTCGTATCCAGCAGGCCCAGGCCGGGCACGGAAGGTTGTTTCTTGTGGTGGTATTCCAGGTCGGCGGACAGCCGGGTGCTGGGCGCCAGCGCCGTGGCCAGCGCCACACCGGCGAACTCGCGTTTGCCATCGGCAAGGTCAAACACGGTGTGTAGGTCTTCGGCGGCCAGATTGACCCGCACACCCAGTGCTCCCCAGGCCGTGTTGCTGTCCAGGTGGACCTTGCTGCCGCCATTGCTGTCGCCACCCAGCGTTGCGGTGGTGAAGGCACCCGGCTGGGGCGTCTTGGTCACAAAATTGACCAGACCACCGGGCGCCGACACACCCGACTGCAGACCGGCCACACCTTTCAATACTTCAATGCGTTCCTTGTTTTCCATTGCAATCGGCGCAAGGTTGGAGACGGGCAACCCGTTGCGCAGGTAGTTGTTGCTTTGGTCCAGCAGAAAGCCGCGCACTGAAAGGCTTTCGATGTAACCCGTGGTGTTGTAGCTGTCGGCCAATGAAGCGTCGAGCTTGATGGCCTGCGACAGGCTGCCGGTTGCGGTGGCCGCCAACAGGTCCGCGCCCAGCACGGTCACGCTTTGCGGCGTCTTGGCCAGGGCTTGACCCAGGCCGCCGACGTCGGCGCGGTCCACGTCCAGCACCGGTGTTGCCTTGCTGCTTACGGTTACACCCGGCAACGTGGAAGATGTTGTTTGTGACCACGCAGGTGCGGCAAACACCAAAGCCAATGCGGCTGCGCTGGGGGAAAGTTTCAAATGGGTACGGATTGCCATCGAGTGTCCTTGTAGTCGACGGCAGGGGAGTGCAGAAATACCATCACGGGTCCCGGGAAGGGGGCCGCAGTATTTCCATCACGCTTCCCTGCGCAAGTATTACCTTGATCAAGTTCCAGGGTGTTATCTCAGCCGATTGCCTTGCGACAACCAGCACCCCTAGCGTTTACAGAGCGGCAGACTGCAGTTCTGGTGCGCCCATTGTAGTCACTAGTGGTTTTCCCCAGCATGGCGCAAGGAGGGAAGTTCTAGGTACGGTCTATTTTCCACTCCAGCGCCACCGAGGTGGTGGTCTTGACCACGCCGTCAAAATTGCCCATTTCGTCGAGCAATGTGTTCATGCGCAGTGCCGACTCAGCCCGCAGTAGAACGACGTAGTCAAACTCACCGCTTACCGCGCACAGTTGGCGCACCTCGGGCATGCGGGAGAGTTGTCGCACCACATCCCGCCCGGCCTTGGGCTGCACCGTGATACCAATGAAAGCCTGCAGGCCAGAGTCGCGCACATCATGCCCCAGTCGCACGGTGTAACCCGCAATGATGCCCTCGCGTTCCAGGCGGCTCAGGCGGGCCAGCACGGTGGTTCGGGCGGTGCCGAGTTGCCGGGACAGTTCAGCGGCCGAGGCACGGGCATTGGCTTGCAGCAACGCCAACAGATCGCGGTCCAACTGGTCGCGCAGCACGCCGCTGGTGCTTGTGGGAACGGTAGTTGGGGCTGGCGCTTTGTCGGACGCAGTCCGGTTCGACTTGGCTGAGCGTGTTGTGTTGGTAACGGGTGGCATGTCGGTCTTTTATGTCAGTTCGTCGATAAGCTATGTCGAAATGTCGTGCATAACCATGTTTTAGTCAATTTGTTTGGTTATTTTGACTAAACCCACACCTAGACTTCTGGCATCCAATTCAATTGCTACCAGGAGATATTTATGCGTGTTGTTCTGATGGGTGCGGGCCACATAGGCCAAACGATTGCCGCCTTGTTGTCGGCTACCGGTGACTACCAGGTCAAGGTGGTGGACCGTAGTGCCGAGGCATTGCGAAAACTAGCCCATTTGCCGGTGGAAACGGCGCTGATCGACACATCGGACGCCGAAACCCTGCGATCCGCGCTGGTGGGTTATGAGGCTGTTGTCAATGCCTTGCCCTACCACTTGGCCACCATGGCCGCTGCCCAGGCGCTGAACGCCGGTTGCCACTATTTCGACCTGACCGAAGACGTGGCCGCTACCCGCGAAATCATGCGCCTTGCTGAAGGTGCCAAGACCGCCTTTATGCCGCAGTGTGGCCTGGCGCCGGGCTTCATCGGCATCGTCGCCCACCACCTGAGCAAAAAGTTTACCAAGCTGCACGAAGTGAAAATGCGCGTGGGCGCCTTGCCGGCCTTCCCCACCAATTCATTGAAGTACAACCTGACCTGGAGCGTGGACGGCCTGATCAACGAATACTGCCACCCCTGCGAAGCCATCCGGGACGGTGAAATCATTGAAGTGCTGCCGCTCGAAGGCATGGAGCACTTCTCACTGGATGGCACCGAATACGAAGCCTTTAACACCTCGGGCGGCCTGGGCACCCTGTGCGAAACACTCAAGGGCAAGGTTGACACGCTGGACTACAAAACCGTGCGTTACCCCGGCCATCGCGACATCATGAAAATGCTATTGCAGGAACTGGGCATGAAGTCGGACCAAGAAACCCTGAAAGACATCCTGCGCCGCTCCATTCCCCTGACCATGCAGGACGTGGTACTGGTTTTTGTGACTGTGAGTGGCGAGCGCGACGGCCAGTTTGTGCAAGAAGTGTTTGCCCGCAAGATCTTTGCAGACCGCAATGAAGAAGCACCCCTGAGCGCCATCCAGATCACCACGGCCGCCGGTATCTGCGCGGCGGTGGATCTGTTCCGTGAAGGCAAGTTGCCCCAGTCTGGCTTCATCCGCCAGGAACAGGTAGAGTTGCCCGCTTTCCTGGCCAACCGTTTTGGTAGTGCCTACCAGCAGTCGCGCCAAGTCGAGTCCATCGGCTAAATTGCCTTCCACGTGCCAGTTTTTCCAGTTGATTGCGGAGCTCCCATGCCAATCCCTACCGATTCCGTTCACGTTCTACTCTCCACCCTGGGTGTGCCCGCTGCGGCGTATCAGGGCGGTGCCTTGCCGTCGCGCTCACCCATCGATGGGGCCACTTTGGGCCAAGTCCATGAAACGCCCTTGAGTGA
>CAZMXB010000091.1:7637-17675 GCA_964569855.1 uncultured Rhodoferax sp.
TCATTGGCCGTGCCCATGCCGCGCACCAGAGCTGGCGGATGCTGCCGGCGCCGCAAAGGGGTGAGCTGGTGCGTTTGCTGGGCGAAGAGCTGCGTGAACACAAACAGGCCCTGGGCACCTTGGTGTCGCTGGAGGCGGGCAAGGTCTTGTCCGAGGGCCTGGGTGAAGTGCAGGAAATGATCGACATTTGCGACTTTGCCGTCGGCCTGTCGCGTCAACTCTACGGCCTGACGATTGCGTCCGAGCGCCCCGGCCACCGCATGATGGAAACCTGGCATCCGCTGGGTGTGGTGGGTGTCATCACCGCCTTTAACTTCCCTGTCGCCGTATGGGCCTGGAACGCCGCGCTGGCGCTGGTGTGTGGCGACACGGTGGTCTGGAAACCATCCGAGAAAACCCCGCTGTGCGCGTTGGCGGTACAAGCCGTGTTTGACCGTGCCTGCCAACGTTTTGGCGCAGACCGCACAGCCAACCTGTCGCAACTGCTGATGGGCCGCGCCGATGTCGGCCAGGCCCTCGTGGACCACCCGCAGGTGGCACTGTTGTCGGCCACCGGCAGCACCCGCATGGGCCAGGCCGTGGGGCCACGCGTGGCGGCCCGTTTTGGCCGCAGCCTGCTGGAACTGGGTGGCAACAACGCCATCATCGTCGCGCCGTCGGCTGATCTGGATATGGCGGTGCGCGCCGTTGCTTTTGCAGCTGCCGGTACGGCCGGCCAGCGTTGCACCACAGCGCGCCGCCTGATCGTCCACAGTTCCATTCACGCCGATCTGGTGTCCCGCCTGACCCGCGCCTTTTCCAGCTTCACCATTGGTTCACCACTAGAGGACAGCACGCTGGTGGGGCCGCTGATTGACGCCGCGGCGTTCGACGCAATGCAGGCTGCATTGCAGCAGGCCAAGGCACAAGGCGGTGTGGTGGCCGGTGGTGAACGCGTTTTGCAGGACCGCTATCCCGACGCCTACTACGTGCGCCCGGCGCTGGTGCAAATGCCCGCGCAAACCGAGGTCGTGCGCCACGAGACCTTTGTGCCCATTTTGTATGTGATGCAGTACAGCGAGTTGTCTGAAGCTATCGCACTCAACAACGATGTGCCACAAGGCTTGTCGTCTTCCATCTTCACCACCGATGTGCGTGAGGCAGAACAGTTCATGTCGGCAGCAGGCTCTGACTGCGGCATTGCCAACGTCAACATCGGCACATCGGGTGCAGAAATTGGTGGGGCCTTCGGTGGCGAGAAACAAACCGGCGGCGGCCGCGAATCGGGGTCGGATGCCTGGAAGGCCTACATGCGCCGGGCGACCAATACGGTTAACTATTCGCGGGAGTTGCCGTTGGCGCAGGGCGTGCGATTTGATCTGAACTAAGCAGACACTGCATTCGCTTGAAGACTCGGTGTTTCCCCGAGGTTGGGCACCAAGAGCAGCGTGTGCCGTTATGCTGGCACCCTTGTTCATTTAAAGGTGTCTATGTCCAGGTTTTACCCAACCGTATCCCTGGCTGTTTTGGGCGCATGGCTGTTATCCGCAGCCACGGTGTGCTCCGCAGCCACTGTGCCGACCCCACCGGTCGCGCCCGTGAAAGATGTCAGCGAAACCCTGCATGGTGTGGTGGTCAAGGACCCCTACCGTTATCTGGAGCAGGTCCGCACGCCCGAGGTGCGGGCCTGGTACCAGGCCCAAGGTGATTACACCCGCGCCACACTGGACCAGATCGCCATGCGCGATGGTCTGGAGCGCCGCATCACCGAGTTGACTTCGGCCAGTGGCGATGCCATCGGGAGCATCATGCGCATGCCGGGCGACAAGATTTTTTACATGAAACGCCCCAAGGGCGAACGCCAGTTCAAGCTGGCCTTGCGTGTCGGCCTGAAGGGCACCGAGCGTATTCTGGTGGACCCCGAAGTGGATGCCAAGCGCACCGGTGTGCCCCATGCCATCAATTATTTTCGGCCATCGTGGGACGGCAAATATGTGGCTTACGGCCTGTCGGCCGGTGGCTCGGAAAATGCATCTCTGCACATTCTGGACGTAGCCAGCGCAACCGATCTTGGACAAACCTTTCCCCGTGTACAGGAGGTACAGGTGAACTGGACACCCGACAGCCGCTCGCTGACTTTCAACCAGCTCAAGGCTCCCACACCGGGAGAGTCAGACACCGAAAAGTTTCTGGACAGCCGTGTGATGTGGCACACCGTGGGCGACGATCCCCAGAAAGCCCGGGCAGTTTTTGGCCCAACCGTGACACCCCAGCTTGGCCTGGCGCGGCTGGACGTGGCATCCATCTCGTTTTCACCGGACAGCCCCTGGATGATCGCCCGCACGACAGACACAACCCTGCCTGAGGGTCTCTTGTTTGTGTCCCGCGTTGCCGATCTGGGCAAACCCAACATCCGCTGGACCAGGATTTCGGGTTACGAAGACAAGATCACCAAAATTGAATTGCGCGGGCACGACCTGTACTTCATGACGCATGCCAATGCGCCACGCAAACACATCCTGAAGCTCGACCTGCGCAGGCCCGAGCTCAAGCGCGCGGTGGAGGTGGTCGCGTCGCCGGTTGTCGGGGTATTGGAAGACTTTTCCCTGACCCGCGATGCGCTCATTGCCGGCATACGCCAAGGCACGGAGATTGTGCTGCGCCGCTATATGCCGGCCAAGCCCCACGGCGAAGCCATTCCCCTGCCGTTCCAGGGTGCGGCGGGTGCCATCCACGATGTGGCCCATGCCTATACCGATGTGTTGTACACGCACAGTGGATGGACACAAATGCCATTGACCTATGTGTACGACGGCAAAAATTCCGTTGATTCAGGGCTGCGCGTGAACCCGGTCCTGCCGGGATTGCCCGATATGGAGGTGCTCAATGTCGAAGTGCCCAGCCACGATGGTGCGATGGTCCCGATGACCCTGTTGTTCAAGAAAGGCATGCAGCGCGATGGCCGCAACCCCACCCTGCTCAACGCCTATGGTGCCTATGGGTTCTCGATGACCGCTGGTTTTTCTGCGCCGCGCATGGCCTGGATCGAGCAGGGCGGCGTGCTGGCGTTGGCCAATGTGCGCGGCAGTGGTGTGCATGGTGACGCCTGGTACCGCGCCGGGCAGAAGGCCACCAAGGCCAACACCTGGAAAGACGGCATCGCCTGCGCCCAGTACCTGATTGCGCAAGGATTCGCCTCGCCGCAGACATTGGCCGTCATGGGCACCAGTGCCGGCGGCATCTTTGTGGGGCGCAGTGTGACGAGCGCACCGCAGTTGTTTGCCGCCGCCATTTTTGATGTGGGCGTGATGGACGCCGTGAGGGCGGAAGACAGTGCCAATGGCATCACCAATATTTCCGAATTTGGCAGTGCTGCCAACGCCAAGGAGTTTCCGGCCCTGCTGGAGATGAGCACCTACCACCAGATCACCGATGGCACGGCCTACCCCGCCATCATGCTGGTGCATGGCATGAATGACCCCCGCGTGGATGTGTGGCACAGCGGCAAAACGGCCGCCCGCCTGCAAGCCGCCACCAGCAGCAAGAAGCCCGTTTTGTTGCGGCTGGACATGCAGGCCGGCCATGGCATGGGCAGCACCGCCACCCAGCGCAATGCGATGTCGGCCGATATTTACAGCTTCCTGCTGTGGCAAATGGGCGTAGCCGCCCTGAAGGAGTAAGCATGATGAAAAGCAGGCTATCACGGGGAATCGCGTCGGCGCTGCTGGCAATGGCAGTCTGCCCTATGGCAACAGCCAAAGCCCAGCCGCCGCAGGTCAGCCAGGCCGACCTCATCAAACAATCCGCACCCAGCGACTGGCGCCGCCTGGACCCGCAGAACACCCTCGTCATGGAGATCAACGGCCAGCAAGTGATCCTGGAACTGGCGCCGCGTTTTGCGCCGAAGCACGCCGCCAACATCCGCACGCTGGCGCGCGAGGGCTATTACACCGGCTCTGCCATTGTGCGGGTGCAGGACAACTATGTGACGCAGTGGGCCGATCCGGCGGATGAAGAAAAAGAGAAGGACAAAGTCAAGCCTTTGGGCACCGCGCTGGCCAACTTGCCGGCCGAGTTCTCGATTCCGTTCAAAGGCTTGCCGTTGACCCGGTTCACCGACCCCGATGGATGGGCGCCGGTCAGTGGTTTTGTCGATGGCATGCCGGTAGCGGCCAACCCGGCCAAGAACCAGGCCTGGCTGGCCCATTGTTATGGCATGGTGGGCGCGGCACGCAGCGGCAAACCCGACAGCAGCAACGGCACCAGCCTGTATGCCATCAACGGCCAGGCACCGCGCGCGCTGGACTTGAACATCACCGTGGTGGGCCGTGTCGTCAAGGGCATGGAGGTGTTGTCATCCCTGCCGCGTGGCCCCGGCGCCATGGGCTTTTACGACAAGCCCGAGCGGTATGTCCCTATCACCCAGGCGCGTGTGCTGGCCGACATTCCGGCGGCAGAGCAACCGGCCATCGAAATCATGCGCACCGACACTGACACGTGGCGCAAGCTGGTGGAAGCCAGCCGCCACGCCATTGGTGGCTGGGCGGTGCGCAGCGCGTTGCACAGCAACATCTGCAACCGCACGGTACCGACGCGGGCCATTGCAGCGCCCCAATAACCCATTCACCAAGGGATTTGCCATGTTTGTAACCAAGCGCCGCCAACTACTGGGCGGCTTGTTGGGTGCTGCCGTGTTGCCGAGCCGTCTGCTGGCCCAGACACCGGGAGCCTGGTCAGCCGCTGATCTGCGCCAGGCGGCGCTGCTGCGCGATGTCGCCCTGAATGACACGCTGGCCTACCGGCTGGTGGATTCACTCGTCACCGAAGTTGGCACTCGACCCGCTGGTTCGGCGGCCGATCCGCGCGCGGTGGACTGGGCGCTGAACCAGTTGAAGGCCCTCGGGTTTTCTAAAGTACGGGGTGAACCGGTGGCAGTGAAGGCCTGGCGGCAAGGCCCGGTCCATGTGGAAGTGACCGCGCCTTTTCCGCACCGTCTGGTAGCAACCGCACTGGGCAATTCGGTGGGCACACCCGCAGAGGGGCTGCAAGCCGAGCTTGCCTACTATGCCGACCTGGCGGCCCTCAAAGCCGACACCAGTGAGCGCGCCAAGGGGCGCATTGTGTTCATCAATGGCAAAACAGAACGCACCAAAGACGGCTCCGGCTACGGCGACGCGGTGATGGCCCGGGTTGCCGGCGCGGTCGAGGCGGCGCGTCGGGGTGCGGTGGCCGTGGCCATTCGGTCCATCGGCACCGACCGGGACCGTCTGGCCCACACCGGCGGCATGCGTTATGACCCGCAACTGCGCCAGGTTCCGGCTTTGGCCGTCTCCACGCCAGACGCCGACCTGATCCAGCGCCTGCAGCGTTATGGCAAACCGGTTGTCTTGCGCCTCAACGTGCAGACCGAGACCAACATCGACGTCACCTCGCACAATGTGATTGCCGACATTCCCGGTACCGACCTGGCCGATGAGATTGTGCTGATCGGTGCGCATCTGGACTCCTGGCATGTGGGGCAGGGCGCCATTGACGACGGTGCAGGGGTGGGCATTGTGTGTGCCGCCGCAAAGTTGCTGCTGGACGCGGGCAAACCACTGCGACGCACCGTGCGTGTGGTGCTTTTTGCCAATGAAGAAAACGGCCTCAATGGGGCAGCGGCCTACGCGGACCAGTACAAGGCGGTGCGCCACCAACTGGTGGGTGAGTCGGATTTTGGCGCGGGCAAGGTGTGGCGCATGCGCAGCAAGGTGCACGCCGAGGCGGTGCCAGCATTGCAGGAAATAGGCCGGGTATTGGCACCACTGGGCATTGCGGCAGGCGACAACAACGGATCACCTTCGCCCGATGCTGGCGTCATAACACGGCGCAACAACTGGCCGGGTATGGAGCTGACGCAGGACGGCACCGACTACTTCGACTGGCACCATACCGACAACGACACGCTGGACAAGATTGACCCGGCCACCCTGCCACAAAACGTTTCCGCCTGGGCCGTGGTGGCATGGATGGCAGCCCAGTCGTCGCAACGTTTTGGCGCCCCTGGCGGCTGATACATCACCTGGTCAACGACCCCAACCTTTACACAACACCATGACCCAAACTTCCTTGCTGTCGCTGAACGCGACGTTTAAACGCCTTCATAATTTTGGCCATTTGGCCTCCATCGCCAGTTGGGACCAGGCGGCCATGATGCCGGCCAAGGGCAACGAGGCGCGTGCCGCCGCCATGGCCGAAATACAGGTGCTGATGCACCAGACGCTGACGGACCCTGCGCTCAAAACCCTGTTTGCCGATGCCGCTGCAGCCGACCTGCCTGACGCCGACAGAGCCAGCTTGGCCGAGATGCAGCGCGAGTGGGCCCTGGTCAACCGCCTGCCGCAAGACCTGGTGGAAGCACAAAGTCTGGCCGGTGCCCGCTGCGAACACGCCTGGCGCACGCAGCGCAAGGCCAACGACTGGCAGGGCTTTTTGGGCAATTTCCGCGAGGTGGTGAAGCTGGCTCGGCAAGAGGCCAAGTTTCTGGCTGACGCCACGGGAACAAAGCCCTATGAAGCCCTGATGGACAAGTTTGAGCCCGGCATGTCGGAGGGTGCCATCACCCACCTGTTTGGTGACGTCAAGACCTGGCTGCCGGACCTCATCACCCAGGTCATCGCCAAACAACAAAGCGAGACCGTGCTGCAAGCCACTGGCCCGTTCCCGGTTGACCAACAGCGCGCCCTGGGTGTTGAAGTGATGGGCCTGCTGGGCTTTGACTTTGAAAGTGGACGGCTCGACATTTCCACCCACCCGTTCTGCGGCGGTGTGCCGCAGGATGTGCGCATCACCACCCGCTACAACGCGGCCACGTTTGCACCCAGCCTGATGGGCATCATCCATGAAACCGGCCACGCCCGCTACGAGCAGCGCCTGCCGCGCGACACACTGCACCTGCCAGTGGGACGGGCCCGCTCCATGGGCATCCATGAGAGCCAGAGCCTGTCGTTCGAGATGCAACTGGCCCGCAACCCGGCCTTCCTGCAACTGATCGCACCGCTGGTCAAAAAACATCTGGGCGACCAGGCCGCATTCGACGCGGCCAATCTGGCCCGCATGATCACCCGTGTGCGCCGCGGCTTTATCCGCGTGGATGCCGACGAACTGACCTATCCGGCCCATGTGATCCTGCGTTTTGAGATCGAGCGCGCGTTGATTGCGGGGGAGATCGAAGCCGAGGACATCCCCGCGCTGTGGGCCAGCAAAATGCAGGACTACCTGGGTGTGGACGTGGCCGGCAACTATGAGAATGGTTGCATGCAGGATATCCACTGGCCCATGGGCATGTTTGGCTACTTCCCCAGCTACACGCTGGGCGCCATGTACGCCGCGCAGTATTTCGCCACCATCCGCAAACTGAACCCCGACATGGACGCCCGCATTGCTGGCGGCGACCTGTCACCGGTCATGGACTGGCTGGACGCCAACATCTGGAGCCAGGCCAGCCGCTGGTCCACTGACGCCCTGGTGACCCGCGCCACCGGTGAGCCGTTAAACGCCGCCCACTTCCGCCGCCATCTGGAGGCGCGTTACCTGGGTTCGTGATCACCGACGACCGCGTGGGCGAAAAATTCGCGCCGGGCCGCCCCAAGCGAATTTAGCCCCCTTGGGGGGCAGCGACCCGTGAAACGGCGGAGCGTGGGGGTCATTACTTCAGGCTGTCGCAATCCGCCCCACCCGTCAGTCGCACCTTGATCGGGGTGGTGCTTCCATCCTCGTATTTGCGCCACACGTTTTCGCTGACGCTACAGGTCCAGGTTTTTCCACCCGAGGCCAGCGTGAGGGTGTAGTTCTCGCGCCGTGGACCCTCGCGCTCGGCCCCCACCATGCCCGTGGCACCGCCCAGGCCGTTCATGGTGAGGTTGGAGCCGCTGCTGCCGCTGTACAGGTTGCCAACGCTGGGCCAGACCGGCATCAGGGCTGATGACGTTTCTGCCCCGGCTTTGACCGAACGCGCGGTGCGCCAGCGGTTGACCTGGAAGTGGCAGCGGTTGTCGTAAATCGGCTCCTCGCGGTAACGCGGCGTGCACTCGCGCCGTTTTACAAAGGTGCCATCACCTTTGTCCACCCGCTCCTCGTGGCAGTCCTGCCCATCCGGAATCTTTTTGCTGGAGCGCTGTTCCCGTGTTCGTGTGACGGAGTAGGCATCCGCAGGAACACCGTCGCACCAGGCCGACTCGGACACCGGGGCCAGCTTCTCGATCTGGATTTCCCGCAGCCAGGTACGCTGGGATACGGTGGCCGTGGTCTCCTTGGTGATGGAAAACATGGCGATCATGGCCACCACGGCCAGGACCACCAAACCCATGACCCAACGCATCCAGCCGAACCCACTTGCCGCCGGTTTGGCGGTGGACACAGCGGCCACCGGCACTGCCAGCGTGTCGACCACCGTCGCCACTGGTCGGGTGCCATCTTTGCCCGCACCACAATTGGTGCAATGCGCCGCAGCGTTGGAGTTGGGGGTGTTGCAGTAGCCACAACTCCAGTCCGCACCCACAAACTGGTGGTTTTTGGCCTCGACTTCTGCACCGGGCTTGGGGAAGTAGCGTTTGGTCGGGTCTTGCGCCGCACCGCAGGTCGGGCAATGCCGGTGCGAGTCGCCCAGCAAACCCCTGGTTTCGCAATGGGTGCAGTCCCAGAGCATTTCGTAAAAGGTCTCTTTTTCTGCCATGGGTCTTTTCTCGTGACGGGGCCAATTGAAGGGTCTGTTGCGGGATTATTGCGCGTCGTGGTTCCCACGCTTGCGTACACCGGAGGCAACCTATACTCCAGGCCCACACAATGAGGGAGCGGGTTCAACAGTGGTTCATCGGTCAAGCGTGCAATACCCGTGCGGGGACCCGGCGTGAGCCTGCGCTCCAGGGCGCGCAAGGCCAGCGTAGGCACCGCCGTCGTAGGCTTGCATCTGGTCGGCTTGCTGACATGGTGGACCGTGGAGCGCGGCATCCAACCACCGCGCAAGGCCTTGGAGCCAGACGCTGTGGCCGTCTGGTTGCCTGCTCTCTCACCCGTCTCCACCTTGCCAACCAAGCCGGCGAAGCAACAACAGCCCGGTTTGGCCGATTCATCACGACCTGCCGACCGCAAGGTTCCGACGGTCGTACCCTGGTTGGCATCCGAAGACACGCCGGCCAGCAGCGCTCAGGCGCAGTCAGCAGCCGAAGGTGTTACGGCGCAGCCACCCATGGCACCGGCATCGGCGCTGAATCTCAACCTTTCAGGCAAAGCCTTGGCAACCTTGAGCACCCCCGGTTTCGCAGCCCGGAGTCCCTTTCACGGGCGATTGCCCGCTACGGTTGAGCGCCAGGTGGCCCAGGCCTTTGCAGAAACCGGGCCGTGGACCGAAGAGCGACTTGACAACGACCACGTCCGTTTTCGCCGGGGAACTACCTGCGTCACAATGTCACGCCCGCAAGCCGCCATCATCGACCCCTTCAGCGAAGCTTCGGGACGCCTGCCGTGGCGCGCCGAAGTGTCGAATTGTCCGTGACTCCAGCAATGCCGGTCGCTCAACAGAAGCAGGTGGCTGTGAGCGATGCATCGCCAATTGCTCCTAAAAGTGTAGCTGTCTGGGTATATTCCACGAGGGCTGGAGGCGCTTTTGGTTCATAAGTTCGCGGGATCTCTGAACACATAATGAACAAAATGAGGCGCTAGCCCTCGTGGATATTGCGTGAGTAGCTATAAAAGCAATAGCAATTGCGACTTTCAGAGCCGTTGCATGTCAGCCAAGAAGCTTGTCCACCTTGATGATTTCCGCCGCCGTCAAACCAACCCCGGACGGGCACAGCACCAGATTCGGATGGTTGGCACCTTCTCGAAACCACCCGGGAACGTCATCCAGAGCCAACCACCGGCAGCCGGTCAGCCCCCTGTCGGCTTCAACAGCCCACTCAATACTGGTAAACCCCCCGCCCGGACTTGCGACCCAGGCGTCCAGCCGCCACCATTTCACGCAGCAACGGGCAGGGGCGGTACTTGCTGTCGCCAAACTCGGCCAGGTAGACCTCCATCACG
>CAZMXB010000092.1:0-15069 GCA_964569855.1 uncultured Rhodoferax sp.
CTGCGACCCCGAATTCATCCTCGGCACCGCCGCCGCCGCCAAGGCCGTGGAGCAGGGGGTCGCCGATGTCTTGGAGGGCAGGACTCGACAGGTGGATTCCCTCGACCAACTCGCCGCAGAGGCGCAGGCGGAGGGGGAGTATGGGGTGAAGTGCCCCAAGTGTGGTGGTCCAGCCAAAGCGTCCCGGACGAAGGGTTGGTATGGCTGCCCAGATCCGCAATGTCGGCAAATGTCTTTTGAGGTTGTCCCAGCACCCACCCCCACGCCACGGCGGACGGCGAGGGAGGTGGCGGAGGAGATCGTCAAGCACCACACGCTGTACAAGGGCGACGACGAACGTCTGAGTTGGGCGATTGCCGCCGCCATCGAGCGCGACCGTCAGCAGCGCCCCGAAGTGCGGGACAAGTCACCCTGATGGAGTAGGATTCAACCGCAGCGTGCGCCCCTGGAGGCTGAAAGTCAAATGGGACCCCTAGGATCGGGTATGCAATCGGCGGATGAGCCTGAAGAATCCGGGGCTCAGGGGGAAACCATTTCGGATGGGGACCCCGGGCGTCTTCTCGGTGACGAGCGGTACGTGAAATCCGACACCGCCCTGATCCGCCGTGCCATCGCCGCCGGCTGGGCGGTCCCCAAGGCCATCCGAGACGCCACCGTCG
The DNA here is from genome assembly GCA_964569855.1 of uncultured Rhodoferax sp. Classification (GTDB taxonomy): domain Bacteria; phylum Pseudomonadota; class Gammaproteobacteria; order Burkholderiales; family Burkholderiaceae_C; genus Allorhodoferax. Next base: position 660 of record CAZMXB010000092.1, read on the forward strand.
CCCGAATGGACGGGATCGTCCGGAAGACCGCGGTGCTGGTCCCCACCGCCCAGGGCGTGGTGGAGAACGAGGCCATCGCGGACGCCAACGCCATCGCCGCGGCCCGGGTGCTGACGACGATGACGGGGCAGGACCAGCAGGGGATCCAGCACGAGGACAACCTGGCGGTGAAGAAGGCCAACGCCGTCGTCGGCGCGATGAACGCGGGCATGGTGCCCAAGAACTACCACGGGCTGGACCCGGGGAAGGTGTGAGATGATGCTGAGCCGTCTGCGGTTTTGGTGGCGAAACAGGAAGCCGAATCGGGAGCGAAAGACCCGCCTGAAGTTGTTGAGGGCTCTCAAGATTCCGACGCACCTCGAAAAGGCCACGTGCGACCCGTTCTTCTACGCGTGCGGCCTACGGGATGGAACGGTCCTGTTTTTCACCGAAGCACGCGAGGATGCTCCGGGATGGGTGGAGCTGACGCTGCACGCCGATGACATGCGGACCGAGAGCGGCAAGTGGGGCAACAGTGGACGAATCCCCTCTTGTCCTCGCGGTATCCAGGTCCAGGTCAGCGCCATCGTGTGGGTAGCGGACGCGCCATTCGGATCGTGAACCGCCCCTAGAATCCCCCACGCCCCGCCCGGCTGAGCCACCTCATGCCCAGCGGTCAGGCTCCCGACCCGTACGCCCCTGAAACCCGCCCGTTCACCACTCCCGAGGGCTCCCCGGCCCAGCGGCTGATGTACTGCCGGGATCTGGTCATCATGGCCGACGGGCCCACCGGCTCGGGCAAGACCCGCCCCGCCCTGGAGAAAGCGTACTACTGCGCCAGCCACTGGCCCAAGACCCGGGTGCTCCTGCTCCGCAAGGCCAAGGCCCACGCCTCCACGACCATCCAGACGACGTGGACGACCCAGGTGGTCCCCGAGGGCGACCCCTCCGCGGTGCTCACCAGCCGCAACTACCGCTCCCCGGCGTACCTGTTCCCCAACGGGTCCGAGGTCAGCGTGGACGGCATGTACGACGGCGGGGGGTACAACCAGGCGGTCATGGGCACCGAGTGGGACCTCATCATCGCGGACGAGGCGACCCAGTTCTCCGAGGACGACGCCCAGCGGCTGATCGGCCGGCTGAACCGCATCGCCCCCGTGCCCGAGCGCATCCCGTTCAACCAGATCATCCTGCCCTGCAACCCCGACGCCCCCCAGCACTGGCTGTGGAAGTGGCACGAGGCCGGCCGCCTGACCCGCATCGCCAGCAGGCTCGAGGACAACCCCGTGTTCCACGACGGGCGAAACTGGACGGCCCAGGGCCGGAAGTACCTCGCCACCGTGGACCGCTACACCGGGGTCATGCGGGACCGGAACCGCTTCGGGAAGTGGGTGGGCGCCGAGGGCATGGTGTACGAGGGCTGGCGGGAGGCCCGGCACGTCGTGGACCGGATGCCCGTGGGGTCCTCGCACTGGTGGCGGATCCGGTCTATCGACTTCGGGTACACGAACCCCAGCGTCTGCGGCTGGTGGGCGATTGACCCTTCGAACTGCGCGATGTACCTGGAGCGGGAGCTGGTCCGGGTCCGCACCGATTCCGTGGCCTTCGCCGAGGAAATCGCCCGGTACACCCCCGAGCCGGCCCTGATCTGGCGGACGGTGGCCGACCACGAGGACGCCAACGCCCGCTCGGTCCTGAGCCGGTCGGGGATCCAGACCGTGGGTTGCGACAAGCCCAAGAGCCTGACGGACTGGCCGGTCCACCTCGGCGCCGTCATGCGCCGGCTGGCCGGGGACCAGGACGGGCCCCGCCTGTTCGTGCTGCGGGACGCCCTGGTGGACCGGGACCCGCGAGCGGGATCCATCCCCCTGGGGTTCGCGGAGGAGATCACGGGGTACGTCTGGGACCCGCCCAAGGAGGGCCGGGCGCCGAAGGAGAAGCCCCAGGACCTCAACAACCACGCGATGGACCAGGCCCGCTACGCCGTCCGGTTCGTCGATCAGCACTTCCAGCCCGGGATGGCCCCGCCGCTGCCGGTGGTCCAGAGCCCGTATCCGCAGGTGGACGGGCGAGCGAAGGAGCCGCCCAAGACCTGGGTCGGCGGTCGGTTCACGCAGGGCAGGGGAGTGGGATACCATAACCAGCGATGATGATGCAGGACGCACCCATCACCTCCGTTGATGACCGCGCCACCGAGCGTGACGCGGAGTTGACGCCGCCCCAGTCCTTGGTCGAGGACTGGCCCGAGGATCGGTGGTGCGATGAGATCCGCATCGGCGCCGCGTACACCCAGAGCATCATGGAGAAGTCGCGGCCCCGCATCGAGCGGTACGGCAACGGCTACCGCACCGGGTGGAACGAGCACCCCGACGACCTCAACAACTACCCACTGAAGTTCATGAACACCTTCACCGCGATGCACGCCTCGGGCTGCCCGCGGATCCGGGCCGAGTCCTACCGCGGGCCCGCGCTGATGCCGGTGGCGAAGTCGATGCAGGACGGGTTCAACGCCTGGGCCGTCCAGGACCACTGCGACCAGAAGCTCAACCAGTGCGTCTGGGACTCGGGGTTTGACTTCGGGGTCTACGGGCTGTGTCTCGAGACCCGGGCCGACCCCGAGGGCAAGGAGATGCTGGCCAGCGTGGGCATGGAGGTTGACGAGGAGATCGACGAGGTGGAGGGCTACCGCGTCCTGCCCAACCGCTTCATCATCGACCCCCGGGCCAACAACCCCGACGAGGCCGAGTGGGCCGGGCACTTCGAGCCCTACGAGCTGGACGAGGCCCGGGAGATGATGGCCAAGTACGGCGCCACGGCCGAGGAAATCGCCCGCCTGGACTCGCTGATCGGCGAGGCCGCCCGCGAGATGCGGGAGGACGTGTGCGGGTTCATCGGGGAGACCGTGAACCGGGACGAGGTGGTCATCCTGCACCTCTGGCGCCGCAAGACGCAGACCATGCACTTCTTCGGCGTGACCAGCCGGCGGGACTCGCGCCCCCAGAAGCTCATGGAGCCCAAGCCCTACCACGGCCCGCCGAATGGGCCGTATGTCGTGGTGGGCGTGCGGTGGATCCGGGGCAACGCCCTGCCCCTGGCCCCGCTGGCGAGCACCGACAAGACCCTGGACGAGAGCAACGCCCACCGCGGCCAGATGCGGGACGACGCCCGCCTGGCGAAGCAGAACGTCCGGTTCAGCAACTCCGACGACGCGAACACCTACAACGCGGCCCCAAACGCCTCGGCGATCGTGGTCACGGACGATTCCGAGCGGTCCGGCGAGGTCATCAAGACGGGCGGGATCAACGAAGAGAACCTCAAGGCGTCGGAGATGTGCGACCGCGAGCTGGACGCCATCACCGGCCTCTCGGCCGCGGCACAGGGCCAGCTCGGGGAGTCGGACAACGCGACCGAGGTGGCGGTCTCAGACGCCAAGATGACCATGCGGCAGGAGGGGGAGCGACGGGTGTTCCGCTCCCGCGTGGCGGAGCTGGCACGCCGGGTGTGCTGGTACATCCTCAACACCCCGTCCATGCGGCTGTTCATCGAGTCGGTGGACCCCAAGACCGGCCAGAAGAAGGCCAAGATGCTCATCGGCGGGGAGCCGGACTCCGGCGTCACCCCCGAGGACCTGGGGATTGACGTGGTGCCGTACTCCCACGAGTACGTCAACGAGCAGCAGATGCGGGCCAACCAGCGGGCCATGATGGAGGACCTGTTCTTCCTCGTGGACCGCGCGAAACTGGACCCGGTGGGGGTCAACTACTCCGAGCTGTGGCGCCGGCAGACGGACATGAACAACTACGGGGACGGCTCGGCCGAGCTGGTGGACTGGGCGGTCATCACGCAGAACGCCATGATGGCCCAGCAGGCGGCGCTCATGGCCCCGCCCGGCGGCGAGGACCCGGGCCCGCAGACCGGGACGGACGATCAGGTCCCGGCCAAGAACATCACGCAGCAGGTCCGCAGCGGGGCCGCCAGGATCGGCGCCCAGACGCGGAGGACGGCATGAGCCAACGACCGTCCCCATTCCCGCGAGCGAGGTTCGGGCCCGTCCAGGTCTTTGGGCGCGACGAGGCCAGGGGGATCCCCGGAACCCCGCACGTCCGGATGTGCATCAAGTTCGACCGCCGAGGTCGTCTGCACTCGTGGATGATCCCCATGAGCCTGACGGAGGCAGCGCAGTACAACGACGAGAACGCCCGGTACTGGATGCGGTCGGGATGGATCCAGGACGCGCTGTGCCGCATGGCTTCCCGCATGATGCCGCAGGAGGAACACAGCCCGAAGTCGATGGCTGCGTGGGAGGTCGTCAACGCATGATCGGCGAGGACCGCGACATCAAGCTCGGCCGCGGGACGATCTGCCGGTGCGGGGACCGCAAGGACGCCCGCCTCCTCATGTGCAACGACTGCATGCGGGCGATGATGGTCAAGGGCGACCCCGAGCCCGGCCCCTTGGTGTACCTGCGGCAGGAGAACGAGCGGATCCGGAACAAGGCCGAGATGGGAGCGAGGTACGAGTCATGAGCACCGACCCCGACATCCAGGCCGCCGAGGCGAAGCTGGCCGCCGCCGAAGCCGTCTGGGCCCAAGGCCCCCGCAGCTTCAAGCGGCCCGGCATCCCCGCCGGCCACGTCAAGGGCAAGGCCCACCAGAAGATCGACCGCAACCACTCGGTGAACCACGGGGAGTTCGCCGAGCTGCCCGTCTCCGCCCAGCTCGGCGCGGTGCCCGACAAGGAGAAGTACGGCTTCACGACGTTCCGGGGGCACAAGGTCCGCGACCTGGGCGACGGGTTCTACACCCGGCCCGACGGCTGCCCGGTCATCCACGACGAGCGGTCCCGCAAACACTTCGGAGAGATGTTCAATGCAAGCGACGACTGAAGCCCCCAAGGCCGAGCCCAAGGCCGAGACGAAGCCCAAGGCCGAGCCCAAGGCCCCGGCCTTCCCGCTTCCCTGCGTTCACCTGTACTCGAAGGAGAAGGTCCACGGGCCGGACCCGCTGGTCCCCTGGGTGGCGGTCGTCACGGGCAAGGGCTCCATCCAGTGGGGCGGGAAGACCGTGCCCACCGTGCACCTCTCGGCGTTCGTGCCGGCGGACCAGCAGAACCTGAACGGGTCGATGCCGGTCAAGGCGTTCCGCGACATCCCCATCGTCGAGGGCTGGACCCCCAAGCTCCCGACCGAGACCCCGTGGCCGTTCCCCATGTTCGCCGTCGCGTGCAAGTGAGACCCCATGCCCGAAGAGACCACCCAGCAGACGACCGCCCCCACCTCCGAGACCGGAGAGGACGCCTTCATCGCGGCGTACATGAAGGGCGAGGCCCCGGCGCCCAAGCTGGCCCAGGCCCTGCCCGAGACCAAGGCGGCCCCGGCTGAGGAGAAGGCCCCCGCCCCGGCCCCCGCCCCCGAGCCTGAGACTGAGGAGCCCGCCGAGACCGAGGCCGTGGAGGAGACGGCCCCGGCGGCGGAGGAGCCCCAGGACGAGCCCGAGGCGGCGGAGGACCCCGGAGTTACCCCCCGCATCGCCCGCCTCTCTGAGCGGTTCCTGACGCAGGGGTTCCGGTACAGCCCCAACCGCCTGGACCGGATGGACGACTCGGCCATCGCCAAGGAGGCCGACTCCAAGGCCCGCGAGACCCTGCTGCTGGCGAAGTTCCCCAAGCGGCTGGTCGATCAGATGGAGCCCGGCGAACGCCTGGAGGCCGCCCTGGACTGGCGGCCCCGCGTTCTGGAGGGCCAGCGCAACTTCTCCCGGTCGAAGGCCGACGGCCTCCCGGGAACCAAGACCATCGGGGAAGGCCGCACCGCGGCCCGTACCCAGCCCGGGGCCGGTGCGCCCCAGGACCCGAGCCCCGGCGGGACTGACCCGCTCGAAGGGCTCGGCGATGAACTGGAACTGTTCGACCCCGCCGTCAAGGCGAAGGTCGAAAAGCTCCAGGCCGAACGCGACCAGTTGTCGAGGAAGTACGAATCCGCCAGCCGGATCGTCGCCGCGACCAACCTGGCCGAAGCGATCGGCACGGTGGATGACGCTCGGCCCGGAGTGGCCGACGACCACCAAGCAGTGATGGCCGCCGCGAAAGACCTGGCGCTTCTGCACAACCACGACTGGGAAACCATCGTGGCCTCGGGCGGGGATGCGCTGGTCCGTCTCGTTGAGCGGGCTGCTGAGGAACTCGGGTTCACTCAGAGGCCCCGCCGCAACGCGACGGAACGACCGACGAGCAAGGCCCCTCCGCGCACACCTCCGAAGCCCTCGGGCCGGGGCGGCAAGCCCGCCCCCATGACCGAGGACCAGAAGGACCTCCGCGCGGTGGAAGCCCTGATGCAGGCCCGCGGAGACCCCGCCAAGGCCGCGTCGATCTACCACCGTTCGTGAACCGGCGGGGCTGAAAGGCCCCAGCCATGTCCGCCTTTGCAACGTCAGCAGCCTCCGCGGTCGCCGCATTCATCAACCTGCGGCGCGAGTTCGTCAACCGTCCCAACGAGATCCTCCGCAGCGACCAGCCCCAGGCCTGGCTCCTGACGGAACTCATGAAGTCCGGCTTCCGGCAGTCCATGGACTACGGCGACCCCATCGCCGGGTTCTGGTACCCCCAGACCGCCAGCAACTTCGCCCAGATCATCCCCGGGCAGACCCGTTCGCCCGTGGACCCGGCGACCCCCATCCGCTACGCGATCGGCCGCACCTACGGCGAGAACTCGCGCAAGTGGACGGACGCCGAGATCAAGATCACCGGCGGCAGCGCCGGGGACCTCAAGGCGTGCTTCCAGAACTACAAGAAGGTCATCGACACCGACCTGGAGGGCGAGCACAAGAAGAAGGTCGAGGGCCTCGTGACGGCCGCGCCGTCCGCCTCGATGGAGCAGACGGGGACGCCCCTGGCCCCGCCCCAGTCCGTCCCGCACGTCATCTGCGAGGAGTCCACCGGCATCCCCAGCGGGACCAGCCTGACGACCATCCAGCAGATCAACCCGTCCACGTACTCCCTCTGGAAGCCCCAGCGCGAGACCTACGACGTGGCGAACATCGAGGTTGACTCGGTGGGCCTGTTCAAGGCGTTCCACCGGCTCACCAAGAAGATCATGTGGGAGCCCGTCCCCGGCGGCGCCGGCGAGATGTACAAGGAGACCGGCAAGGGCAAGAAGATCTTCGCCACCAACCTCAACGGCCACGAGATCTACGGCCGCATCATGAAGGGCGCCAACGACTACACCCGCGCCGGCCCCGGCGACATGAGCTACCAGGGCCTGAACTACTTCGGGATGCCGATCCTCTACGTCCGGGCGTACGACGACAACTACCTGGACTCCACGGCCTCCACCGCGTACTCGCGCGTGTGGCAGGACGGGCAGCCCCGGTACCAGGCGATCGACACCGACTTCCTGTACTGGAAGGCGGACCCCGAGAAGTGGTTCTGGAAGTCGGACGCGATGCAGGTCTCCAGCCTCTCGTACGACGCCTTCTGCCGGTTCATGCGGACCGACGGGAACCTCCTGACCCACGCCCGCGAGCGCCTCGGCATCATCTGCCCGAACACCGTGTCCTGAACCCCCCGCACCACACGCCGCCGCGTGCGCGGTGGCGGATCAGAAGGAACCTCTCATGCTCATCGACACTTCCACGCCGACCCCCGGCCTGGACCTCGTGCCCATCCAGCGGCGCCTCGTCAACCGGACGGGGACCACGCTGGTCCCGGGCTCGCTCGTGGCGTTCAACCTCGACTTCGCGGCCACCGCCGGGCAGGCGATGACGGGCATCAACCCGTCCGACTCCACCGACGGCGCCACGGGGTACGTGTACGGGGCGGCCATCGCCCCCACCACGGCCAACATCCGCAAGCGGATGGCGGTCGTGGACTGGAACGGGCCCTCCGTCCCGGACAACGCCGAGTTCTTCGCCTACTTCGCCCACCCCCGCGCCAAGGTGCTCATCGAGCCCTCCTCGGGCGCGGGTCAGGGCGAGTGGCTCGTCGGCACCAACGGCCAGTATTACGCGACCGGGCAGACCGACGCGGAGCTGGGCGGGACGGCCGCGGCCAACGCCACGGACATCGTGAAGGTCCTCGGCCAGCTTCTGGAGGCCGGTCCCACCGGTTCCTCGGCGGCGACCAAGACCGTCGAGTTCTGGGGCGGGCTCACCTTCGCGGGCCTCGTGTGTAAGGGCGGCGCGACCTGAACCTCGGACCCTCCGCCTTCGCTGGCGGGGGGCCCTTTATGCTCACCAAGGCCGAGTACATCTCGCTCATGGAGCACGCAATCGGCGGCTCCTCCCCCGCGACCGGCCACACCCTGGACGCCACGTTTCAGCGTGCCGGGCGGTCGGTCTTCGAGAAGTACCCGTGGCCCTGGCTCCAGGTGGACACCACCCCCGCCGGCGAGACCATCACCCTTGCGGCCGTCGCGGGCGTGCCCTCGATCGATCTCCCCCTGGACTTCCTGCAGGTCGTCTCCCTCGTGGACCCCTCGAACATCTGGACCCGCGTGGAGTGGTCCACCCCCGAGAAGGTGATCGACCGCCGCCGCTGGCCGATCCTGGCGAACGTCTACCTGGTCTCGGTGCTGGGCCTGACGCCCCGCCCGACCACGACGACGACCGCCCGGCCCAAGCTGCTCCTGGACCGCACGCCGACCACGGACGGGTCCCCCACCTTCGCCCTGGCGTACCGCCGGCAGTGGGTGGACCTCGCCAACGACGCGGACGTGCCGGACATGCCCCCCGACATGGAGGAGGCCCTGATCCGCCTCTGCCGGGCGCGGGCGTGGAGCCTGGAGAACGACGACGAGCACCCCGACGAGGGGCGGGCTCAGGCGGAGATGCGGGAGCGGTGGAAGACCTACGCGCGGATGCAGCCCATCCTCGGCCGGCCGCGGGGCGGCGCCGGGGATCGGGTTGGACGGTGGACCGGACGGAGGGCGGGGTTCGACCCCGGCCAGATCGTGTTCTGACATCCCAATCCCCGGCAACGGGGCGTTTTCCCGCTCCCGGCGAGTAGCCGGAGCGGGGATTTCCGGGGGGCAACCCCCAGCCGCGCCTGGGTCGGCACCAACCCACGGGAGAACGTGTCATGCCGAATCAGACCGAAGTCAAGAGGCTCATCCGCCGGGGTATGGAGACTTGGGGCGTCGGCCCCACCGGGGCCGCCATCGACGAATGGCGTGTCTCCTTGTACGACCCCTTCGAGCTGCTGCCCATCGCCACCCAGGCCGCGGGCAGCTCGTACAACTGGGACCTGGACGGGGCCGGGACCGAGGCCGTGGCCTTCGCCTCCACCGGCGGCGGCCTGACCTTCACCACGGGCGGGACCTCCGACAACTCCGCCAGCATCTTCGCCCTCACGGGCAGCCAGTGGGGCGTGGCCCGCAAGCCGGACCTGACCCGCCAGCACTGGCTCTCGGCCCAGATCGCCACCGGCGCCTCCATCGCCTCCACGGCCATCCTCTGGGGATTCAAGCTCACCGACACCAACGCGACGGCGAGCCCCTACAAGACCGACGCCGATCAGCTCATGATCGCGTACGACACCGCGGGCATCGACATCGACCCCGCCAGCGGTCAGGCGGACATCGCCGCGTCCCATCCCAACTTCTACATCGTCTACTCGATCGCGGGCTCGGACTACGCGGTGGACTCCGGCGTCAAGGTCGTGGTCAGCACCGAGTACAAGTGGGAGATCCGCATCACCACCGACGGAAAGGGGCAGGTCTACTGCAACGGCACCCTGCTCCACACCACGCCGGTCCTCACCGCGACGGCCAGCCTCATCCCGTTCTACTGCGTCTACACCCGCACCGCCGGCGCCAAGTCCCACTCGATCCGCTGGATGAAGTACCTCGGGAAGTGAGCCCATGTCCGATCAGGTCTTCGACCTCAAGCCGCCCGTCAAGGGCATCGACGAGAGCCTGCCAGCCCGGTCGCAGGCGGACTTGACGTGCCCGGACGCGCAGAACGTCCGGGGGCGTCCGTCGCTCTCCGATGACCTCACGGTCGGCACGAGGGACGGCTGGGACAAGGTGTTCATCAACGCCGCGGGGGGCGGTGCCGGTGCCCCTGGCACCGGGCTTACCACCGCCCTCCGCGCGTCCTCGACCTCGCCCAACACCGTCGGGACCTACACGCCCATCGTCGAGCGGTGGAGCGGCTACGCGATCGACACGCCCTATCAGGGGTACCTCAATGGGTACAACTTCCGCGGGAAGTACGTTCGGTTCTCCCGGAAGCTGGCGGACTACGCCTCCAACGGATGGCAGGGGAGCAACGCACCCCCGGGCGAGTCGATCACCCTGGTCCGCTCGGGGCCGAACACGTTCACGACCACCCACGTCGCGGCCCTGTCCACCTTCGCAGATTCGTACGGGCTGGGCTTCGCGTCCTCGTGGGCGACCTCCAACGACATGACGGTCACGTTGAACTGCTACCCCCGGGCGCAGTCTTCGGCGGACTTCGTGGACTGCCACAACGTCGGGCCCTTCGTGCGCGGGCACGCCAACCTCGGGTGCTTCATCTGGGCGTACCTGTCCCGGGTGGCGGCGAACCAGGTCCAGCTCGTGATCGAGGCGGTGGAGGGGACCACGCAGACCAACATCGCCACCAGCGCCACGGTGGACCTGCCGGGCTCAGCGACGATCAGCAACAACGCCCAGATCAGGCTCTCGGCGACGGCCACGGGCATCGAGGCCCGCCTGACCTGGCCGGACGTGCTTGGCACGGACGAGGTGCGGGTCTCGGCGGCGAACACCCGCGGCGTGAAGACGGCGGTGGTGTCCTACGACACGCTGGCCGTCAGCGTCTTCCGGGGCGGGGAGACCGTGACGCAGGCCACCAGCGGGGCCACGGGGATCGTGCTGGAGGACGTGACGGACGGCGGGGCGGCCAAGGGGTACCTGGTCCTGTACGTCACCTCGGGGACCTTCGACGACACCCACGGCCTGACCGGCGGAACCAGCGGGGCGACCGCCACGTCCAAGGGCGTCCGGACCTACGACAACGCGCGGGCGGGGTGGTTCTTCAAGAGCCCGGGGACCAGCTACCCCGGGTCCGAGCCCGGGTACTTCCGGCGGATCAGCGGGATGGACTACTCCAACCTCGTCCCGCCCGAGCCCGAGGTCATCGGGGAGATCCTGGGCACCCAGACGGCCGTGGGCATCTCGCGGTACTACCTGCCCCCCAACTGGCTCGGGATCGACATCGACTCCGCGCAGGTGGGCTCTGAGGTGAGCCTGACCTACGGCGGGACCACCGGGTACTCGACGGCGACGCCCACGCGGTCCCCGATCATCGACGACACGAACGACTGGGTGTACGGGCCCAACACCACCCGCAGCACGCGGTCGGGGTTCCTGACCTTTGACATCTGGTTCGACACCCCGCCGACCGAGCACTACGCGGTGGAGTTCACCCTGCGGGACATCACCAGCACCGAGGATGACACCGGCGGCGCCATGTTCTGCCTGGAGAACCTGCACTCATGACCGGCGCCCTCAACACCTCGACGCAGAGCGAGTCTGACCCCGGGATTGTGGACAGTGCGGTCCTGTCCGGCGGGGCGGCGTTGCGGGCCCTCAAAGCGGTCTTCTCCCGCCGGCGGACCAGCACCGAGCAGGCGATCAACCAGACGTACTTCTACAACTTCCAGCTCTGGGAACTGGACGGCAACGCCGCGGGCCTGCACAACCTGCTCGACGAGGCCACGCTGGACGTGGACGACTCGACGCTGAACAACCAGGACCGGCAGCTCCCGCCCCTCGCGGTTGAGACCAAGATCCGCTTCACCTTCGTCCCCTACGACGCCAGCACAACCACGACCAAGGCCGAGACCGGGTGGGTGGAGGTGAGCCTCAACGGGGTCGTGGTGGCCCGCCTCTCGCCCAAGAACAGCATCCACCCCAACACCACGGGGGACGACTACGGCGGGGCCATCACGGTCGCCAGCGCGTCCAAGTGGCACGGGATCTGCGTGGAGGGCGGGAGCTACAACGACGCCGGCGTCACTCTCTCGGGCCTCCCCGCCCACGCCTTCGGCGGCCGGCTGGTCCGTCCCCAGTCCCAGGTCACGCCCCCGCTCAACCCCGGGGCCTCGGACGTGGTGGCCTTCACCGCGGGACAGGTGGACGTGGGGACGCTGGGCGAGGATTCCGCCCTGACCAAATGCACCGCCACCGCCTCGGCCCTGCTGGGGCGCGAGGTCCAGACGGCGAACATGCTCACGATCGTCACGGCGATCAGTTCGAGCCCCCGGACGCTGGTCTTCGCCGTGGACGGGACCACCGCCCGCATCGTCGATCCGGTGGGGAAGACGATCAACAACTGGACGAACACCACGGGCGTGACGCCGCTGGAGACCTGCCGCATCATCGGGGTGTGGCGCGGCCGGTTCTTCCTCGCCAACTACGACGGGAACCCCTCCTACTGGGCCCTGTCCAAGATCGTCAAGACCTCGAACGATGCCGTCGCCACGGACCTCTGGACCACCGGCGGGAGCGACCCCACCCGGGCCTTTGCCGGGACGGCCAGCGACTCCCCGGGCGTCCCCGCCTCGGCCGTCACGGGGTTCACGGAGATCGACAACGGCCGGGCGGTCCTGTTCTGCGCCACCGAGGTCCTGCTCTTCGACGGGGACCCCGGGTACGGCGGCCGGCTCCTCTCCATCTCCAAGCAGACCGGGTGCCTGGGCCCCCGCGCGTGGACCTTCGACGAGGAGAGCAACCTCTTCTTTGTCGGGCCCAGTGGCCTATTCGTGATCCCCAACGGCTCCAGCCGGGTCCAGAACGTCTCGGGGAACCGCCTGGCCTCGATCCTCAACCGGATCAACACCAAGACCACCCAGGTCCAGCTCGGCTACAACAGCGGCAAGCGGACCATGCACATCTTTCTGACCCCGCGGGACCTGACGGTCCAGGGGACCCACGCGGCCCTGGAGACGGCCGAGAAAGCGTTCTGGAAGGACGTGCTCCCCCTGCGGTTCGGCCCCCTGGGGGTCTGCGAAATCGCGGGCGAGGCGGCCGACGACCGGTCCATCATCATCATCGGGACCGACGGGTACGTCCGCCGCCCCATCGCCGGGCGCCGCAACGACGACGGGAGCCCGATTGACGCCTGGGTCCGCTACCCGATCCTCGAGTCGGACAACGGCAACCGGAAGCTCATGGCGAATGAGCTCCAGGCGGTTGGTTCGCCCGGGTGCGGGCCGGTGGACTGGGCGGTCCGGGCGGACAAGTCGGCCGCCCAGGTGCTGGCCCAGGGGGTGGATGACGACGCCCGGGCGTCCGGGACGTGGTTTGAGTCAACCTCGGGGTTCCAGTCCCCGAACAACCTGCGGGTCAACGACGGGGCCATCCAGCTCCAGATCCGGCAGACCTCGGCGAGCGAGGCGTTCTCGGTGGAGCGGATCGTCATCAAGGCCAAGGACGGCGGCTCGCGCCGCGTCTAGGAGGTGTCTCATGGGTTTCTTCGACGGGATCGGGGCGGGCGAGGTGCTGGGGCTCGGGCTGGGCGGCGCGGGGGCGGTCTCAAGCCTCGTGGCCGACAAGTCCCGCAAGAAGAAGCTGGCCCAGCTCCGACAGCAGATGCTGAACGCGGCCGACACCGGGGCGTCGGATGCCCGGGGCCGCATCGCCCAGGGCGCCCGGCAGGCGGCGGGGGCGGCGACCCAGGACAGCATCGGCCGAGGGTTCTACAACTCGACGGTGGCGACCGACGCCCAGTCCGGGGTCCGGCAGGGGGCGGCGAACGACATGGCGGGGGTGGACCAGCAGCTCGGCCAGCAGAAAGCGGGCATCCTCCAGGACACCTTCGACTCCGGCGGCGGGGCGGACATGAGCGGCCTGGGGCACGCCGTGGGGCTCCTCCTCTCCCGCCGGCTGGGCTCGGCCGCGGACCAGAGCCTCCCGTCCTCGACGGGCTCCCCGGTGTCCCAGGACGCGAACAAGCTGCCCGCGACGCTCCAGCCGGAGGGGAACCCCGAGACCAGCTCGGCGACGTTTGAGCCCGGCGGGGACCTCCCCATCGCGTCGGCGCTGGGGCCGCAGACCGCGGCGGACGCGGTGGGCTACCGGCTGCGGATGCGGAAGAAGTCGGGGATGGGCGGGTACGGGCGGATTGCGTAAGGAGGCTCCATGCCACGGCGTCCGATGGTCATCGACATCCCCGAGCAGGGGGGCATCACCAGCCTCCTCTCCGGGGTCACGCAGGGCCTCACCACGGGCCTGATGCAGCAGGACGAGAACACGCGGAAGGAGCGTCTCCGGCAGCAGATCTACCGGGACATGCTCACGCGCGACTCGACCAACTTCCAGCGGTCCCGGGACGCGGCGGCGCAGGACTACCAGCGGAACCGCTCCGACCACCTGGCGGACGTGGCCAGCGGTCGGTCCTGGCAGGAGCAGCAGTCCCAGACGGCCGAGGCCAGGAAGCAGGCGGAGGGGCAG
>CAZMXB010000092.1:15176-17566 GCA_964569855.1 uncultured Rhodoferax sp.
GGTGCCGTCGCTGGGGACGCGGGCGGCGGAATCGCTGGGGACGCAGAAGCGGATGGGGGAGCAGGCGGCGGCGGCCCAGGCCGAGCGGGCGATCGACAACGCCCGGCAGGACAAGGCCCTCGGCATCGCCCAGCAGCGGGCGGACAACGCGGCCACCCAGCGGGGCGGGCAGTTGTCCCCCGACCAGATGCTCTCGGTCGCCCAGGACCTCGCCGACGAGTACGGGATCGGTCTGGACGAGGCGATCCGAAAGGTGCGGCTGCGCAGGTCCAAGATGCTCGCGGAGAGCCAAGTGAAGCCTGACGACACCGGGCAGAAGATGAGCGTGGGGGCGGCGCAGAAGGAGGTCGAGCGACTCGAAAGCACGCTCGACAGCTTCACGGGGAGCCACGGTTCTTCGGCGATGGCCGCGTACGCGAAGGACAACGGGCTCGCCAGCGCCGACCAATCGCGTGGGCACCTGCTCAAGCGGATCGAAGCGGCGAACAAGAAGGCGGAGGCGGCTCGGCAGTCCATCGGAGCGACGGGGAAAGGCGCGAAGCCGGCTCGCACATGGACCTACCCGCCCAACCTGACGCCCGACCAGAAAGATGAGTACGACCGGCTCAGGACGGTGAACGTTGACTTGATCGGCCCGTGACGCCCCAGCACGCGAGAGCGGCGCCACCCGCGACCAACAGCGTGACGCCGCGATACCACTCGTCTTCCCAGAGCAGATCCGGCCGCAGGTTGATGAGGTGGACCAAGGCCCCGAACGTCACCGCCCCGACCGCCACCCCCGCCCCCACCGCCACGCAGATCCGGTCGATCGTCTTCATGGGGGCAGGCTACCCGTACGCGGGGGGCGAGGTCAACCCGTCCGAAACCCGTAGAGCGGTTCTAGGACCGCCCGAACCCCGCTCCGGGGGCTATTATCCAGCACGCCCCGCCCGGTCCTCAACGAGGACGGCATGGCATCCATCACCATCGGCGATTCGATCACCCCGACCGGCGTGTCGGGGTCGAGCGTTGCCGACCCCTCGCAGGCCCGGGAACTGACCCTCACCAACGGCGCCAAGCCCTACGACGCCACCGTGTCGTGTGCGGCCTCCGCCACCACCACCCTCTGGACCGCCCCCACCAACGGCGTGAGCGGCACGACGGCGGCCGCGGACCTCGTGGCGGTCTGGGTGGACCCGGCGCAGACCGAGGACACCAGCCTCGCCATCGACATCATCCTGACGTACACGACGGTCAGCAGCACCACCACGACGACCGTGGCCGTCTATCACGCCCTCAAGCGTGAGCACGGGGTGATGAAGTTCCCCGGAGAGGGTCGTCTCTCTGCCGGCACGCAGGTGTTCCTCACCAAGATCGAGGCCAAGAACCGCAACAGCGGGACCAGCGACGCCACGAACGTCCGCGTCCAGGTGTGGAGCTGACCGCATGGCCGCCCCGCTCAAGCCCGTCCCGGCGCAGCTCACCTTCGACAACTCGTCGATCGGGTTCGTGTACGCCGGGATCTTGGGGGTGATCGCGCTGGACCCATCGGTCATCTCGCAGGGCGGGGCGAACATCGGCGACGTGCTGATGTGGAGCGGGTCGGCGTGGGCCCCGGCGGCGCCGAGCGGGGGATCGACCTCGTACACGCTCGACGGTGGGGATGCGTCCTCGACGTACTTCGGTCTGACCGCCGACGGGGGCGACGCCAGCTCATCGTTCCCGTTCTACGCCGTGCTGGACGGAGGTGGCGCAAGTGGCTGACACGATCCAGGTCCGCAGGGACACGACCGCCAACTTCACGTCCGCCAACCCCGTCCTGCGAGCGGGTGAGTTTGCGTATGACAGCACCACCGGGTACGTCAAAATCGGCGACGGAACCACGGCGTGGCTGAGCCTCACGGCCATCCAGCCCGGCGCAGGTGGCGGTGGTGGCACCGGCGACGTGGTGGGCCCCGGCTCGGCCACGGATAACGCCGCCGTCCGCTTCGACTCGACCACGGGTAAGTTGGTCCAGAACTCGGGCCTCATCATTCCCGACGGTCTGTCCTGCACCATCTCCACCGTTGGGGCCTCGGTCCTCGACGACGCCAACGCCAGCGCCGCACGGACCACGCTCGGGGTGGTGATCGGGACGGACGTACAGGCATACGACGCAGAAATAGCGGCGATTGCGGGTCTAACCTCCGCAGCCGATAGCCTCCCTTACTTCACGGGCTCTGGCACGGCCGCACTGACCGACCTGTCATCGTTCGGCCGCTCCCTGATCGACGATGCGGCGGCGTCCAACGCCCGCACCACGCTGGGCCTTGTCATCGGCACCGACGTTCAGGCGTACGACGGGGAGCTGGCGGCCCTCGCCGGCCGCCACAGCGCGGCGGCACCGGTTGCGGCGGCGGAGTCGTCGTGAA
>CAZMXB010000093.1:0-17551 GCA_964569855.1 uncultured Rhodoferax sp.
GGCCTGGTGCATGTCAGCCAGCTGGCCCACAAGTTCGTCAACGACGCCCGCGAGGTGGTCAAGACCGGTGATATCGTCAAGGTGCAGGTGGTGGAAGTGGACGTGGCGCGCAAACGCATTGCGTTGACGATGAAGATTGGTACCGCACCATCCCGCTCTGGCGGCGACAGGGCAGGGGACAACCGCTTCCAAACTGCGGGGCGCGGTCAAACCCAGTATGCTGGCCAGCAAGGGGGGCGAACCGATGCCGGATCGGGCGGCAATTCCGCCATGGCATCGGCTTTTGCAAAGCTCAAGCGCTAGGCCCGCAGCAGAAAGCTGTGTGCTGTGAGGCCATAATCAACCGGATTATCGAGGTGCAAACCGGTAGCGTTGACTTGGCTTGATTCACCTGTGGAGGCAGTTATCGATGGAACTCCGTGCGTTGCTGGACAAGCAGTTCAACCTGCCCAGTATTCCGAAAGTGGTCGCGTTGTTATTGACTGAGCTGGGCCGCCCCGAGGTCGATCTGCGCAAGGTCAACCAGCTCATCAGTACCGATCCGGCGTTGACCACCCGTCTGCTGCAAATGGCGAACTCCAGCTTTTTCCAGTTGTCCGGCAAGATCAGCAGTGTGTCAGAGGCCTTGGCGCTGCTGGAGTTGGCGCACGTCAAAACCATGGCGCAGGCTGCGGTCAGCGTTGCGTCCCCTAAAGCGGTGCCTGGCATTCGCTTGCAGCAGTTTTGGAACTACAGCCTGAATGTTGCCAAAGTCTCGCGCTCGCTGGCCGGACTGGTCCGGCAAAACCAGCAGGCTGCTTTTACCTGTGGGCTGATCCACGCGATTGGTGAACTGGCCATGCACCTGGGCATGCCTGAGTTGATGGCCTCCCTGGATCAGGAAGTACCGCCGCTGGACTTGCGCCGTGCCAAAGCCGAACGCCAAGAGTTGGACTACTGTTATGCCACCGTGGGGGCTGGATTTGCCAAGATGTGGCACTTTCCGCAACCCATGGTCGATGCACTGGAACACCAGTACGCGCCGTTTGAGAGCAATGTTTATGAGCCCCTGGCTGGCGTGATTCATCTGGCCGCGTGGCGGGCACGGGCCAAGGAGGCGAACCTGAACGAACGCGCCATGGCGGTTACTTTTCCCGACGCGGTCGGCGTCGCGCTGGACCTGGATATTGATGCGGTGTTGCAGCAGGACCCGTTCGATTGGGCCGCGCATACGTGACCCCCACGCTCCGCCGCTTCGCGGGTCGCTGCCCCCCAAGGGGGCGAATTTCCCTTGGGGCGGCCCGGCGGGAAATTGTGACCCCCAGGCTCCGCCGCCTCGCGGGTCGCTGACTCCAATCAGATTTCTAGAATGCAAGCACTTCAACTGTTCGCCGGGCCACTGGCGCGCCAGGCCATTGAAAAAAATGGCTTGTATCCCTCCGACATTTGCACCATTCCGGCCGCGGCCGGTGGGCCCAAAGGCCTGCTGCTGGGGCCGCTGGACCGCTTTATATTTGGCGACTGGCTGACCCGCAGCACCCAGCCCGTCGACCTGGTCGGTGCGTCCATTGGCGCATGGCGGCTGTCCACCGCCTGCCTGCACCACAACGTTGACGCATTCGAGCGTTTGGAACACGACTATATCCACCAGCACTACGAACTCGCCCCGGGCCAGAAACGCCCCAGTGCGGCGCGGGTCAGTGAACTGTTTGGACAGAACCTGCAGGCTTTTTACGGTGGCAGAGTGGACGAGGTGCTGACCCACCCCCGCTACCGGCTGCACATCGTGACATCACGGGGGCGGCATGTGTTGCGCACCGAGCACGGTTTACGCACGCCACTCGGGTACTTCGGTGCCTTTCTGACCAATGTGGTGCACCGCAAGGCCATGGGTGCCTGGCTGGAAAGGGTTGTTTTCTCCAGCCCCATGTTGCGAGACGCCGGCGCGCATTGTGCCCCGCTGCCGTTTGCCACCGGCGACTACCGTACCCGGCAGGTGCCTTTGAGCGATACCAACTTCCATCTGGCTTTGCAGGCCAGCTGCTCCATCCCGTTTGTGTTGCAGGCGGTTCACAACATACCGGGCGCGCCGCCCGGGGCCTATTGGGATGGCGGTATCACCGATTACCACCTTCACCTGAATTACCCGGCAGCCGCGCGAAGCGCTATAAAAAACGGAGCTGCGCATGCAATGGATACGAGGGCTGGAGCCCCATTTGACCCCAAGGGTTTGGTGCTGTACCCGCATTTCCAGAAGAGCGTGGTGCCCGGCTGGTTGGACAAGAGCCTGAAGTGGCGCCACCAGGCCACACACCATCTGGACACCATGTTGCTGCTGGCACCCAACCCGGAATGGGTCAAGACCTTGCCCAATGGCAAACTGCCAGACCGTACCGATTTCACCCATTATGGCAATGACCTGCCTGCACGGGTCAAGGCCTGGAACACCGCTTGCAGCGCAAGCGTTCAACTCGCGGAGGAGTTTGCTGCCTGGCTCGAGAAGCCGGACGCAACGCGCCTGCAACCGTTATGAAGAAAACGCTCATTACCATCGCGTTTCTGCTATGGGCATTTCTGTCATTGCCGGTATGCGCACAACAAGGCTGGACCGTCCAGCACTTTGGTCTGCAACTGCAGCCGCATTTCGAGAGCCAAACAATTGCTGGCAGGTTGGACATGGCCTTCAGTGTGCAGGACAGCGCATTGCAACACCTGGAATTGGACGCTGGTGAATTGGTCGTAGGCTCCGTGACGTCGGGCGCGCGCGCCTTGGACTTTGAAAAATCCGGCACCCGCCTGCGCATCACCTTGCCCCGCGGAATGGCTCCAGGCACGCGCCAACACCTGCGTATCGCTTACCTAGGCACAGCCAGTGGTGGCCTGCGTTTTGATGCCGACATCCAGCAGGTGGCAACTGCCTTTTCAACCAGCCACTGGATGCCTTGTCTGGATGATCCGTCGGTGCGGGCCCGATTCACGCTGACCCTGGCCCTGCCGCCCAACCTGGTCAGTGTTGGGAATGGCCATCCGCGCCCGCCAGCGCAGCGTCCCGGCCACTTGACCAAGCACGGGTGGCAGCTCGACATGCCCATGCCCAGCTACCTGTATGGATTTGCGGCCGGACCTTTTGACCAGAGCCGGCAAACGGCGGGCAAGACGACGCTGGAGTACTTTGGCCCCAGACCGTTCACTCCCCAATTGCTCAACCGGGTGTTTGCGGACAGCGCCGACATGTTGGCGTTTTACGAGAGACGCTCGGGGATCTCCTATCCCCTGCCAACCTACCGCCAGGTACTGCTTTCCGGGCCGGCCGCGCAAGAGATGGCGGGGTATTCGGTGATGGGTGTGCGTTATGGCCAGCGCGTGTTGGCCAACCCCCTGGCCCTTTGGCTGGGCGCGCACGAGATGGCTCACCAATGGTGGGGCAATGGGCTGACCAACCGGTCGTGGCGGCACTTTTGGCTGAACGAAGGAATTGCCACCTTCATGACCGCAGCCTACCTGGAGCACCGCTTCGGCGCAGCGGCCTACGCAGACCAGATCGAGGCCGCACGCGCCAAATACCTGGCACTCAAAGAAGCGGGTCTGGATCGCTCCCTGGTGTTCGCGGACTGGGACAAACCCACCGCCGCCGACCGTTCACTGGTCTACGACAAGGGTGCGCTGGTGCTCCACGAGTTGCGCAATGCGTTGGGTGATGCCAAATTCTGGAAGGGCCTGAAGCACTACACCCGCAAACACTGGGGGCAGTCGGTGGAAACAGCAGATTTCAAGAAGGCAATGGAAGAGGGCAGCGGCGCTGATTTGACTGCTTTTTTCGATGATTGGGTAGAAGCCCGCTGACTTAAGCAAATTCAAGCTCTTGCGCCTTCACTGTGGTGTTTTTGCGGCCGGGGTAGCTAAGCCAGGTCATCGCGATGTTGAGGTCCTGAACCAGGGTTTCGGCGTCCAGCTTTGCGCCGTTGCCCAACTCCATGGTCTTGGTGGTGTGGGCGTCTTTGACCAGGGTCAGGTCGTAGCCGCGCTCCAGCGCGCCATAGGCGGTAGCCCGAATACACCAGTTGGTGGCGCACCCCGCCAGCACGATGTGGGTAGCACCCACATTCGCCAGTTCCTGATCCAGCGGTGTCTGCTCGAAGGCGGAATTGAAGCTCTTGTGGATCAGCAGTTCACTCGCCAAGGGGACAAGTTCGGGAACCCACTGCCAAGCCAGGCTGCCCTTTACCAGTTCGTCCGAATGTTGTATCCAGATCACCGGCACGCCTTGGGCTCGCGCCCGCTCGACGGCCAGCGCCACATTGCCAACGATGCGGGGGGCGTCCCACGCACCCTTGACGACGTCCACCTGCACGTCAACGACCAGCAGAATGGACTTGTTACCTTCGCGGACGGTTGCCATAGCTATTGCCTTTGAGTGTAGGGGTTGATGGTTACATCGCCTGTGCCAGCATGGCGCGATAGTCGTCCGCCGTGGCCAGGCGTGGCCCGGTCTTGTGGCAATGGTCAGCCAGGGCGCCGGTGATGATCTGGTCAAACTGGCTTGCCTGCACGCCCATTTCTGCCAGACCGCCGGGCAGACCCAGGCGGGCATTCATGTCCTTGATGGCCAGGCCAATATCATCGCCCGACGACAGACCCATGGCATGCGCCATACGCTGCAGGCGTTTGTTTTGGACCATGGACTCGGCGCTGGCGTTGAAGGCGATGACGGCGGGCAAAAACATCGCATTGAGGGTACCGTGGTGCAAGCGGGGGTCCACACCACCCAGGCTGTGGCTCAGGGAATGCACACAACCCAGGCCCTTTTGAAACGCCATTGCGCCCTGCATGGACGCACTCATCATGTTCTGCCGCGCTTCGCGGTCCTGCCCGTCCTTGGTGGCGCGCTCTATGGATGCCCAACCGCGCTGCAAGCCATCCAGCGCAATACCATCGGCCGGCGGATTGAAGGCCGGTGCCATGAAAGTTTCCATGCAGTGGGCAATGGCGTCCATGCCGGTGGCGGCGGTCAGTTTGGGGGGCAGGCCAAAGGTCAGTTCCGGGTCGCAAATGGCGGTCCTGGGCACCAGGTGCCAGGAGTGAAAACCCAGCTTGCGGTGGTCGTCCACAATGATGATGGCACCCCGCGCCACTTCGCTGCCGGTGCCACTGGTGGTGGGCACGGCGATGATGGGGGCCACACGCTCGGTGATGCGGGGTGAGCCGCCTTCAATGGTGGCGTAATGCGTCAGCGGGCCTTCGTGCGTGGCGGCAATCGCCACACCCTTGGCACAGTCGATGGCAGAGCCGCCGCCCACCGCAATCAGGCCATCACACTGGGCGGCCTTGTACACCTCCACCGCAGCGCGAACGGCGGCTTCGGTCGGGTTCGACGGCGTCTGGTCGAACACAGCCACCGGCAGGCCGGGCAGGGCGTCCAGCGCTTTTTGCAGCACACCGGCGGCCTTGACGCCAGCGTCGGTAACGATCAAAGGGCGGGTGATGCCGACCCGTTCACATTCCTGTTTGAGCAGCTTGACGGCACCAAAATCAAACTGAACCTGGGTGATGTAGTAAATCAAGGCCATAGTGTTCGCCGGTGTAGGATGGAAAAGCTGCACTGTAACAAGAGAATTTCGAACGATGAGTCACCACCGTAACCCCAAGGCCTTGCTGACGCCTGCCATGCACGGCGTGCTGGAGCGCATGGCCCGCGCGGGTCACGTGCCCTTGCATGCTTTGACGCCAGTGCAGGCGCGCGAGGCTTACGCCGCTGGGGCCGAAGTGTTGGAGCTACCTCCACCGGCCATGGCGCATGCTGAGTCTTTCACGGTCCGGGCCACCGACGGTTACGCCATTGCGGTCCGGCTGGTGGCACCCAGCACCGCTGTCTTACCGGTTTTGCTGTACTTTCATGGCGGCGGTTTCACCATTGGCAGCACAGCCACCCATGACGGCTTGTGTCGACAGTTGGCTCACCATGCGCATTGCGCCGTGTTGTCGGTTGACTACCGCCTGGCACCCGAGCACAAATTCCCAACCGCCCTCAACGATACCTGGGACGTTGTTCAATGGGTCGCCCGGCATGGCGCACAAAAGAACCTCGATTCCAACCGGTTGGCGGTTGGCGGTGACAGTGCCGGGGGCACGTTGGCCGCCGTGTGCGCCATTTTGGCGCGCGATGCCAAGATTGCCCTGGCACTGCAACTGCTTTTTTATCCTGGCACTTCCGCACACCAAAAAGGTGCATCGCACCGCAAATTTGCCCACGGTTTTGTGCTGGAAGAGCCGCATATCCGTTACTTTTTTAACCACTATCTGCGCACCCCGCAGGACCGGGAAGACTGGCGTTTCGCCCCGCTGGATGGTCGGGATGCATCCGGTCATCCGGTGGACTTGGCCGGGGTGGCGCCCGCCTGGGTGGGCTTGGCCGAATGTGACCCCCTGGTGGACGAGGGTGTGGATTACGCCGACCGGTTGCGCATGGCCGGTGTGCCAGTGGATCTGGAAATCTACCGTGGCGTGGTCCATGAATTCATCAAAATGGGCCGCGCTATTCCCGAAGCCGCGCGTGCCCACGCGGACGCTGCCCGCGCCATAAAAGCGGCTTTCAAGGAGACTACATGATCGCGCCCGAATATTTGACCCCACCCATGCGCTGCAGCCATCGCCTGCGGGTGCGTTGGGCGGAAGTGGACATGCAGAAGATAGTTTTCAATGCGCACTACCTTCAATACTTCGATACCGCGATGGCCGACTACTGGCGCGACCTGTGCCTGCCCTACGAGGCAGCCATGCACCTGCTGCAGGGTGATGTTTTTCTGAAGAAGGCGAGTGTGGAGTACCACGCGCCGGCCCTGTATGACGACGTGCTGGAAGTCGGCCTGCGCTGCCGGCGCATAGGCACTTCCTCCCTGCTTTTTGAGGGTCGCATTCTGCGCGGCGACACGCTGTTGGTGACCAGCGAACTGATTTATGTCTATGCCAACGCAACCAGCCAGAAACCGCAGCCCGTGCCCGACGCGCTTCGGTCCATATTGGATGGTTTTGAGGCTGGAGAGGCCATGTCGGAGCTAAGTCTGGGAGACTGGGCGGCGCTGGGTGACCTGGCGTCGGTGCTGCGAACCGATGTGTTTGTGCAGGAACAGGCGATTGGCGCCCACATGGTGTGGGACGATGCCGACGCCGGCGCGGTTCACGCCGTGGTCGTTAACCGACTGAAACAACCGGTAGCCACCGGGCGGTTGTTGCAACACGCACCCGGCGTCGGCCGGATCGGGCGCATGGCCGTGCACCGCGGGCTGCGCGGATCACGCCTGGGGCGTGATGTATTGCATGCGCTGGTTGAGGCAGCGCGCACCCGAGGTGACACGGAAGTGATGCTCCACGCCCAATGCAGTGCCGAAGGGTTTTACAAGCGCCTGGGGTTTGTGTCGCGTGGGCCGCAATTCGAGGAAGCCGGCGTGCGCCACATTGAAATGGCGCTGGTGCTCTAGGGGGTTCGCTGCTTTCAACCCTTCAAATGTCTTCTAGCAACGGATAGGGCAATGGCAACAGGCGCAGGGCGGCGCCATCACTTTTCTTCAGGTGCAAAGCCGCGCCCTCCAGGGCGGAAACCTGCCCCGAGATGATGGCGTCAAAGCCACCGCTGGGGGCGGGCGCAGCCTGCACCACGGTGGCAACCGGCTGGCTGTCATCGTCTGCGGAAAATATCTCGTCCCCCGGGACCATGGCCTCCCCGGCATGGGCCAATGCGGCGCGCCGTTTGAGTGTGCCCCTGAATTGACTGCGAGCAACCACCTCCTGACCGGGGTAGCAGCCTTTCTTGAAGTTCACTGCGCCGACCGACTCGTAGTTCAGCATTTGCGGCACATAGGCATCCACAACTGCTGAGGAAACCGTGGCCACACCGCTTTGAACCTCGCCCCATTGCCAGGTATCCAGGGACAAACTGGCGCCGCCGGGTGCAGGGGCTCCTGCGGGAGCAATATACAACTGGCGCAGCGTTCCATTGGCCGGGTCAAGATTGACGAGAACTCCTTTGTCGAATTCACCAGTAGCCCTCGTCAATGCTACGCCTTGCGCTATCGGTTTAATAGCATCTCCAGCCAGTCCATATATTGCGTACTGGTCACTGGCGTCCTGCAGGCCGGCCTTGGCCCTGAGTACAAACATCGACAGCCGCTTGAGCGTGGCGGCCAGGAGATCCCGGCTGCAAACCAGCAGAATTTCGTTCGGGCTGCGTTTGAAACCGATAAAACTGGCCAACACCCTGCCCTTGGGTGAACAAAATGCGGCCAGTCGCGCCGTGTGCAGGTCCAGCAAGGAAAAGTCTTGCGTCAACTGGCCGTGGATGAACTTGGCGGCGTCTTCACCTTCTACTTTGATAACACCCAAGTGTGTGAGGTGGGCAACACCATGGAGGGGGGACATGTCTGCGAAATGGGGGGGCTGCGGGGAAGTCATGCGCTCAATTATCATTCCTCCCACGTTTTCTCAAGGGTTGTAGGGCTGTGCGTTTGTTTCTGTTCGTTGTATTTGGTTTGTTGCTGGGCGCTGCCGCTGGAGCCTACGGGTGGCTCAACGCGCCAGTGGAACTGCCTGCACCCATGGTCGACTTGTCCATTGAGCCGGGATCCAATGGCCGCGAGATCGCCCAGGCCGTGGCCGATGCCGGCATTGCAGTAAATCCGGACTTGCTGTACCTGTGGTTCCGGGCGTCGGGGCAATCGCGTCAGATCAAGGCGGGCAGTTATGAGATCGGCAGGGGCACCACGCCCCAATCGCTGTTGCAAAAGCTGGTCCGCGGTGAGGAGGCTCTGCGAAGCGTAACGTTCGTGGAAGGTTGGACCTATCGCCAGGTGCGAGATGCGCTGCGCAAAGCCGACAGTCTGAAACCCGATTCTCAAGCCCTTTCCGTTGACGACACCATGGGCCGTCTGGGACGCCCGGGTGTTGCTGCAGAAGGCCGTTTTTTCCCGGACACCTACACCTACAGCAAAGGCTCCAGTGATCTGGCAGTGTTGCAAAGGGCGATGCGCGCCATGGACAAGCGGCTCGACGCCGTCTGGACGCAGCGTGATCCGCAATCACCTTTGAAGTCGCCCGACGACCTGTTGACCCTGGCCAGCATTGTCGAAAAGGAAACCGGCGCACCGGCTGACCGCGCGGAAATTGCGGCAGTGTTTACCAATCGGCTGCGCGTCGGCATGCGTCTGCAAACCGACCCCACCGTGATTTATGGCATGGGGCCCGCCTTTGACGGGAATCTGCGCAAGAAAGACCTGCAGACGGACACGCCCTGGAATACCTATACCCGTGACGGACTTCCACCCACACCGATTGCGATTCCGGGCAAAGCGGCGTTGATGGCGGCCGCGCGTCCGGCAACATCAAAGGCCCTCTATTTTGTGGCGCGGGGCGACGGCACAAGCCAGTTCAGTACCAGCCTGGACGCGCACAATCGGGCGGTCAACACGTACCAGCGTGGTCAATAGTCATAGAAAGACGCAATGAGCGGAATTTTTGTCAGTTTTGAAGGCATCGACGGTGCGGGCAAGTCCACCCATATCAATCGCCTGGCACAGGCCTTTCGGGAATACGGGCGCACTGTCACGCTCACGCGGGAGCCTGGGGGCACACCCTTGGCCGAACAGTTGCGTCAATTGGTGCTCAACGATGCGATGGACCCGATGACCGAGGCGCTGCTGGTGTTTGCCGCGCGGCGTGACCACATTCAACGGGTGATATTGCCGGCCCTGGATCGCGGCGATGTTATTTTGTGTGATCGGTTCACCGACGCATCCTTTGCTTACCAGGGCGCTGGACGGGGCTTTGACTGGGACATCTTGTCGGCGTTGGAAAATTGGGTTCAAGGCACACCAGACGCCAATGATGAAGCGTCTATTCGAACCGTGTTGCAGCCCGATATCACACTGTGGTTTGACCTTGATCCGGCCGTTGCCGCGCAGCGGCTGGCGGGTGCAAGGGTACCTGACAAATTTGAATCCCAGCCGGTGGCTTTTTTTGAAAACGTGGCCAGTGGTTATGCCCGGCGCATGAAAACAGCGCCAACCCGGTTTGTGCGATTGAACGCAGACCAGAAACCTGATGCGGTTTGGAACGACCTGATAAATGCCGTTCGGGGCAAGGGCTTTCTCGGATGAGCAGTATGTCCACGCCGCTGCCTCAAGCACCGTGGATCGTGGCGCAGGCAGAACAGTTGCTGGCCCAGCGCGGTCATGCCTGGTTGTTGTACGGACCTTCTGGTTTGGGACATTACGGTCTGGCCATGGAGTTGGCGCGTGCATGGTTGTGTGAGCAGCCGGTTGAGACGGGCAGGGCGTGTGGTGCATGTGCCAGTTGCCATGCCATCGATGTCCGAACCCATGCCGATTTGGCGGTTTTGATGCCCGAGGTCACCCTGTTGGCGCTGGGTTGGCCCTTGGGCGAAAAAGCGCAGGCAGAAATTGACGACAAAAAGCGCAAAGCCAGCAAGGAAATTCGGGTCGATGCCATGCGCGAGGCAGTTGAGTTTTCACAACGCACCAGTGCACGCGGTCGAGGCAAGGTGGTTTTGGTCTTTCCGGCCGAGAACATGAACACCATCACCGCCAATGCATTGCTGAAAACGCTGGAAGAGCCGCCTGGGGATGTCCGGTTTGTGCTGGCGAGTGAGTCGGCCCATCAATTGTTGCCAACCATTCGCAGCCGTTGTATGGGCCATGCCCTGCGCTGGCCCGATGCCCAGGCTAGCGAGCAGTGGCTGCAAAGCAATGGGCTGGAACTGAACCTGGCCCGTTTGTTTCTGAAAGCCATGGGGGGCCGACCCGAGGATGCACTGGCATTTGCTGCTTTGGGTCATGACCCGACGGCTTGGGGGGGGCTGCCCAGAGCCATGGCACGCGGGGATGTCGCCTACGTCAAGGAGTGGACAATTCCGCAAACAGTGGATGCGCTGCACAAACTTTGTCACGATTTGATGGCGGTGTCGTGCGGGGCCGCCGCCCGCTTTTTTGAAACCGCCGACCTGGTTGACAGCCCCGGCACTCCGGTATTGAGCCAATGGAGCAAACAACTTTCTCAGACCATGCGCACCATGGAACACCCGTTTAATGCGGGTCTGATGCTGGAATCCCTTGTCGGCCAAGCCAAAACCGCTCTAAACTCACATGGTAAATTCCGGTCACGATGAACGCACCAACTTCCGCAACACCCAGACCCAGTGTCATCCAGCTCTCCATCAAGGAGAAAGCTGCGTTATATGCGGCCTATATTCCAATATTTGCCGAAGGTGGTGTCTTTATCCCTACGGCCAGAGAGTACGCCTTGGGCGATGACGTGTATGTATTACTGTCGTTACCGGAGGACATGCAACGGTATCCGGTGGCCGGAAAAGTGGCTTGGGTCACGCCCGCCAAAGCGGCTGGCGGTCGCACTCAGGGGGTTGGCATCACGTTTCCAAAAGACGACAAGTCGCGTGCGCTCAAACTGAAGATCGAAGAAATTTTGGGCGCCCATATGGCGTCCGAGCGTCCCACACAGACCATTTGAGCCCCCGCCATTCTGGCGGAGCGTGGTTGTTCGCTCCCTTTCAGGTTTTACTCATGTTCACCGATTCCCATTGCCACTTGACGTTTCCCGAATTGGTGGACGCACTGCCTGAAATTCGCCAGTCGATGGCCAAGGCCAGGGTCGACAGAGCCTTGTGTATTTGCACAACCCTTGAAGAGTTTGCGCAAGTTCATCGTCTGGCGCTCACGTTTGACAATTTTTGGGCGACGGTCGGAGTGCACCCGGACAACGAAGGGGCCACCGAGCCCGCTCTGGAGGACTTGCTGGAACGTGGTAGGTTGCCACGGGTCGTCGCTGTTGGTGAAACAGGTCTGGACTATTACCGTCTGGGTACCCGCACTGTGGACGACATGCATTGGCAGCGGGAGCGTTTTCGTACCCACATCCGTGCTGCGCGCCGACTGCAAAAACCCCTGGTAATTCATACCCGCAGTGCCTCCGATGACACTTTGGCGATTTTGCGCGAGGAGGGTGAGGACGGCTCTGCAGGCTCTGCAGGCGGCGTTTTTCACTGTTTTACCGAAACTGAGTCGGTTGCACGCCAGGCGCTCGACCTTGGGTTCTACATTTCTTTCTCTGGTATTTTGACCTTCAAGACCGCTCAAGACCTGCGCGACGTAGCTTCCTGGGTGCCCATGGACCGCTTGCTGATAGAGACTGACAGCCCCTATCTTGCGCCGGTACCTTATCGCGGC
This sequence comes from uncultured Rhodoferax sp., assembly GCA_964569855.1. Taxonomy (GTDB): domain Bacteria; phylum Pseudomonadota; class Gammaproteobacteria; order Burkholderiales; family Burkholderiaceae_C; genus Allorhodoferax. Next base: position 12,228 of record CAZMXB010000093.1, read on the forward strand.
AAGACCAATAATCCCTCCTACGTTCCGTATGTTGCACAGCAACTGGCGTTGTTGCGAAATTGCAGTGTTGAGACCATTGGCGAAGCGACCAGCAACAATTTCTCTGCTTTGTTTACCGGTATCCATTCATGAGAAATTGGATTAGATATTCATCATATCTATTTGTTTTTGTTTGGTTTTCTGTCGCACAAGCTGGATCATATGATGATTTTTTCAGTGCCATTCAGCAAGACAACGTGAGTGGTTTGCGTGTGGTGCTCACCAAGGGTTTCGATCCAAATACCTTGGGTCCAGATGGTGAGACTGGTCTGTTGAAAGCCATCCGTTCGCCGTCATTCAAGGCCATTGATCTGCTGTTGGAGCATCCGCAAACCCGGGTGGAGCTACGCAACGCGAAGGATGAAAGTCCATTGATGATGGCTGCCTTAAAAGGCTATCTGGCCGTTTGCCAAAAACTGATGCTGCGCGACGCAGATGTCAACAAGCCGGGTTGGACACCATTGCACTATGCAGCCACCGGCGGCCATACGGCGGTCATGCAGTTGCTGCTGGATCAACATGCCTATATTGACGCTGCGTCTCCCAATGGCACCACGCCGTTGATGATGGCGGCTCGCTATGGCACGAACGATGCCGTAAAGCTGTTATTGGATGCTGGCGCTGACGCACGATTGAAAAATGAGCTTGGACTCACCGCGATTGATTTCGCAACACAGGTACAGCGCGTCGAGGCGGTGGCGTTGATTGCCAGTGCTGTCCGCAAAAGGAATTCCCTGAACGGTTGGTAGTCAGTCTACGCTTCATCTTAAACTGATCGTACTTTATACGATGTATATTATGTTAAGTAATCCACAGACCGCCAGAGGCAAAGGCAAAGCCGCTTCTGGAGTTTGAATTCAACTTGGTGCCACACATTCAGTTGGGGCAATGGCGGAAGCCATTTTGAGAAACTGGACATACAAAGAAGAAAGGACTTAGCTCCTTTCGAAGCTAAGTCCTTGATTCATATGGTCGGTGTGAAAGGATTCGAACCTTCGACCCCTTGCACCCCATGCAAGTGCGCTACCAGGCTGCGCCACACACCGAAACAGCCTTCTATTATAGCCGCTTGGTAGCGTAACTTTTTAGACGATGGCTAACAATTCCCGAATTTCAAAAAGTTCTCTCCTAACCAGCAAAAGACTGGCAGCGTTCTCGTCCATGGCATCTATCAACTGACTGTCTTCAAACTCTTCCAAATCCGCATCGTCCATCTCTAAAACCTCGACACCATCCAGCAAAATCTCGCCTGCCCGCTTCTTGTCACGTTCACTTTGCACCAATTCTTGCATCTTGTTTCGCGCGCCTGTGATCGTAAAACCCTGGTCGTACAGCAAATCGCGAATCCGGCGAATCATCAGAACTTCATGGTGCTGGTAGTACCGCCGGTTACCCCGGCGTTTCATGGGCCGCAGTTGCGTGAACTCTTGCTCCCAATACCGTAGCACATGCGGTTTGACGCCGCACAGATCCCCGACCTCACCGATGGTGAAGTAGCGTTTGGCGGGAATGGGTGGGAGAGTTTTCTCCATTGAAATCAATGCTATACGACGCAAAGCGTAGAGGTTACTCTAAGTTTTGCCCAAGTGCAAAGACTGATTGAACGGCTCTGCCCAAACGGCATCGACTGTTGCAAAAACGGCGTTCAGGCTTCGTCCTGCAGCTGCTCTTTGAGCTTGTGACTGGCGTGGAACGTCACAACCCGCCGGGCCTGAATCGGAATCGCTTCGCCAGTTCGCGGATTGCGACCAGGGCGCGGTGCCTTGGTTCTAATCTGAAAGTTGCCAAATCCGGAAATCTTGACGTCCGTGCCATCTACAAGGCTGGCAGCAATCAGGTCGAAAAATGCGTCAATCATGTCTTTGGACTCGCGCTTGTTCAGACCGATCTGCTCAAACAGCAAGTCGGCCAGTTGCGCCTTGGTCAATGCCGGAGTTTCCAGACTTTCAACAGAAAAATCCATGGTGCCTCGATTCTGGTTGCTGCGAACCTACGCCTGTCACACGCGCTGACGTGCCCCAACACTGGACGTCAACTGCTCGACAACCGCTTTCACGGCCGATTCGATCTGCTCTTCCGACAGCGTGGCCTCGTCACTATTGAGGGTGAGGCGCACGGCCAGGCTACGATCGGTAGCGCCCTCCATGACCGCAGCTTCCTTGGCCAGTTTGGGACGGTACACGTCGAACAGTTGGGCATCGCGCAACAGACCGCACGTGGGCGCAGCCCAGATGGCAGCCATCAGTGCAGCATGGGTCACATTGTCTGCAACCACCATAGCAATATCGCGCTGCACCGGCTGAAGTTTGGAAACCGGCATGAACTCGGGAATACGGCGCTGTAACACCGCGTCCAGGTCCAGCTCGAACAGGATAGGTGCTTGGGCAAGATCGAAAGTCTGACGCCATTTTGGGTGCAATTCGCCCACAAAGCCGATCTCCCGTTCGTCCAGCAACACCTGGGCGCAGCGGCCTGGATGCATGGCAGGGTGGCCGCTTGGCACAAAGCGGGGATGGAGCGGCGCCAGCAACGCTTCTAAATCACCCTTCACATCAAAGAAGTCGACGCCCTGCTCTTTTCGACCCCATTGCAGCGCATCGGCACTGCCACTGGCCAGGCCGGCCAGGCGCATGGGTTGGAAAAAGCCCTCGACAGTGCTGTCCGTGCTCTTGACCGACGCGTCGCGCAGGAACACGCGGCCCAGCTCGAACACGCGCACGCGGGACTGCTTGCGCGCCTGGTTGAACTTGAGCACCTGCAACAGCGAGCCCAACAGGCTTGATCGCATGACGCTCATCTGGCTGGCAATCGGGTTGAGCAATTTGATGGGGTTGGGATTGCCCGCCAGACCATGCTCCCAGCTTTCTTCGACAAAACTGAAGTTGATGGTTTCCTGGTATCCCAACGCCGCCAGTGAGCGGCGCACGGCGAAAGGTCCGCGTTGCGCTTCGGTGCGGATTTTGGCAGTGATGGGTCCCAGCGGCGGTGTGTGCGGCAGGTTGTCGTAGCCCACCATGCGTGCGATTTCTTCTACCAGGTCTTCTTCGATCTGCAGGTCAAAGCGAAACGACGGGGGTATCAGGGTCAATACGCCTTCCGACTGTGTGACATTCAGGGCCAAGCGTTGCAGTGCGTCCACGCATTGCGCCTGGGTCAGAGGCATGCCAATAATCTTGCACGCTCGGGCCACGCGCAGACTGACCGCAGCGGGTATTGGCATATTCGGTTGCAGATCGTCGATCGGGCCGCATGTGATTTCAGGTGTGCCGCAGATATCGATGATCAGCTGTGTCAGACGTTCGATGTGTTCCACAGTCAACTGGGGGTCCACACCGCGCTCAAAACGGTGACCAGCATCGGTGGAGAAATTGAAACGGCGTGAGCGTCCCGCGATAGACTTGGGCCACCAGAAAGCGGCTTCCACATAGACGTTGCGTGTGTCATCGGACACTGCGGTGGCGTCGCCACCCATGATCCCGGCCAGGGACTCGACTTGATGGTCGTCGGCGATCACGCCAACCTTGTTATCGACGGTCACGGTGTTGCCATTGAGCAGCTTGATTTCCTCTCCTGCCCTGCCCCAGCGCACGTCCAGGCCACCGTGAATCTTGTCCAAATCAAAAATGTGGGACGGGCGACCCAACTCGAACATCACATAGTTGGAGATGTCGACGAGAGCAGTCACGCTGCGTTGGCCGCAACGTGCCAAACGGTCCACCATCCACTGGGGTGTGGTGGCTTTGGTGTTGACATTGCGGATGACCCGGCCGGAGAAGCGGCCACACAAATCCGGCGCGCTGACCTTGACGGCCAGTTTGTCGGCATTGCCAACCGCGACCGCCGGGAAGCTGGGCGATTGCAGCGGAGCGCCCGTCAGGGCCGAGACCTCACGCGCGACGCCATACACACTCAGGCAGTGCGCCAAATTGGGTGTGAGCTTGAGCGTGAACAGTGTGTCGTCGAGATTGAGGTGCTCGCGGATGTCCTGACCCAGTGGCGCGTCTGCAGCCAGTTCCAGCAGGCCACCATGGTCATCGGCGATCTGCAATTCCTTTGCAGAACACAACATGCCCTTGCTTTCCACACCACGCAGCGTCCCAACCTTGATTACAAAGGGCTTGCAGTCTTCGCCCGGAGGCAACTCGGCGCCAACCAGTGCACAAGGCACGCGGATGCCGACACGGGCATTGGGTGCGCCACACACGATATCCAGCAGCTCTGGTTGTCCGACATCGACCTTGCAGACCCTCAGGCGGTCGGCATTGGGATGCTGAAGGGCTTCCTTGATTTCGCCGACAACGATTTTGCTGAACGGCGGCGCCACCGGCTTGAGGTCTTCGACCTCCAGGCCGGCCATGGTAAGCGTGTCCGCCAACTGCTGCGTGGAAATGGCTGGGTTGCAGAACGTGCGCAACCAGGATTCAGGAAATTGCATAAAAATTCTCAACCAAATTGATACCTAGCACCGCCATCGATGCCTTAACCCAGGAACACTGTGGAACCGGCTTCGCCGGGCCACTGGAGCTGTCCGCCGCGCTGCGGCTCAGGGGGACTTTCATATCTAGAACTGCGACAGGAAACGGACATCACCGTCGAAGAACAGCCGCAAGTCATTAACGCCATAGCGCAGCATGGTCAGGCGATCCGGCCCCATACCAAAGGCAAAGCCGATGAATTTTTCAGTATCCAGGCCCATGTTGCGGATCACGTTCGGGTGGACCTGGCCGGAGCCGGCCACCTCCAGCCAGCGTCCTGCCAGCGGGCCGCTCTGAAACTGGATATCGATCTCGGCGCTGGGCTCGGTGAACGGGAAGAAGCTGGGGCGAAAACGCAACACCAGGTCGTCGGATTCAAAGAAGGTGCGGCAGAAATCGGTGAAGACGAACTTCAGGTCCTTGAAGCTGACGTTCTCGCCCACCCACAGGCCTTCGCACTGGTGGAACATCGGGGAATGCGTCGCATCGCTGTCGACGCGATATGTGCGGCCCGGTGCAATCACGCGGATCTCGGGCATATCCCCTGAGAAGAGTTGTGCCCCACGGTCTACCCCTTCACGGGTCCCTGCCCCCCCGAAGGTGGCGCCCGCCACTTGGTGCGGCCCGGCGTAACTCGAACCTGACTCGGCCAAAGCGCGGTATTTCTTGACATGCTGTACCGCATATCGGATCTGCATGGGGCTGGTGTGGGTTCGCAGTAAATTCGGCGCAGTTTCCGAGCCACCTTCCACATAAAAGGTGTCGTGCATGGAGCGCGCGGGGTGGTCCTCGGGCGTGTTCAGTGCCGTG
>CAZMXB010000094.1:0-4773 GCA_964569855.1 uncultured Rhodoferax sp.
ACTCCACATAGGTCACCACCTTTTGCAACTGGCCAAAGGCCAAGTCCAGCAGCATGCCGACCACGCCAATAAGCACGATGGCGAAGATCACATTGGTCAGCGACAGGTTGTTCCACTCGTTCCACACAAAGTAGCCAATGCCGGTGCCGCCGACCAGCATTTCGGCCGCCACGATGACCAGCCAGGCAATGCCCATGCTGATGCGCATGCCCGTCAGAATGGTCGGTGCGGCAGCCGGCAGAATCACCTGAAAGGCCTTGCGAAGCGGGCTGACTTCCAGCGTGCTGGCAACGTTCAGCCATTCGCGCTTGACCGAGGCCACGCCAAAGGCCGTGTTGACCAGCATGGGCCAGATCGAGCAGATGAAGATGACAAAGATGCCGCTGATGGATGAGTCCTTGATGGTGTAGAGCGCCAGCGGCATCCAGGCCAGCGGACTGATGGGTTTGAGCACCTGGATGAACGGGTCAAACGCCTTGCGCAGCAGTGGCGACATGCCGATCACAAAGCCCAGGGGAATGGCCACCAGCATGGCCAGCCCAAAGCCCAGTGCGACCCTGCCCAATGAGTGCGCCAGCTGGATCGCGATGCCCTTGTCGTTGGGGCCGTTGTCGTAGAACGGGTTGGACAAGTGGCCCCACACCGTGGTGCCCATTTGCCCCAGCGTGGGAAAGCCTGCTGCCTTGGTGCTGCCGGGGTCCTTGCCCATCATCTTGGCGTACTCGATTTGCTCCGCTGTCATGCCCGCCGAACTGGTGGCCGACGCGGTGGAGCCCGTGGCCGCGTACCAGATGCCCAGCACCAGCACCAGAATCAGCACCGAGAGCAGGCCCGCGCGGAAATTGAGGGAACGCCAAATATCCATTTCAGGCTGCCTTGCTGATGGCAAAACTCTTGGCGTAGGCAGCGGCCTTGTCGGCGTCGAACTCCTTGCCCATGATCTTGAACTTGGGGTAGGCGCCATCGGGAACCTTCTGGTCCAGCGACTTCATGTGCTTCTTGGCGTCGGTCAGCAAGAACACTTTCTCCGCAATCTGCTTGTAGTTGACGTCGCCCTTGACATAGCCCCAGCGTTGCATCTGTGTGAGCATCCACACTGCCATGCTCTGCCACGGCATGGGGTCGAAGTCGGCACGGTCGGGCACGTTCTTGATATTGCCCAGGCCATCAGCAAATTTGCCCGTCAGCACCTGGTTCAGCACGGCTTCGGGCTGGTTCAGGTACTGCGCGGGTGCAATCACTTTGGCGATCAGCTCGCGGTTGGCGGGGTCACGCGCCATGGCGGCGGATGTGAGCACGGCGCGGTACAAGGCCGCAAAGGTGTTGGGGTTCTTCTGGATGAATTCCGTGCTGGTGCCAAAGGCGCAGCAGGGGTGGCCGTTCCACAGGTCTTTGGTCAGGACATGGATAAAGCCGGCTTCTTCATATACGGCGCGCTGATTGAAGGGATCAGGTCCCAGGAAGCCGTCAATGTTTCCGGCCTTCAAGTTCGCCACCATTTCGGCGGGTGGGACGACGCGCAATTGCACGTCGGTATCGGGGTTGAGACCCGCCTCGGCCAGGTAGTAGCGCAACAGGAAGTTGTGCATACTGAACTCAAACGGAATGGCAAACTTGAAGCCCTTCCAGTTTTTGGGGTCGCGGTTGTTCTTGTGCTTGAGGGCCATGGTGATGGCTTGGCCGTTGATATTCTGGATGGTGGCCACATTCATGGGTGTGGCGTTGGAGCCCAGACCCATGGAGATCGCCAGTGGCATGGGCGACAGGAAGTGCGTGGCGTCGTATTCCTTGTTGATCATCTTGTCGCGGATCAGTGCCCAGCCCGCCGTCTTGGTCACTTCTACATTGAGGCCCTGCTTCTGGTAGAAGCCCAGCGGATGCGCCATGATCAGCGGGGTGGCGCAGGTGATCGGGATGAAACCGATCTTCAGGTTGGTCTTTTCCAGTGCGCCTTTTTCCTGCGCCATGGCCTGCATGCTGGCCACGGGTAACACGCTGGCAATGGCCGCCATGGCCGTGCTCTTGCCCACGGCTTTCAGAAAGCGGCGGCGCACCGCGTCTTGCGGAAAGATGGCCTTGACCAGAGTGGCTTCAATGAATTCGTTGCTGTAGGCCTCAAACGTGCTGCTCAGGCTGCGGCGGCGCAGCTCAATGGCAGCGGTGTCGGCGGCCACTTCGGCCTGGTGGTCGGCCACCGAGTGTTCACGGCCACAGCTGCACTTGAGCATCAGGGGACGGTCGGCATCATAGGGAGAGAAGAATTCGGACATGGTGTACCTCGGTGAAGTGATGACTGTCACTCAGCAAGGTGCGGGCCAGTTCTGGGCTGTGGGCGCCGGGGCCTGCAATTCGCCCCGCGCCCCACGACGCTGTGTAGTGCCAGCCCTACAAAAAATGCAGCTTATGGCGCTGCTGGAGCCGCTCGGGTCTGGCGTTCGGCGAAAAGCGCCAGCTCCACATCGTTCTTGGCGCCAGTTTTTTCCAGAATCCGGGCGCGGTAGGTGCTGACGGTATTGGGGGCCAGTTTGAGCTGTGCACCAATTTCGCTCACGGTGTGACCGGCGGTCAACAGGCGAAAGACCTGGTATTCCCGGTGCGACAGTGCTTCCACGCCTCCCGCGCCGCTGCGCGATGCGACCGCACCGACCGTGGCGGCCAGGGCTTCTGCCGTGGCGGGGGTGACGTACATGCCTCCGCCAGCAACCTTGCGAACGGCTGCCACCATGTCATCCGGGTCGGCGCTCTTGTTCAGATAGCCCCCGGCGCCCAGCTTGATGCAGCGCACGGCGTATTGTTTCTCCGGGTAGGTGCTGAGCATCAACACCGGCAGTGTTGGGTATTCATGACGCAGAATTTGCAGCACCTCCAGCCCGTCGGCCCCGGGCATGGCAATGTCCAGCAGCACCAGATCCAGGCCTTCGTGGCCGCCCAGTTTGCGCACCTGGTCCAGCACCTCGGTGCCGCTTTGCGCCTCGCTCGCAATGCACATATCTGGTGCGTCGGCCAAAATCTGCTTGAGGCCTTCGCGCACGATGCGGTGGTCGTCACCCAGGAGCAAACGGATCATGTGCCGTGCCCGCAATAGGTCTGCTGCAAAGGAATGCGCAGCTGGAACAGCGAGCCTTGGCCGATTTGGCTGGTAATCGACAGTCGTCCGCCATGGTGGCGGGCGCGTTCGCGCATGCCCATGACGCCGTAAGCGGTCGCCGCGTCAAATGCCTCGGCGGGTGCGCCACAGCCGTTGTCGCGCACCAGCAGGTTGAGCGCCGCATGGCCCACTTCCACGTTGACCAGTAGGTGCGTCGCGCGAGCGTGGCGTGCCACGTTGCTGAGCATTTCCTGGAAGATGCGAAACACCGCCATGGCCAGATTTTCTGGCAATTCGATGTGCTCGGTGCCCACCATGCGCCAGTCCAGCGACAGCTCGGCCGACTGCGCAAACTCGTGCGCCTGCCATTCCAGCGCCGCCCACAAGCCCTGGTGGTCCAGGATGCTGGGGCGCAGGTCCGTGATGATGCGGCCCACGTTGACCACGGCGTTCTCAATTTGGCGGCTCATGCTCTGGCACTTATCGCGCAGGCGATCACGCATGGACTGGGCCTCAAACGTGCTGCGCTGCTGCTGTTCTGCCAGTCGCTTGTCCATCCAGTTGACGTCCATCTTGAGGGCCACCAGCAGGCTGCCGAGTTCGTCGTGCACCTCGCGGGCAATGCGGGTGCGCTCTTCCTCGCGGATGGTTTCCGAATAGGCGGCGAGTTCGCGCAACTGGCCCAAGGCGGCCGACAGCTCGCGGGTGCGTGCGCCTACCCGCAATTCCAGCTCGTCATTGGCCCGGGCCAGGCTGGCATTGGCCTGTTGCAGGTCCTGGGCGGCCTGCCGGCGTGCGGTGATGTCGACAAAGGTAATCACCGCGCCGCGCACCTCGACGCCATCGATGATGGGGTAGCTGGAGTACTCGACGGCGAAGGACGTGTGGTCCTTGCGCCAGAACACCTCGGTGTCAATCCGGCACGCCAAGCCTTGGCGAAAGGCATTGAAGATGGGGCAGTCCGTATCCGGGTAATGCGAGCCGTCGGCATGCGAATGGTGGGTCAGCTCGTGCATGTTGTGGCCCAACACGTCGGCCGCGTCCCAGCCCAGCAGGCTGGCGCCTGCCCGGTTGATGAAGACGCAGTGTCCATCCAGGTCGATGCCAAAAATGCCTTCGCCCGTGGAATCCAGCAGCAGATTGAGCTGGTGTTGCCAAAGGGAGCTTGCTCGCGCATTTTGCATGAAGGAAAATTCTGGACGCGTTGGTTGCATGCTTGATTGGTAGCAACGGTTGTGCCAACGTATAACAAACTGCCTTTTCTAGGTTGAATCCCATGTCGTCCAGCATGAATTTCAAAAGAGTCATCCCTTCCCAGCAAGTGAAATCGTCCGATGGCAGTAGCAGGACTAAACCCACCAGCGCTGACGTTGATGCGTATCTTTCCGCGAGAGCTCTCTTGGCCATGCTCGGAGAACATAAGAACGGAAACGCAAGTCTGTTTTCGAGCGCCTGACCTACCCTGACGTCAAGGCCCTTAGGGCGCTGATCGCCGTATCAGTCGCAGAAGTCAAACACCGCTATGCACCTTCAAGGGGATACAGGTCACGGCCGGTTGCTGACTTTGGAAATGTCTGCCGCAACCCGCAAATCCATAGCAGTTGGCCTGGATATTGGCCTTGACACTGTGCTCGCAATGACAAGTTATCGGTATATCGACCGTGGCTGTGCCCAATGCCTCCGCG
>CAZMXB010000094.1:4873-17538 GCA_964569855.1 uncultured Rhodoferax sp.
GCGATCTGACGCGTGGGGTCGCCATCCACCAGCACCAAGTCGGCCAGATAAAAACGTTCTAACGTTTGCGTGTCTGTGTCAGGTTTAACCAGGAAATTAAGCATCACCTGGGTGATGTGTTGAATCTCGTCGTAGACCTGTTCCACTACCTCTTGCGCGCGCATAAAGGCCGGGACGTGACCCGAGACACGCATGCTGCGGCTATGGGCGTAGGCAACTGTCTCACGCAAGATCGCAGAATGGAAGGAGTTGTGGATCTTGAGCGGGTGATACCCATACGCCACATACCAGTCCACGGCTTTCTTGGCCTCGGCCAAGTCTTTGATGACAAAGTCGCCATTCGCACGCTTTCATGCAGGAATGTGTCTCGTCTGGGCTACCTCCGGCTTGGTTTGACGGACCTGCGCTGCTATCCTGACGTTTGTCATTGACAAGAGCACGGGTTCAGGGCCAATGGCTTATTGGAAAAAATCAAGTCGGAAGGAAATTGATGAACCTTGTTTCAACACACCCTCGAACATCCAAAGTCATCCACACTGAGGCGCAACTTCGCGCATTGATAGGCGAGCCCGCTCAATTGACTTGCGCGAAAATCAGCAATCGCCTGAACTCCAAAACACGATTGTTTGTCGAGCGCTCGCCTTTTGTTTGCATCGCCACGAGCGATCCAGCGGGGAACTGCGATCTCAGCCCCCGCGGCGACCCTGCTGGCTTCGTGCGGATTCTTGACGACGACACGTTGCTCATTCCAGAACGTCCGGGCAATCGGATTGCTGATTCTCTGCGCAATATGCTTGCTAACCCGCACATCGGCCTGCTCTTCTTTGTACCGGGCATCACCGACACGTTTCGCGTCAATGGCACGGCCACAATAACGGTCGACGCCGAGTTGCTCTCCCCCAGCACCGTCGAGGGTAAGTCGCCGTTACTGGGCATCTTGGTCGATATTGACGAAGCCTATACGCAGTGTTCAAAGGCATTTTTGCGTTCACGCTTGTGGGACCCGCAGCTGCAAGTGGACCCGTCCACGATGCCAACGGGTGGCGAGATCCATCGCGCCATCCAAGGCGAACAGTTTGATGCCGCAAAGTATGACAAGGAGCGCAACGAACGCTACGGCCGTCGTGACGGCTTCTATTGATCCGCTCCTGTGGCCTCGCCGGTGGAATGTTTCCTGGGCGCGCATGCAGTTGCACCTGGCCCAGCCTGAATTGCAATCGTGCCGCGACAATTTTCTGGCAAAGCAAGTTGCAAGACATCGCAGTTCAAAAAAAACTGTCGATGCAAATGAAGATTCCACTCGGTCAATGGTTGGCCATTGCACTTCAGACATGCCTCCAGGCTTGTCCAGGCCTCGGCGAAAGCGGCTGGACGTACCGCAGGTGGTGTGGCGCGTAACACATCGCTGGCTGCTGGCCCGAGATAATCCCATGCCACTCTTCGCCAATCGGGCAAATCCAGCACACCGGTATCAACCTGCATCAAATCCACACCAACGGTTGACACTCTGCCAATGGCGGCGACGCTCAATCCAGGCATATGGCTGAAAGACACGTGCATGCAACCCCGTTCCGAATCCACTTGCAGGGGTTGTCCGGGGCGGGGGTCCAACAAAATTGTCTCTATTGGACTTCCGAAAAAGGCCGCGAGCGTGTCACGCATTGCGAGGCGGATGAGCGCTCTGGCATGCACGCGGTTTTCCGTAGCCGGGGTGACGACGCTGATGACGGTAAAAGCCTGGTCGGAGCGAAGCTCGGCAAGTGCCACGTTCCGGCAAGCAGGCCAAGCATGCACGGTTGCCCGTTTTTTAACGTCCGCCACTTTAGTTGCTTGCGGGTGCCGCCGGGCATCCCTTCCAGCTGGAGGCGCCTGGTATGAACTCTCCCTTCATCACCAGTGTGAGTGCACCCAGTTTGGCGTTGTCAGCGACGACAGCGCTGTAGAGAACCGAACTGCGAGGGCCCATGTAGACCCGTTGGCCGATGGTGACATGGTCGACCTTCATCACCCGGTCCTCGAACAAGTGGGTCTGGGGGCATGCCAGTGCGTTGATTTCGCTGTAGTCACCGATGGTTACGCAGTCAAACTCAGTGATGTCGGTCGTATTGAGGTAGACGCCCTTGCCAATTTTGCAACCGAGCAGTTTCAAGGCGACGGGCAGCAAAGGGGTACCACGCAGGTAGCGCAGAAAGCTGGGCACTGCAATGCCTTCATACAAATTGGTCACCCCTTCGGAAAGCCAGACAAACAGCGTCCACATGGGGACGCTGCACTTTCGGTAGCGTTGCACGCACGCCCACTTGATGGAAGCAACGAAAAGAAAGGTACCAATGCTGTAAAAGAAACCTGCCTCCGTCAGGAAGTAAAAGACATCACCCCAATCGCCATCGCTTGCTACCGGCATGATGTGCAAAACAACGGTGTAGCCGACCGAAATCACAATCGCATGGGGCGCCACGATGCGGAAGGCCTCTATCAGCCCGCGGGTCAGACGGCGCAGGATGGACGGCCGGTATGTCAGGCATTCCGGGAAGCCACTGACGGTTTCGCGGGCAGGCAAATGGATGGGTGGGGAGCCAAGCCAGGTATCGCCGTCCTTGATTCTGCTATTGGACGGGACCGTGGAGTGCACGCCGATGAGCACGTTTTCAGGCAGGAAAGTTCCGTCCGGAATATAGGATCCGTTACCGACAAAACTGCGCCGCGAGATCACCGTCGGCTGCATGGACATCCAGCCGCCGTCTATGCTTTCGTCACCCAGCATGACTGCATCCGCGATGAATGTTTCGTCACCCAGTGTCAGCATGTCGGGTACCAGCCCGAGGGCGGACGATATCTCGGCCCCGCGTCCAACCTTGGCGCCCAGCAAGCGATACCAGAGCGGCGCATACACCGTGGCATAAACGCCGTGCAATATCGCCAGACTGGACTCCTGAATTTGATTGACCAGCCACTTGGCGCAATACAGATTGCCATGCACCGGCCAGCTGCCCGGCTTGAGGCGAGGCAAAACGATCCACCGTATTCCCGCCGAAAGCAAAGCAGTGCAAACAATCAGCACCGCGCTGGCGGGGAAGGCCATGACGAAATATTTGACCAGTTGGAACGGTACCTCGGTGCGTTCGAAAAAGTCCGGAAAGCTCTCCGCAGCGTCGAACCAATCGATTAACAGGAAACTCGGGAACACGGGTAGAAAAAAGAGGGTTGCTATCAGTAACGCGCCGAGTCCGAAATACACCGATTCGGTCAGCATGCGAAGGGTTGAAACCAGTGGTCGCGCTGGTCTGGAGGTGTGATCGAACGCGCCGGCATCCCGGGCGGGTGAGCCTTTCCAGATGCGTCCTGAGGGCAATGCCTCCCCGTCACTGAGCGCTGACTGGCCCTCAAGGTGGCCATAGGCGTCGATGCGCGTGTTGCCTTCCAGCACGGCATAGGAGCCGACATGGGACTCACGCTCCAGCGTAATGGGGCCCAGATGCAGCACACCATGTTCGACCCGGGCGTTTTCAAAATTGGCGGCGTTGCCAATGCTGACGCCGTTGCCTATTGAGAGGAGATCTGGCACGCGCAAGGTCATCGATCCGATGACCACATCGTGTCCAACTTGCGCCCCCAACGCACGCAGCCACCAGGCGTAAAGAGATGAGCCACTTAGAAGGTATGTAGGCGCGGCTTCAATCAGCCGGTCAGTCAGCCACCACCGGAAGTAGGTCATTCCCCACAGGGGATAGCGACCGGCCTTCAGCCGGCCGGAAATCAGCCATTTCCCTGCAATCGCCACTGCAAACTCCATTAGGGTTGATAGCAGGAAGGCCAGGACGGAAAAGGCGATGGCTACCGCAATCGAGTCCTCGGGATCCCCCGTCAAGAAGTGGTAGGTAAAAAACGGCGACAGCCATTGCATCATATGGATAGCTACCATGACGGGCACCACGGCTGCCTGTGCGGCCCCACAGGTCCAGCGCATCCAGGATGAGGGGGGTACCCATGTGGTGTCGACCGGGTCACTTGTCGCATGGTCTTGGCCTATGACTTCGGCGATGCGCCCGACGAAGCGGTTCTGGTAGATATCGTGTACCGTCACATGTGCGTAGCGCGGGTCGGCGCGCAAGGCGGAGGCCAGTCGCGCGGCATACAGTGAGTGGCCGCCGAGATCGGAAAAGAAATCCGCACCGCGCACAATCGCTTGGCCAGGAAACAGTTTGCCCAAGGCGGCAAACAGCGCCACCTCTGCCGGCGTGCGTGGCGCATCAGAACCACAGGCTTCACCGGTGACCACAGTCAGCGCGCGCGCCTTGAGGGCATTGCGGTCGATCTTGCCGGAGGTCAGGCGCGGCATCTCGGTCAGTGGTTCGAAGTAACCCGGAACCATGTACGGGGGCAAGGATTCTGCCAGCGCCGCACGCAATTCGGAACCGGAGCGCACAGCACCACCCTCAAAAACAAGGAAGGCAATCAGCTGGTCGATGTTGTCTTCGCGGCGCATCACTACGGCGGCGGTGCCAACCCCGGGTTGCCGGGCCAACGCGGCCTCGATCTCGCCCAACTCCACACGAAACCCGCGTATCTTCACCTGGTCATCCGTGCGGCCAAGACATTGCACACAACCCTGGGCGTCAATGCAAGCCAGGTCACCCGTTCGATACAGCCGATCATCGTGGGCGTGGCTCTGCCAGGGGTTTTGCAGAAATTTGTCGGCCGTCAAATCTGCACGACCCAGGTAACCGGTGGCCACACCGGGCCCGGTGATGCACAATTCGCCGACTTCACCGCGAGGCAACAGGACCAGCCCGCTTTCAACATCCGGTTTAATCACGAGCAGGCCATAGTTTGGCAGTGGCCGTCCGATGGTTACCGGCTCATTGGCTTGAAGCAAAGCCAAGCTTGCGGACACCGTTGCTTCGGTGGGGCCATAGGTATTGAAAATCTGACGGTCGGCTCTGGCCCATCGCTCCACCAACGACTGCGGACACATCTCACCGCCAAGGTTGATCAAGCGCAGGCTGGGCACGTCTCGGCCGAACAAAGCCAATAGGGTAGGCACTGCGTGCAGCACGGTGATCTGGTTTTCTATCAGGGCCAGCGGTAGGGCCTCTGGGTCCGTGGCTACGTCTTTGGGAGCAATCCACAGCGTGGCACCGACCAGATAGCTGATCCATATCTCCTCAAAGGACATGTCGAACGCAACCGAGAAGCCTTGGTACACACGGTCTGTCTCACGAATGCACAACATCGTGTTTTCGCTGCGCAAAAAATGGCAGATGCTGGCCTGGGTAACCTCGATGCCCTTGGGCTTTCCGGTAGAGCCCGAGGTGTAAATCACATAAGCAGGGTGTGTGGGTAGGACTCCCTGACGGCGAAGCATCGCGGAAGTTGGAACCAGCAAGGCTTCGGCAGTCCAGACGCTGACGCCGATATCAGCGAGGCCGGGAGCGAATGCTTCGCAGCTAACCACGCCGACCGCACGGGCATCTTTCAGACAAACGGCGATGCGCCCCACCGGGGTATCCGCATCAAAAGGTAACCAAGCGGCACCGGCCTTGGCAATTCCGGCTTGCATCACCAGTAGTCCAATCCCGCGGGACAACCATAGGCCCACGATGTCGCCTGGGCGCAAACCGACCCCAATAAGATGGGAGGCCACTTGATCGGATCGCGTATTCAAATCCTGATAGCTGAGCTGCTCATCCGCAAAGATCAATGCAATGTGGTCCGGAATGCGGGCAGCCGTGGACTCAAGGATATCGGCCAGGACTTCGACGCGAATCAGATCCGGCTGGATGGGCCCGTACAAGATCCCGGCGTGGTTGGGCTCTTGCGCGGATGAGCCAGCGTTGTTGGACACCTCGTCAAAGCGGTCTGCAGAAGGAATTGGAGTCATGGGTGGTAGGTTTCACAAAGCCTGTCGTCTTTTCAGCTGACTCGTCTCGTGCACTTGTAGGCTGCTTGACTCAAATGAAACCGTGGTTTTTCCTTCTCAGCGAGTTGCCGATAGTAGTTTGCTTCAGCCTCGGCCGGTTGAATATACCCACGGATTTGCGAATTGTTGATATGTGAACCAGAACGCCCGTTCGAAGGTGCGCACCGCAGTGAGGCGATTGATGAGTTCACCACCTGTGCACGGGCCGATTGAGGAATCAATCCAACTTGGCTGTTCACACACTGACAATGGCCCGTACGTCACCCTCATGGACTGGGCCATACCTCTGCGAGGGCATGACCAATCCACTTTGCACCCGTGCAGATGATGCTAGCGCTGGACCTGTATCGATAAGAAAGCCGGGGGATATTCCGATGGTGATGCTGATAAACTGCTTTTGGGTCCGGGATTTGTCGTTAGGCTCAGCGGTGTATCAAACTGGGGTCAGGCTCAATGCGCTCCAACTGACGCGTCGGCCCCGCGACCCATTGTGGCGACCGCGCTTCGGGCCGGACGCGCCAACCAGACCAGCGGCACCAGCAGCACAAAGATGATGGCCGAGCCGTAGAACACATCATTGGCGGCCAGCATGAAGGCCTGCTGGTCCACCATGCGGTTGATCTGGCTTAAGGCCTGCTCGGCGCTCATGCCCGCCGCGTTGAAGCCCGCCAATGCGCTGGTCGTGGTGCTGCTGCCGCGGTTGACCAACTCGGCCAACTGCGCGTGGTGTAGGGCCGCGCGGTCCTGCCAGATGGTGATGGCGATGGAGGTGCCAAACGAGCCGCCCACCATACGTGCGAAGCTGGACAGGCCCGAGGCTGACGGAATTTTTTCCGGCGGTATGCCGCCCAGAATGATGCTGGTCAGCGGAATGAAGAAGAAGGCCACCGCCACGCCCTGGACGATGGTCGGGACCATGATGGTTGCAAAGTCGGCCTGGGTGTTGAAGTGCGAGCGCATGAACAGCACCAGCGCAAACACGCCAAAGGCAAAGGTGGTCAGCGAACGCGGGTCGAACTTCGAAATGTTTTTGCCCACCCACGGCGACAGGATGATGGCAAACAGCCCCACCGGCGCCATCAGCATGCCGGCCTGCGTGGAGGTGTAGCCCATGAACTGTTGCAGCCACAGCGGCAGCAGCACCAGGTTGCCCATGAACAGGCTGTGGGCCACGGCCATGGCCACGGTGCCGGTCCAGAAATTGCGACGTGCCAGCAGCTTGAGGTCCACCACCGGGTGGTCGCCCGTCAGCTCCCAGGCCACAAAGAACGCAAAACCAATCAGCGACACGACGCCCAGGCCCAGTACCAGCGGCGAGTGAAACCAGTCGAGCTCTTTGCCCTTGTCCAGCATGATTTGCAGCGAGCCGACCGAGATCACCAGCAGGCCCAGGCCCACCGTGTCGATGGGCAACTGCTTGGTCGGTGTTTCGCGCTTGTGGAAAACCGTCCAGGTGATGAAGGCGGCCAGAATGCCCACCGGTATGTTTATGTAAAAAATCCACCCCCAGTGCGTGTGGTCGGTAATCCAGCCGCCCAGCAGCGGGCCCATCACCGGCGCTACCAGCGTCGTCATGGCCCATAGCGCCATGGCCATTCCAGCCAGTGCAGGCGGGTAACTCGATAGCAATAGCGCTTGCGCGAGCGGCATCATCGGGCCGGCCACAAAGCCCTGCACGGCGCGCATGGCAATCAGCGTGCTCATATTGGGCGCCAGACCGCACAGCCACGAGCTGATGACAAACAGCAGCACGCTCAGGGTGAACAGGCGCACCTGGCCGAAGCGTTGTGAGAGCCAGCCCGTCAGCGGCAGCGCGATGGCATTCGCCACACCAAAGCTGGTGATGACCCAGGTGCCCTGGTTCGGGCTGACGCCCAGGTCACCGGCAATGGCGGGCAGCGACACGTTGGCGATGCTGGAGTCCAGCACGTTCATGAACGTGGCGGCCGACAGGGCAATCGTGCCCCACATGCGGGCCGAGCCCTGCAGCGGGGGTGGCGAAAAATGGGGAGACGTGCTCATCGAACCATGCGCGGTGCGTTAGCGGCAATGATCTTGCGGACCTCGGCATTGGCCTGGGTGTCCATGGCCGCAAACACCTGGGTTTGCACGCTGGACGCGGCCTGCGGTGCGACTGACAGCGCCTTGCCACTCTGGTCGGTCACGTCCACGGTGGCTTCCATCGACAGGCCCACGCGCAGCGGGTTTTGCGCCAGC
Organism: uncultured Rhodoferax sp.; assembly: GCA_964569855.1. Taxonomy (GTDB): domain Bacteria; phylum Pseudomonadota; class Gammaproteobacteria; order Burkholderiales; family Burkholderiaceae_C; genus Allorhodoferax. The sequence goes on from CAZMXB010000094.1 coordinate 13,011, forward strand.
TGCTGGGCATCCAGCGTGATGCGCACCGGCACGCGCTGCACCACCTTGATCCAGTTGCCGGTGGCATTCTGTGCGGGCAGCAGCGCAAAGGCGGCACCGGTACCGGCGCTCATGCCGGCGACCGTGCCCTTGTATTCCACCTTTTTACCGTAGAGGTCGGCGGTCAGCGTCACCGGCTGGCCAATGCGGATATTGCGCAACTGCACTTCCTTGAAATTGGCATCCACCCACAGCTGGTTCAGGGCAATCAGCGACATCAGCGGGGTGCCTGCGGCCACGCGCTGTCCGAGTTGCACGGTGCGCTTGGCAACATAGCCGTCCACCGGTGCGGGCAAGGCGGCGCGGTGTGCGGCCAGGAAGGCCTCACGTACCTTGGCGGCAGCGGCCAGTACGCTGGGGTGCGCGTCAATCGTGGTGCCGTCGGTCAGGGCCTGGTTGCTGGCAAGTTGCTCGCGCGCCGCGGCGACGCCGGCCTTGGCGGCGGACAGCGCGTTTTGGGCCATTGCAAGTTGCGACTGGGTGTGGCCCAGTTCTTCCTTGGAAACGGCCCCGTTGCCCACCAGCGACTGGCGGCGCTGCAGGTCATCGGTGGCCCGCGCGATATCGGTCTGGGCGCGGGCGATGTCGGACTCGCGCAACGCAATCTGGGCGCTCAGGCTACCGTTGTTGGCGTACAGCGTGCGCACCTGGCGTACCGATTGCGCCAGATTGGCCTCGGCCAGGTCCAGGGCAACCTGGGCGTCCGCCGGGTCAAGTTGCACCAGTGGCTGGCCGGCCTTTACGAAGTCGGTGTCGTCGGCCAGGATGGCCATGACCGTGCCGCTGATCTGCGGCGTAATCTGGATCACGTTGCCCTGTACATAGGCGTTGTCAGTGTCTTCGGAATGGCGGTTGACAAACCATTCAAAGCCACCATAGGCCAGACCCAGCAGCACAGCGATGCTGATGACGGTGAGCGCCTTTTTACGGGCGGCGTTGGCAGGGACTTGTTGGGGCATGGCGGGAGTGTGGGGTGCGTTCATGGCAGGCAGGGGGTGTTGGGTGCGTGGCGTTTACAGGGAGGTACTGCTGAGGTCAGTGAATCCACCACCCAGCGCGCGAATCAGCAGCACTTGCGTATCGAGCGCGCGGGCGGCCAGGTCGACCGCCTGGCGGCGTTGCGCCAGCACGCTGCTCTCGCTGGACAGCACATTCAGGTAGGTGCCCAGCCCGGCCTTGTAGCGTTGCAGCGCAATGGAGTAGGCCATTTCGGCGGATGCCTGGGCGCTACCCTGTTCGGCCTGTTGGCGGACGATGGCCTGGCTGGAGGCCAGCTGGTCGGCCACATCATGCACCGCGTCGATGACGAGCACGTTGTAGCTTTCGATGGCGGCGTCCAGATCGGCCGACTTGCCGCGCAGGTTGGCGCGCAGGTGGCCGGCTTCAAACAGCGGCAAGCGGATGGCCGGTCCCACGCCCCATTGCTCGCTGCCACCCTTGAGCAGCTTGTCGAAGCCAATGCTCTGCAAGCCGGCAAACGCCACCAGGTTGACGTTGGGGTAGAACAGCGTCTTGGCGTTTGCGACATCCTGTGTGGCCTCCTCCACGCGCCAGCGCGCGGCGGTGATATCGGCGCGCCGACTGAGCAGGTCGATCGGGATGGTAGCAGTTTCTGCTATTGGTTTAATAGCGCTTGCTGCAGGTTTTACGAGGGCTAGCGGTGCTTTTTGCTGACCACTCAGGGCGGAGAGGGTATTCAGCGTGAGCGCCTGTTGTTCCTTCAACAGCTCGATCTGCAGGCGTGCGTCGGGCAAGGCGCTTTCACTTTGCTGCAGTTCCAGTTGCGTGTCCAATCCGGCGCTCAACCGGTCCTGAACCAGCTTTCTGGCTTGCTCACGCTGCGCTAACGTGCGCTCGGCAACCGCCAGCTGGGCGTTGATCTTGAGCCACTGGAAGTAGCTGCGCGCCACGCTGCTGGCCAGCAGCATGCGCGCCGCCTGCGCGTCGGCCCGGGCCGCACGCACCTGGCCGATGGCAGCGTCCAGCGCCGAGCGGTTCTTGCCAAAGAAGTCCAGCTCCCAGCTGGCATTGGCCTGTACCGTGCCGGAGTCCAGGATGGCGCCGCCCAAGGGAGGCGGGTAGATGAAGTTGCTGGAGAAGCGCTGGTGCGTCAGATCGGCACCCAGGCCGACCGTGGGCAAGTCGTTGCCGCGCACACCCTCGAAGGCGGCCCGCACGCGCGCCAGCCGGGCCTGGGCCACGCGCAGGCTGGGGTTGTTGGCCAGCGATTGTTCGACCAGCGCGGTGAGCTGCGTATCACCAAAACCGCGCCACCAATCGGCGGCAATGGCAGGTGTCGGTTGACCCTGGAGACCGACCGCGCTGGCATCGAGCAACTGTGCTGTCGGTGCTTCGCTGTCGAAGTGGGCGCAGGCGGCCAGGCTGGCCAGGGCCAGGGCCCCAAGGCTCAGGCGCAAAGCCGGGGGAGGAATCATGTCAAGCCGCATCGGGGTTTCCAGTCGGGGTGGAAGTGCTTTCCTGCTGAATCATCTGGCCATTGGCCAGAAGGCGTCGCAGATAGCCTTTTAGGGTTTCGAATTCATCAGCGCTGAAGCCACTCAGGTTGGCGTTTTGCACACGGCTGAGTACGTGAGGAATCTCGGCGGCAGCGGTGCGACCCGTGTCCGTCAAAGTGATGTTGACGACGCGGCGGTCGCTGGCCGATCGCTCCCGGCGGCACAGGCCTTTGCCCTCCAGCCGGTCCAGCGTGCGGGTCATGGCGCCGGCATCGAGCTGGCATTCACGCGCCAGTTCCGCCACGGTGGAGGCCTTTCCCATGTAAAGCTTGAACAGGGGAATCCACTGCGCGTTGGTCAGTTCGGTGTGGGCCAGTTGCGCTTCGATTTGCTGCGCGAAGCCATTGAGGATCTGGCGCATCAGGTAGCCCATACTGTCCTCGGGCTGGTAGTCCCTGGCGCTGTAAAACGCAACCGCCGGTGGGCGGGTCTTGGCGACAGACTCAACGGGTGATTGATTCATAGAAGAGAAAATTATATATTGCCTAAGCAGTGATTGCCTAGGCAATATTAAAGTACGAAAAGTGGACAGGGATCACAAAACGAGGGATGCGCATGAAGACCCACGCAGTCAGCCGAAGAACCTTGACATTTCTGACGGCCTCAAACCCCTCAAACCGATAGTCAGCAATGAACGGTTGAATAACATGTGCAGTCGTGCCCAATGGAATGAAATTCTTCGGATATGTCATCCATTGAGCCGGGCACCGATAGGGCCTCGCTGGTGTTGCACAAGTTGGCCGGCTATTCGGGTGTCATATTCAGAAACCCCAGGACGCAAACTTCAATGACACATCCAATCTCGCAGTCCATTTTGCGCGGCGCTTCCAATTTTCGGGATATCGGTGGATACAAAACGGTCAGCGGTGCCCGGGTCCGGCATGGCCGCGTGTTCCGCTCTGATCACCTTGGCCGACTCACGCAGTCCGATCTCGCGATCCTTCAGGCCCTGCCGTTGACGCATAGCATCGACTTCCGGGGGGTGGTAGAACGCGAGACATTGCAATACGAGGTTCCAGGTACTACTGTGGTTTCCTTGCCCATAGAGCCGACCGCAGCCAAGAAGGTCTTGCAGTTGGTTGAAAACGGATACCAGCCAGCCAACTCTGAAGTTGTGGAAATCATGTGCGAAACCTACAGGGGCTTTGTTCACGATCAGGCCTCGACCTTTGGTCAATTCTTTCGAATTTTGCTGACCCATACCACCCCAGTCGCTTTTCATTGCACTGCGGGCAAAGACAGGACTGGTTTTGCAGCCGCATTGCTCTTGTCAGCCATGGGTGTTGATCGTTACACCGTGATGGAAGACTACCTCCTGAGCAATAAGCTCTACCAGCGGGATCCGGCGTTGGAAGGACAGGGTCCTTCAAATGCCATGAGTGTGTTGTGGCAGGTGCAGCCGGCATTCTTGCAAGCTGCATTCGACGCAGTGGATAGTAAATATGGTGGTGTATCCCAATACGTGACCGGGCCTGTTGGAATGACGGGTCGGGAACTGGATCAACTCCGGGATGCTTTGTTGGTGAAGTGAGCGCAACGCTGTTTAGGCCTTGAATTTGCTGTGTTGCCAAATCGTAACGCTGCAAACCCGTAGGAATGCTGGGGGCTGTTCAATAAACCAATTTCTAGAAACTTAATGTCGGCATCAATCATCTCGCGATCAAAAACGCAGACCGCAAATTTCACTAGGCGCTGGGCTGGCGACCAGACAGTCATTCTTCATTGAAGCGATTTGGGTCTCTGAATTGCTCACCTTGACCGTATGCCCGGACGAAAAAAACCGGCCAGAAGGCCGGTTTTTTCTTGCGCTGCGGTGCAGGTTTTTTAGTAACGGTTGCCGCCGCCACCATAGCCACCACCACCGCCTCCGCCGGAGCGACCGCCACCGCCGTAACCACCACCGCCACCGCCCGTACGCGGCTCCATTGGGCGGGCTTCATTGACCACCATGTCGCGGCCATCGACGTTTTTGC
>CAZMXB010000095.1:0-17027 GCA_964569855.1 uncultured Rhodoferax sp.
CATCTCACGCTACCAGTTGCGCCGCTCCCGCCGCGATGACCATTTCTGCACGTCCGAGGTGGCGGCGTTGTGCCTGGACCTGGCTGGCGAGCCGCTGGCCGCGCAAATGCTGGAGGCGTATCTGGATGTGTTCACCCACCACTACCTGCGGGCCAAGAACCAGTTGCCGGCTCAGCGGGATGGCGAGGCGCATGTGCGGTTGCGTGGGCTGGCGGTGCCCTGACATCCCTCTGGCGGCGACAATCCGGGTATTTACGAACAGCACACCATGACCCAAGACGCAAACCCACGGCTCGAGCCCGTCATCACCCCGCAGATGTGTGAAGCCTGCGCGGGTGTGCAGCAGCACTGGCGCCGCGCCAAGGGGCACCCGGAGCTGATGCAGGGCACCCACCGCAGTGTGGCGCACCGGCACGGGTCGGTCACCATCACCAAGTACCGCTGTGAGCGGTGCGGTACCGTCTGGGAATACGAAAACAACAAGGTCAACCGGCAAGCCGGTTGGTCGGTGTTGCAGAAATAGCCCTTACGCAGCAGCCAGCGGGTAGTCCGTATAGCCCTTGGCACCGGGTGTAAAGAAAGTGCCCATGTCAGGCGCGTTCAGCGGCTGGCCATTTTGCAGGCGTTGCACCAGATCCGGGTTCGCCAGGAAGGCGCGGCCGATGCCGACCAGGTCCACCAGTCCAGCGTCCACCGCCTGCTGGCCCGACGCCTGGTCAAAACTGCCACCGATGAAGAAAGTGCGTGGCCAGGCCTTGCGCAGTGCTTGTTTGAACGGAGTCGGCACGACCGGCGCGCCCATCGCAGAGTGGTCCACGATGTGCACATACACCAGGCCGGCCTCGGCCAGCAAGGGCAGCAGTTTCAGGTAAGTCTCTTCCACCTCGGGGTAAGCCGCCATGCCGGAGTTGGTGCCGTAAGGTGACAGGCGGATGCCCAATTTGTCGCCACCTATGGCGGCTGCCGTCTCACGCGCCACTTCCACGACGAACCGGATGCGGTTTTCCACGCTGCCACCCCAGGCGTCGGTGCGCTGGTTGGTGGAGGGGCTCAGGAACTGCTCCAGCAGGTAGCCATTGGCGCCATGGAGTTCGACGCCGTCAAAACCGGCAGCGATGGCGTTCCTGGCGGCCTGCACAATCTCGGCCTTGGCTTGCGCGATGTCCGCCTCGGTCATTTCCTGCGGCACCGGGTAGTCCTGCATGCCCAATGAATCGGTGTACATCTTCTCGGCCAGGGCTACGGCGCTGGGGGCCACAATATTGGCGTCGGCCGCCATATTGGCCGGGTGGCTGACGCGCCCGGTGTGCATCAACTGGGCAAAAATCTTGCCGCCCTTGGCATGCACGGCGCTGACCACGGGTTTCCAGGCCTGCACCTGGGCATCGCTCCACAGGCCGGGAATACGGGCGTAACCCTTGCCATTGGCCGAGGGTGCAATGCCTTCCGACACGATCAGACCGGCGGTGGCGCGCTGGCCGTAGTATTCGGCCATGGGGTCTTGCGGCGTGCCGGTCGCATCCGCGCGGCAGCGCGTCATGGGGTTCATGACCAGGCGGTTGCTCAGGGTGATGCCACCCATGTTGTACGGCTGAAAAAGGGTCGTGGTGGTGGTCGACGTGTTGCTCAAGGGAGGCTCCGGTTTCTGGGTTGGTGAAAGTTAACGATAAATTGTGCTGAGAGGATCAATTGCAAGGGCTTCAGAGCCGCCCTTGTTGGCGCAGCAACTGCGCCCGTGCGCGGATGCCGGCCTGGCCTTGGCGCAGCGTCTCGGCGCTGGTATGCACCGAATACGGCCCCATGAACAAATCGTGCGGATGCGGAACGCCCGAGCCCAGCACAAAGGCCGTGTCGGTCTGTGCTGCAAATTCGATGGCGCCACCAGACTCGTCAAACGCAGCCAGATCGCCCGTGTGCAAAGCGGCGGGTACGGTCAATGCACCCTCACCAACGGCAAGCCAGGCTACGGTGTGGCCGGTGGGTGGCTCAAAGCGCCAGGTCTCGCCAGCCTTCAGGTGCACGCCCAGATAGGTCATCTCGGACGGTGCGGGTATGGGGCTGGTCTGCCCAGCATAGCTGCCGAGCAACACCCGCGCCGGGCCCACCTGGGGCACGCGTTGCGGCCCCAGGTAGATGCTGTGGGCCGTGGCCAGTTCCAGCGCGGGCGGCATGGCCACCCACAACTGAAAACCCAGCACCCGCTCGGTGTTGCGGGGCGCGCCGGTGTGCCAGACGCCGCCGCCAGCCATCATCCACTCGACCCCACCCGTGGGCAAGGTGCCACGCGCGCCGTGCTCGCCCGTAGTGTCTTCGTAGTCGGCCTGTCCGTGGATCAGGTAGGTCAGCGTGGCAATGCCCGAGTGCGGATGCATGCCAAACTGCGGTGGCTGGCCGCCTGCGGGCACCTCAAAACGGTCCAGAAAGATAAACGGCTTGAGCATCTGCCCCAGGTCCGACGGGCTGACCAGCCGGGTGATGGGGCCGTGGCTGCTGCCCCGGGTGCGTTGGACCACGGAGCGTTGAGCGGTTTCGCGGTGGGTGGGTGCGGGTAAATGCATGGTGCTGGTAGGTTAAGGGCACGGGTATTACTTGAGTAGATGCAACAATCGGCATTCACTATGCTGATTTCGTTAGGAATACTATGCTTGACCTGAACCAGATGGCCCTGTTCGTGCAGGTGGTGCAAGCGGGCAGCTTTGCCGAAGCAGCGCGACGGCTGGCCATGCCGCCCACCACGCTGAGCCGCCAGGTGGCGCAACTGGAAGACGCGCTGCAAGCCCGCTTGCTGCAGCGCACCACGCGCAAGCTGACGCTGACCGACGCCGGGCGCACGCTGTTTGACCAGTGCGCCACGCAGATTGACGCGCTGAACAACGCGGCCAGCCAACTGGCCGGCGACAACCAGACACCCAAGGGCAGCATTCGGGTGGCGGCGTCGGCCGGCTTTTTTGAGTTTTTCCAGATGGAATGGATTGCCGGGTTTTTGGACCGTTACCCCGGCGTGCAACTGGAGTTTGTGCTGGCCGATGCCATGGCGGACTTCATTGGTGAGGGCATCGACGTGGCGTTTCGCGGCAGCCCTGAGCTGCCGGACTCCAGCCTGGTGGCGCGCAAGGTGGCCAGCAGTTACCTGGCTCTTGCCGCCAGTCCGGCCTACCTGGCGGCGCGCGGCACACCGCACCGTGTGGAAGACCTGGCCACACACGACTGCATCCGCGCTGTTGGCCAGGCTGGCCCCACGACGTGGCGGCTGACCGGGCCGCAAGGCGCCACACACATCACAGTGACCGGACGCTTCAGCGCCAACACCGGCCCGGCGCAGCAGAAGGCCGCCATCGGCGGCCTGGGCATTTGCCTGCTGCCCATCAGTTCGCTGCTGCCCAGCTTGCGTTCCGGCGAACTGGTGGAGGTGTTGCCCGGCATCGCCAGCAGCGCGGGCAATATGTATGTGGTCTACCCCAGCCGCCGCCACGTACCGCGTGCAGTGACGGCGTTTGTCGAGATGGCGGTGCAGCGGCTCGCGCCGCTGATACAACCGCCGATCAACAGCGCGGCATCGCTTCAATAATGCGCTATCAATAAAATAGCACATTATTCAATGAAGTAGAGGGCTATAGGCTGTTTCTTCGTAAAACGCCTCCGGGCGACGTGCCCATGCCCTGGCGCGCAGGTGACCGAGCACGCCGTGGTTTGCTTTTAAGCTTGCAGCATCGCAACTGTCCGCAAACCCATTGTCTGGAGCAAAGTCATGAACGAACTCTTTTCCCTGCCGGGCCGCACGGCCCTGATCACCGGCGGCTCCCGCGGCATTGGCCGCATGATTGCCGAAGGTTTCCTGAAGCAAGGCGCCCGGGTCTACATCAGCGCGCGCAAGGCCGCCGCCTGTGACCAGACCGCCGCCGAGTTGTCGGCCTTCGGCACCTGCGTGTCATTGCCGGCGGATGTGTCCACGGTGGATGGCGCCCGTGCGCTGGTGGCCGCCTACGCCACACACGAAGACCAACTCGACATTCTGGTCAACAACGCCGGTGCCGCATGGGGTGCACCCTTTGACGCGTTTCCCGAGAGTGGCTGGGACAAGGTGGTGGATCTGAACCTGAAGGCCCCGTTCTTTCTGACCCAGGCCCTGCATGGCCACCTGCGCAAGGCCGGCCAGAGCCGGGTCGCCAAGGTCATCAACATTGCCTCCATCGACGGTGTCTCGGTCAATCCGCAGGAGACTTATTCCTATGCGGCCAGCAAAGCCGGCCTGATCCACCTGACGCGGCGCATGGCGTTGCACCTGGTCAAGGACAACATCGCCGTCACGGCAATAGCACCCGGTGCCTTCGCGTCCGACATGAACAAGGACGCACGCGATCACGAAGCGGAAGTGTCTGCGCGCATTCCGGCCGGGCGCATCGGCACCACCGAAGACATGGCCGGCGCGGCGATTTATCTGGCATCCCGTGCGGGCGACTATGTGGTGGGTGCCACGCTGGTGGTGGACGGGGGTGTGACGCACGCCCGGGGTTAGTAAACAGCGTCCGCCGCGTCAGGCCACCCTTACACGGCGAAACGTCAGGTTGATGCGCCTGCGCCCCAGCAACGCATGTTCGCCATCGGCCAGCGGCATCACACCGTGGTAGGCCAGGCGCGAGGGCCCGCCCCAGACGACCCCGTCGCCATGCACCAGACGGTAGCGCTGTGCACGGTCTTTGCGGTTGGGCGAGCCAAAAAGAAACACGGCGGGCAATCCCAGTGACAGCGAGACGATGGGTGCGGCTAGATCCTTTTCATCCTTGTCCTGGTGCAGCGACAGCTTGGCGCCGGGCACATATTCGTTGATCAGGCAGGACTCGGGCACGAAATCGGCATAACCCGCCTGCGCCGCAGCGCGCCGGGCCAGGTCCAGGAAAATGGCGGGCAGGGCGGGCCACGGTTGGTCTGAGCGCGGGTCCAAAGCGGCATAGCGATAACCCCGCATGTCGGATACCCAGCCCAGCGAACCGCAACTGGTGGTGGCCACCGACATGGTGTAGCCGCCCGGGGTCTGCATATGGCGCAACGGCGCAGCCGCAATGACGGCCTCCACGGCCTGCAGCACCTCCGTATCTACGTCACAGGCAAAGCCGCGCAACAGCATGGCACCCGGGGCCAATGCCAGACAGTCGGGTAAGTCTCCCGGTGGGGTATCTTCAAAGAGGTCTGCGGTCATCAATGCAGTTCCAGGCAGTCTGGATACCAATGCCTTATTTCGAAAGCAGCCGGATGCAATACTGATCCGTATTTACGGTCTTGCCCCGGTGGGCTTGGCAACGGGCATCTGGTTCTTGTGCACGATTCCGCGAAACATTTCGGTAATCGTGTCAAGCCGCTGGCGGGCTTCCCTCTCGCCGAGACGCTCGGACAGCGCATGCAAGAGTTCGCTGCGCAAGTACCACAGTGCCTGGACGTCCGAGGCACGCATCACATTGCTCCACGTTTTGGACGTATCCTGCGCCGCAATGTCATCCATTTCTGCCAGCGCCTGAAGCATGGCGGTGCGGATGTTCTCCGTGCGCGCATCCGCGTCGATGACCGTGCTCTGGTCGGTCAGCAGCGCGGCGAAACTGGAGGTGAATCGGGAAATGGTCTTTCGCATGGTGTTGCGTCTCTTGGTAAAGAGAATCCTATGCCCGCAACATTACGCCTTCCTTATCAAACGGTCGGTGCGGTATCACGCCCAGCACAAGGTTGGCGCTCACCGCATGCTGCGCGACGTCAGCTTGAAGCTCCCGGAAGGTCCTTCCACCAGGTAGCCGGATTGCACCAGCTTGGCAATGGCCGCGCCAACGGAGCCACGCGGAAGACCGACTTCAGTGACCACTTGCCTGCGGTTGATCTTGACGAAATCGGTTGTATTAAGCGTCTGCACCAGCCGCTCAAGCAATTTCAGCGCATTGCCGCGCAAGCCGGGGTGCGCGGTCGGGGCTGGGCCCCCACGCCGCAGCATGGTCGGCACCTTTTTGATCACGGCATCCGTCGCCTGGATTTCCTTCACCACTTCAAGTTCCCCGGAAGAAGCGCCCTGGGGAGAAGCCAGCGAGGGCATTGCCGCGAACCCTGCACGTGAACCGGCCGACAGGTCGGACGCGGCATCGTAGATCTTGCGGAATTCAGCTTCAATCCGGGTGACCGCCTGCGCCAGACGGGCAACGGTTTTCCAATCTTCGAACAGCGTGTCATTGCCCAGGTCAAAGGGGTTCTGCAGCATCGCCAGCTTGACCTGGTCAGCGTAGTCCTGTGCCGATGTCTTCAGCGCCGCATCGGCAGCAAAAATCGCGGCACCCGCTGTTTGAATAGCGGCAAGTGTGGAAGATGGCAATGGCATGAACGAATCCTTTTCAGAGCGCCAGGTCCCCATGGTTATTGGGTGCCCGACAGTGCGCAGATGGCGTTTGTGGAGCGGGAGCCGCGCCAGGCACCCGCATCCCGCGATTGTTCCGATTCTAAAGAATTTGCTTTGGTGAGCGCCTGGCCGGTGCGCTCGCTTGGTCACGGTCCCTGGTGCCCGGGCACATGTAAACAATGGTAAACACCGTCAACACGCTCGGGCGTTCGGCGTTAAAGGGTTTTACGAGAGACACCATGAACCACCCGCAAATCCCACTGCAAACCCGTTCCCCGTCACTCCTGCGCACACCGGCGCTGGGCCGCAAAGCACTGGCCGCCGTTGCGCTGACCCTCGCCATGGCTGGCGCCGCACAGGCACAGTCCTATGCCAACGTCACCGTGGGCGGCGCCTTTGCCCCCGGTGTCTATGGGCAGATTTCACTGGGCAACAACCCGGCACCTCCGGTCTGGAACCCCCAGCCCGTCATTTCCGGGCGGCCCATCTATGGGGCGCCAGTCATTTACATGCATGTGCCACAAGTGGAGTACCAGGACTGGGGCCGCTACTGTGGCCGTTACCGCGCCTGTGGTCGCCCGGTCCAATTTGTTCGCGTCGACAACAACAACCGCTGGTGGGACCACCAAAACAATTACCTGCGCGGACAGACCCATGACTACCGCAGGGTAGAGGAACACCGCGACCCCTATTGGGACGAGCGCCGATATGAGCGCCGCGACGATCGTTGGAACGAGCGCCGCCACGAACGTCGCCAGGACAACCACGCGGACTGGCAGCAGGACCGCTACAACCAGGCCACTGATCCGCGTTTTGGATACGGCCGGGGCGAACGCTGAAACGGCGGACGGCCACTCAGGGCAGAATACCGGCATGAAAGCACCCCCCAGACTCCAGACCCTGATTGACGAAGGCCTGATCGACACCGTGGTGCGACAGCTGATGAGCGGTAAAGAGGCCATGGTATTTGTGGTGCGTTGTGGTGACGAAACCCGCTGCGCCAAGATCTACAAGGAAGCCAACAACCGCAGTTTTCGCCAGGCGGTGGACTACACCGAAAACCGCAAGGTCAAAAACTCACGCTCGGCGCGCGCCATCGCCAAAGGCAGCCGATTTGGTCGCCAGGAGCAGGAAGCCGCCTGGCAAAGTGCCGAAGTTGACGCCCTGTACCGGCTCGCCGACGCCGGCGTGCGGGTACCACAACCCTTCAACTTCCATGAAGGCGTGTTGCTGATGGAACTGGTGACCGACGCCCATGGCGACGCCGCCCCGCGTCTGAATGATGTGTCTTTTACGGCCGAGCAGGCCCGCAAACACCACGCCACGCTGATTGCCGAGGTGGTTCGCATGTTGTGTGCGGGCGTGGTGCACGGCGATTTGTCGGAGTTCAACATATTGCTGGCGCATACGACGGGCGCCGGCGACCAGGACGGAGTCGACGGCCCGGTCATCATCGACCTGCCGCAGGCCGTGGACGCCGCCGGCAACAACCACGCCCAGCGCATGTTGCTGCGTGATGTGGCCAATCTGCGTGACTTCTTTGGCCGGTTTGCCCCCGAACTGCTGCGCACCGACTTTGGACCCGAGATCTGGGCCCACTACCAAAGTGGCCTGCTCGACAACGAAACCGTGTTGACCGGCCGTTATGTGCGCAGCAAGGCCGATGTGGACCTGGGCAGCGTGATGCGGGAAATTGACGATGCGCGGGCCGAAGACGCAGCACGCCGCCTGCGCATGGCTACGGGTGCCTGATCCGTTGCTGGCCATGGGTTTGCCTGCCATGCCGCGGCGTTGACCGCCGACCCTCTACCGGCGCACATGACAGCTTCGCGATACCTCCTTCAACGGGTTCTTTTTCCGGCTGGTGTATTGGCCATCGTCGCGTTTGCTGCCGGCTGCGCCGATACGGCCTATCTGTTGCAGTCGACCACAGGCCACCTCCAGGTGATACATGCGGCGCGACCGGTGCAGGCCTGGCTGGCCGATGAGACAGCCCCGCCCGAGTTGAAACAACGCCTGCAATTGGCGCAAGCCATACGGCGCTACGCAGTTGATCAACTGAAATTGCCCGACAACGCCAGTTACCAGCGTTACGCGCAGTTGCCACGGCGTGCCGTTGTGTGGAATGTGGTGGCAGCCCCCGCTTATTCGCTGACCTTGAAGACCTGGTGTTTTCCAGTAGCCGGGTGCGTGGGTTACCGCGGTTACTTTGACGAACAGGATGCGAAAGACCAGGCCGAACAATTGCGCGCACAGGGCCTGGAAGCCAGCGTGTATGGCGTACCCGCGTATTCCACACTGGGATGGAGCAACTGGTTGGGCGGGGACCCGCTGTTGAGCACCTTCATTCACTACCCGGAGGGCGAACTGGCGCGCATGGTGTTCCATGAAATGGCGCACCAGGTGCTGTATGTGAAGGATGACACGGCGTTCAACGAATCATTTGCCACCGCAGTGGAGCGGCTGGGCGGCGCCACCTGGCTCGCCACCCGGGCCAGCCCGGCGTCGCAAAACGAGTACCAGGCGTTTGATGCCAGGCGCCGGGCTTTCCGGGCACTTGCTGCCAAAACGCGCAATACCCTCAGAGACATCTATGCCCTGGCGCCAGACACATCATCCGGAGCCGGACATCAAGAGGCGCTGAAGGTCGCCGCGTACGCGGAGTTTCGCCGCTCTTACGCGCTGCTCAAGGGCCAATGGAATGGCGACGCGCGTTATGACGCCTGGGTCGCCAACGCCAACAATGCCGCCTTCGGCGCACTGGCCGCGTACGACGATTGGGTGCCCGCATTTGAAAGTCTTTTCAGACTCCGGGGCGGTGATTGGGCTGCTTTCTACGCGGCAGTGCGCCAAATCGCCGGGTTGCCGCGCGAAGACCGCACGCGACAACTGCAAGACCTGATGGCTGCAACAATTCGCTCCTGAAACAATAGCTGCTTGTGTATATTCCACGAGGGCTGGAGGCCAAATTGGATCCATGCATTCGCGGCAGCCGTGCCACAGCGGACGCCCCATCGTCTTGCGACCGACATTTGGCTCTAAACTGGCCTTGCTGCTGTAGCAAGAATCCCCATGACGCACAAACCCCGCATTCTTCTGGTGGAAGACGAGTCCGGCATCGCCGATACCCTGCAATATGTGCTGGCTACCGATGGATTCGCGCCGGTGTGGTGCAACACGGCCGCCGAGGCGCTGCGCCAGTTTGCCAGCGAGCTGCCGGCGCTGGTGGTGCTGGATGTGGGTTTGCCGGACCTCAACGGCTTTGAGCTGTTTCGCCGGTTGCAGGCCTTGCCCGGCGGCCACCACGTGCCCATGTTGTTCCTGACCGCCCGCAGTGACGAAATTGACCGCGTCGTCGGCCTGGAACTGGGTGCGGACGATTACATTGCCAAGCCGTTTTCGCCGCGTGAGCTGGTGGCCAGGGTGCGTACCATCCTGCGCCGAAGTGCCCGCCCGGGCGATGCGGCCACCAGTACGGCACCAGCGGTGATCACCAATCCACCGGCTGCCGCCGTCGCGCCAGGCACCATCTGGCTGCTGGACGAAGACCGCCACCAGATTCGTTTTTATGGTCGCCCGCTGGAGCTGTCGCGCTATGAATACGGTGTGCTGCGTCTCCTGGTGCTGAAACCCGGTCGTGTGTTCACCCGCGATGAATTGCTGCAAAAGGTCTGGGGCGACGCCAACGACAGCTTCGACCGCACGGTGGACGCCCACATCAAGACCCTGCGGGCCAAACTCAAGGCAGTGGCGCCCGGTGTGGAGCCCATCCGCACGCTGCGTGGCACCGGTTACGCCTTGAACGAAGAGCTTCCAGAGGCGGCGGCTTGAAAGCCGAGATCGAGCACCGACGGGCCGCCCCTAGGTGCGAGGGCCCCCTCGGGGGGCAGCGCAGTACACGCAGTGACAAGCGTGGGGGCCATGTCTAAGCGCACCCGGATTTTTTTGGGCATCCTGCTGATCTACACAGTGGGCATTGCCTTTGTTTTGTACCGCGTCGTGTCGGACATTGACCCGCGCTACCGTGAGTCGGCCGAAGAATCCCTGGTGGAAACCTCGCAATTGCTGGCCACACTGGTGGAGCAGGATGTGCGCGACGGCAACCTTGACACCGCGCGGCTGGACACCTTGTTCAAAGCGGTGTACGCCCGCAGCTTTGAGGCGCAGATTTTCAACCTCAGCAAGACGCGGGTGGAGCTGCGGACCTATGTGACTGACCGCTACGGCGTGGTGGTTTATGACTCCACCGGGCAGTCGCTGGGCAAGGACTTTTCGAAGTGGCGCGACGTGCGCCAGACATTGCGGGGCGAATATGGTGCCCGCACCACCCTGGATGTTGCCAGCGACAGCGACTCCGCCGTGATGTACTCGGCCGCGCCGGTGCGTTGGGTGACGACGCCCCATGGTGTTGGCAACGGGGAAATCGTTGGCAGCGTCACTGTGGGCAAACCGGTGCAGACTTTTGGCCAGTTTGTGGCCGCCGCCCGCAGCCGCACGCTGTACGCGGGCCTGTTGTCGGTGTTTGCGGTGCTGGTGCTGGCGGTCACGGTCTCCGTGTGGCTGGTGCGGCCTTTCGGTTTGATTGCGGACTATGCCCGTTTTGTGCGCATGCAGAAGGGCTTTCACCCTGGGCGTCTGCTGCGCCGGGGCTGGGACCTTTTGCGTGCCGCCTATGACGAAATGCGTGACGCGTTGGCCGGTCGCAACTATGTGGCCGACTATGTACAAACGCTGACGCACGAAGTCAAGAGTCCGCTGTCAGCCATTCGGGGTGCCGCCGAACTGCTGGAGGAACCCATGGAAGAGGCTCAGCGCCAGCGCTTTTTGGGCAACATCCAGCGCGAAACCCAGCGCATCCAGGAGATGGTGGACCGCATGCTGGAGCTCACCGCACTGGAGTCGCGCAGGTTGCTGGACTCGGCTCAAAACGTGGCGCTGTTGCCTTTGCTTGTTGAGTTGGCGCAGGCGTCGCAAAGCGTTGCGGTGAAGCGCCACATTCGTATTCAGGTAGTGACCGACACCGACGCCATGGTGGAGGCCGACCCTTTTTTGCTGCGCCGCGCCGTCAGCAACCTGCTGGACAACGCGCTTGATTTTTCTCCCGAAGGCGGGATGGTGGAACTCGGATTGCGTCTGGAGGGTCGCTGGGCCTGCATCACGGTGATTGATCAAGGGCCTGGTATCCCGTCCTATGCACAGGACAAGGTGTTTGAGAAGTTCTACTCGCTGCAGCGTCCGCATTCGCGCAAAAAAAGCACTGGCCTGGGTTTGAGTTTTGTGAAGGAAATCGCGTCGCTGCACCGGGGACGCGTGGAACTCAAAAACCGGGGTGAACCCGAGGCCGGCGCGGGGGCGACCGCCACGCTCTGGCTGCCGCGCATTCGCGCAGCCTAGCCGCACGATTTCACGCCAACTTCACACAGTTTTCACACAGGCCCCCTGCGGCTTCTCATTGGCTTCTCCCGCGGGCGGGATGCTCTCCTCACCGTGCAATCGTGCACGCAGTCTGGAGAACAGCACCATGGCTTTCATTGCCCCGGAAAACACCACGCATCTTGCCGCGCAACCCAACGCGAACCTGCAGCCATTGCCAATACACCTTTCGCGCTGGCTGTGGCTTGCCACGACCGCCCTGTCGGTTCTGTGTTTTGTTGCGCTGGTCAGTCGCCCGGCGCAGGCCCAGGACCGCGACGCCGCCCCGCGCCAGAAGACCGAGAGCCCCTACTTCCTTGTCAAAAGCGACAACCCCGGCATCGATGCGTTACCGCTGAAGTCGACCCAGGTGGCCGTGCGGGTCAGCGGCGTGATTGCCGATGTGACCGTGGTTCAGACCTACAAGAACGAAGGCCAACGCGCCATCGAGGCCCAATACGTGTTTCCCGGCTCCACCCGGGCCGCCGTGCACGGCATGAACGTTCGCCTGGCCGACCGGCTGATCACCGCAACGATCCGCGAGAAACAGCAGGCCCGCATGGAATACGACGTTGCCAAGAAGGAAGGCAAGACCGCTGCCCTGCTGGAACAGCACCTGCCCAATGTGTTCCAGATGAACGTGGCCAACATCATGCCCGGCGACGACGTCAAGGTTGAGCTGCGCTACACCGAGTTGTTGTTCCCCACGGACGGCAACTACCAGTTTGTCTTCCCCACGGTGGTGGGTCCGCGCTACAACAGCCCGCAGAGTGGCCAGGCCAACGCGACCTGGGTGGCGCAACCGTTTTTGCCCAAGGGACACCAACTGCCCCACAGCAGCAGCGCCCCGGCGTTTGATATCCATGTCACGCTGAACACGCCCATCGGCATCAAGGAAGTGCGCTCACCGTCCCACGCGGTCAGCAGCAAAACCGAAACCAGCGGCGCCACCATCGTGAGCCTGCAGGCCAGCGCGGAGCCCGGCAACAACCGCGACTTCATCCTTGACTACCGCCTCGCGGGTGACCGCATCGAAAGTGGTGTGATGCTCTACAAGGGCCAGGACGAGAATTTTTTCCTGGCCATGGTGGAGCCGCCCAAGGCCCCACCTCCCACCGCCATCAGCCCGCGTGACTACATCTTTGTGGTGGACATTTCCGGCTCCATGCACGGCTTTCCGCTGGACACGGCCAAAGGGGTTTTGCGCGAGCTGATTGGTGGCTTGCGCCCCAGCGATACTTTTAATGTGCTGCTGTTCTCCGGCAGCAACCGCTTCCTCAATGCCCACTCGGTGCCTGCCAGTGCGGCCAATATCGAACAGGCGGTACGCACCATAGACAGGCAGGGCGGCGGTGGCAGCACCGAGCTGATTCCGGCCCTCAAACGTGTCTACGCCGAACCCAAAGCGGCCGATGTGTCGCGCACGGTGGTGGTGGTGACCGACGGTTATGTGACGGTGGAGCGTGAGGCCTTTGAGCTGGTGCGCAACAACCTGTCCAAGGCCAATGTGTTTTCTTTCGGCATTGGCTCCAGCGTCAACCGTCACCTGATGGAAGGCCTGGCCCGCGCCGGCATGGGGGAGCCATTCATCATCACCAAACCGGCCGAGGCCGCCGAACAGGCCGCGCGTTTTCGCAAGATGATTGACTCACCGGTACTGACCAACGTGAAGCTGCGGTTTGAAGGCATGGACGTGTACGACGTGGAACCGCGCAACCTGCCCGACCTGCTGGCCCAACGCCCGGTCATGGTGTTTGGCAAGTGGCGCGGCGAGGCCAAGGGCAAACTGGTGCTGGAAGGCCAGTCGGCCAACGGCCCGGTGCAGCAGAGCATGGACATCAGCACAAACCAGGGTACCGACACGGTGGCCTTGCGCCACCTGTGGGCGCGCCACCGCATCGCGTCGTTGAGTGACCAGGAATCCCTGGAGGGTGGCACCGCCTTCGCCAAAGCGATCACCGAGCTGGGCCTGCGATACAACCTGCTCACGCAATACACCAGCTTCCTGGCCGTGGACCAGGTGGTGCGCAACACCGCCCCGGCGGACAGCGCCATGGTGAACCAACCATCGCCCCTGCCCCAGGGTGTGGAGAACACCGCGCTAGGTGCGGAAGTGCCCAGTACGCCCGAACCCGCTGCCTGGGGCGCGATGTTGGTCACGCTGTCGGTACTGGCCATGCTGGCCACCCGTCGCCGCCGGGCCCGCTATCACCACTACACAAGTTAATCATGATGACCCCACGCTTGTTGCAGATGCCGCGCTTGGTGCGCTTTGGTATCGCCATCGACACCGCGCCCGAATGGCGCTGGCTGGCCTTGCTGGCCGTGGCACTGTGGCCCACCTGGTGGTGGATGGGCCAGCGCATGCTGGATGGTTCGGACGACCCGCTGGGCGTGTTGGCGCTGGCCGCCCTGGGCGCGCTGTTGTGGCAGCATCGCCTGCGTTTGCGGGCGGCGCCCCGGCTTGGCTTTCAGGCCGCGGCATTGGCAGGTGCAGTGGTGACCACCGCGCTGCACAACCAGTTGCCCGATTTGTTGGTGGGGCTCATCGGCGTGTTGTCATTGGCTGCAGGTTTGATGGCTTTCCTGCCTGCGCGGGTGGCCGTGATGCCGGTTTTGGGACTGTCGGTGTTGTCGCTGCCGCTGCTGGCGTCCCTGCAGTTTTACGCCGGTTTTCCGCTGCGCGTGGTCACAGCAGAGGCCAGTGGCTGGCTGCTGGCGCTGGCGCACACCGTGGAGCGCAGTGGCACCAGCCTGATGGTGAATGGTCAACTCATCATTGTGGATGCCCCCTGCTCGGGCGTGCAAATGGCCTGGCTGGGCTACTTCACGGCCTGTGCCGTGGCACTGGCCACCGGGCGTGACAACCGCAGTTTTGTCATGCGCCTGCCGGTGGTCGGCTTGCTCGTACTCTTGGGCAACGTGCTGCGCAATACCGTGCTGGTGGCTTTGCAGGTGTCCGGCAATCCCGTGCCCGGCTGGGCCCATGGCGCCGTGGGCCTGGTGGTTCTGGGGGCGGTGTGTGCCGGCATTGCCTGGGTGATGGGAGCCTCACTGAACAGTGAGCGTGCAGCATCATGATGAAACTTCTGGAAAACCGCTTTTTGAACCGCGTGTTGCACAAGACCTTGTGGGCTGCGGTGCTGCCACTGTGTGCGCTAGCGGGTGTCGTGCAAGTTGTTGCAGAGCAGCATCGCGCGGCAGACGGTGGCCATGCGGGCAACGGCGCACGCGCAACCACCCAACTGGCCAGCGAACTCCCCGCCCAGTGGCGCGGTTCCACCTTACGCCCACTTGCGCTCAGTGACGTGGAGCTGCGATTTGCGAAGCACTTTCCTGGCACGGTCGCGCGCCTGACCAACAACAAACAGACGCTGGTACTGCGCACCGTTGACCAACCCACACGGATGCTGCACCCTGCCACCGATTGTTACCGCGGCCTGGGCTATCACATCCGGGATGAACAACTGGAAGAGCAAAACGATCACGCCCGTTGGCGCTGTTTTATCGCCGAACGTGGCGGCCAGCGTGTGCGTGTTTGTGAACACATTGAAGACGCCAGCGGTCAGGGGTTTACCGACACGTCGGCCTGGTACTGGGCCGCCATCGCGGGTCAGACGACCGGCCCCTGGAAAGCCATTACCGTGGCCACGCCGTTATGAGAGTCACTTCGTGTGCTGCTCTCCTACGCGGAACTGTAGCCCGGCATGCGCCAAATCAACATATGGGCAGAAAGGCGCCGTCAAGGGGGCAGGGCGCCTTACCATCGTGCAGCATTTTTCTGCCCCTCTTACATGCTCACACTCACGCTTTCAGACTTCTCACTCGAACATTTCATGCAGCACGACTGGCAGCAAAAGCCCGTGGTCATTCGCCAGGGCCTCCAGCAGTTCAAAGACCCGATCAGCCCCGAGGAACTGGCGGGGCTGGCCTGTGAATCTGATGTGGAGTCCCGGCTGGTCTACAAGAAGCGTGGCAAGTGGCAAGCCGAGAGCGGGCCGTTTGAGTCGTACGACCACCTGGGAAAGACCGGCTGGTCACTGATCGTGCAGGCGGTCAACCACTGGTCGCCGGCAGTGGCCGAACTGGTCCAGCCGTTTGATTTCATCCCCAAATGGCGGCTGGACGATGTGATGATCAGTTATTCCACCCCCAGGGGCGGCGTCGGTCCCCACATCGATCTGTATGACGTGTTTATCTGCCAGGGCTCTGGGCGGCGCCATTGGCGTGTGGGTGACCGGGGCAACCACCGGCAGTTTTCGGCACACGCCGCGCTGCTGCATGTGGACCCGTTCGAGGCCATCATTGACGTGGAACTGCTGCCCGGGGACATTCTCTATATCCCGCCGGGTTTTCCGCACGAAGGGGTATCGCTGGAAACGTCCATGAGTTTCTCGGTCGGTTTCAGAGCCAAGTCGGCGTGTGACATGCTCAGTGGCCTGGCCGACCATGTCATTGACAAGGAGCTCGGTAGCACATTGCTGAGTGACCCCGGCCGCCCGATTCACAAAAACCAGGGTCAGATCAATGCCAGCGACTTCGCGCTGATCAAGGCGCATCTGCGCTCCATCATGGATGACGACAACTTGCTGGCTGACTTTGCCGGTAGTTTTTTGTCCCGGACCAAGTGCCAGCTCGACCTGCAGGTTCTGGACGAACCGCTGGATGCCGCCCAGCTGATCGACACCCTGCTACAGCAAGTCCTGGTGCGCACCGGGGGCCTGCGCTGCTTCTACCTGGACGAAACGCTGGCAAAGGGCGTTTGTTATGTGGACGGCGAGCGCCACGCGTTTGGTACCAAGGCAAAAACCGCCGTCAAGGCCCTGTGCGATCACGACCGTGTGACCCACACCCAACTGCGCGGTGCGCTCCAGAACCCGGCCTTTGTCAGCGCGCTTGTGGAGTGGGTCAACGCAGGCTACTGGTACTTCGAAAGCTGACGACTGGAGGCGCCGGGGAGGCAGAGCGTGCTGCGCAGGTAAAGGAGGAGCCCGCGCAGCGGGCGGGGGACACGGAGCAGAACGCTCTGCCGCCCAGGCGCCGGGCACCGTCAACCGGGTCGGATGTCCCATGGTTTACCCCCTGCAGTGGCCTTTAGGTCTGTGCTAATGTCTGCGCCTTGTCTTTTTACGACCCCAATATCCATGAAACGACTCCTTGTTACCGCAGGCCTTCTGCTTTCATCGGTGCTGTTACAAGCGGCGCCGGTGGCAGTCAAAGGCTACACCCACGTCAAAACCGTGGG
>CAZMXB010000096.1:0-16934 GCA_964569855.1 uncultured Rhodoferax sp.
TCGACCCGGCCTATGTGTATGGCCTGATCCGCCAGGAAAGCCGCTTCATCATGGACGCCAAGTCCGGCGTTGGTGCATCCGGCCTGATGCAGGTGATGCCCGCCACCGCCCGCTGGACCGCCAAGAAGATAGGCCTTGCCACTTTCCAGCCCCACCACATCACCGACCGCGACACCAATATCGCCATCGGCACGGGCTACCTCAAACTGGTGCTGGACAGTTTTGAAGGCTCCATGCCCCTGGCAGCCGCAGCTTACAACGCCGGTCCCAATCGCCCACGCACCTGGCGCGGTCAAGCCGGCGCGCCGGTCATGGAAGCGGCGATCTGGGCCGAAAACGTACCCTTCAACGAGACCCGGGATTACGTCAAAAAGGTCTTGTCCAACACCACCAATTACGCGGCATTGATCACCGGCGCGCCCCAATCGCTCAAATTGCGCCTGGGCATGGTAGGCCCCAAGAATGTGTTGATTCCAGAGACTGGCCTGGACATGCCCTGACCCGTGACATCAATGGTGCGTGGATTCAACATCAATCCAGACCGCTTTGCACCCTAGGATTGCAGCTTTTAGCCACAAGGAATTTCCATGCTTCAACTTTTTATCGGCAACAAAAACTACTCATCCTGGTCCATGCGGCCATGGGTACTGCTCGAGCAGGCGGGCATCGCGTTTGAGGAAGTGATGGTGCGGTTTGACTCGTTCGACGCCGACTCCGCGTTCAAGTCCAGTTTGAAGACCAAAACACCCACGGGCAAGGTGCCGCTCTTGCTCGATGGTGACTTGGCCGTCTGGGATACCCTGGCGATTGCCGAGTACCTGGCCGAGCAGTTTCCCGACAAAAAACTGTGGCCCGCTGACAAAGCCGCAAGGGCCCGCGCCCGCAGCATCTGCGCCGAGATGCACAGCGGCTTTACCGCGCTGCGTGGCAACTGCCCCATGAACATTGAAGCCCGTTTGCCCGATATCGGAGCCCTGATCTGGCGCGACAAACCCGCAGTGCGCGCCGATGTGCAACGCCTGGTCGAGATGTGGAGCAGTTTGTTGCAGGAACACGGCGGGCCGCTGCTGTTTGGCGGCTTTACCATTGCCGACGCCTACTTTGCTCCGGTCTGCATGCGACTCAAAACCTATGCCCTGCCGTTACCTGCCGTGGTAGCTGCGTATGTGGACCACGTCTGTGCTTTGACCGGTGTACAAGCCTGGGTTACCGGTGCACTGGCCGAAAACGACTTTCTGGACTTTGAAGAGCCCTATAGACTTGACCCCCACGCTGCGCCGAGACGCGGGTCGCTGCCATAGATCGTGGAAACCTACCTCGTTGGTGGTGCCGTACGTGATGCGCTGATGGGCTTGCCCATCCAGGACCGGGACTGGGTGGTGGTGGGTGCCACACCGCAGGCATTGCTGGATCAGGGTTTTCTGCCGGTGGGACGCGACTTTCCGGTGTTTCTGCACCCGCATTCCAAAGAGGAATACGCGCTGGCCCGAACCGAGCGCAACACGGCACCCGGCTACCGGGGTTTTGCCGTTCACGCAGCGCCCGACGTCACGCTGGAAGACGATCTGGCCCGTCGCGACCTCACTATCAATTCAATAGCGGTTCACGTAGATTTTACGAGGGCTGGAGGCCAATTTGACTCACAAGCTTGCGCGCCAGCGGCGGCCTGGGAAGCCAGCGGCGCGCTGGTCGACCCCTATGGCGGCCGCCAGGACATAACCAACAAGGTGCTGCGCCATGTGACTCCGGCGTTTCGCGACGACCCGGTGCGCATCCTGAGGCTGGCGCGGTTTGCCGCCCGTTACACGGACTTCCACGTCGCGCCCGAGACCCTGGCGCTGATGCGCCAGATGGTGGGCGATGGCGATGTTGATCACCTGGTGTCTGAACGCGTCTGGCAGGAAATCGCCCGCGGGCTGATGGAGGCACAACCCTCCCGCATGTTTGCCGTGTTGCGTGATTGCGGCGCTTTGGCACATCTGTTGCCCGAACTGGACCGTCTGTGGGGCGTTGCCCAAAGCGCGGAGCACCACCCCGAAGTAGACACCGGCGTACACGTCATGCTGGTGCTGGACATGGCGGCCCGCCTGAAAGCCAGCCTGCCGGTGCGCTTTGCCTGCCTGACACACGACCTGGGCAAGGGCACGACGACAGCCGATGTTCTGCCGCGCCACATCGGGCACGAGGAACGCAGCGTACGGCTGTTAAAGGGCGTGTGCCAGCGCCTGCGTGTGCCGGTGGATTGCAAGGAACTGGCTGACGTCGTGGCGCGTGAACACGGCAACATCCATCGCAGCGCCGAACTGAACCCTGCTGCCGTTGTGCGTTTGCTTGAACGCTGCGACGCCTTTCGCAAACCGGCCCGCTTTGCCGATATCCTGCTGGCCTGTGAATGTGACGCCCGGGGCCGTCTGGGCTTGCACGAAGTGCCCTATCCCCAGGCCGCGCGGCTGTCACAAGCACTGCACAAGGCGTTGGCGGTTGCTACAGACCTGGTAGCTGCCCAAGCACAGTTGGCGGGGGCTACCGGGCCAAAAATCGGGGAATGGATTCACCGGGCCAGAGTACAGGCCGTCGCCGCCAACCCGCAACGGGCAGATCCGACGAGCCGACGCGCACCCGACTCTGCCTAAACCGGCAGGTTTTTGCGCGTCCAGCGCACGATGTCGGCCGCACCCATGGCGCCGGGCTGGCGTGCCACCTCGCGGCCGCCGACAAACAATGCCAAAGTCGGAATGCTGCGGATATTGAAACGCGCACCCAGGGACTGAACCGCCTCGGTGTCAACTTTGGCCACCCGCAGATGTGGCTCCAATTGGGCCGTGGCCTGCTCCAGGGCGGGGGCCATCTGGCGGCAGGGGCCGCACCAGGGCGCCCAAAAATCCACCAGCACCGGAATCTGGTTGCGCCCTATGTGTTTGTCGAACGCGGCTTCGTCCAGCGCCGTGGTATGGGCCACAAATAGTGGCTTGTGGCAAACCCCGCAGTCGGGTGCCTTGCCCTGGTCGGCGGTTTTGACGCGGTTGGTGGTGTGGCAGTGCGGACAAACAATGTGCAGGGATTCAGTCATGCGGGCCTCTCTTTGACTGAACACGTGGGGCTATCCGCGGTCGTTTCAAGGCCCGGCCAAGGTCAGCCAGTTGGATAGCAAGTCCAGATCCAACACGGTGTTGTTGCTTGCCGGTCCAAGGTAGTAAAGGTGGGGCGTGCCGCTGGTATTGACGCCCAGGTAACTGGCAGTCGCCGGGTGGAAGCGCAAGCGGTAGCCCGGCACGTTGTCCACAGTGGCGGCATTGGCCGGGGCAAAGAAGCTTGGGTAGGTGCGTTGCGCCCAGGCAAAAACCTTGTCGGCATCGGAGTTGACACTGGATGTTGGTGCAGCCGCAACGCGAAACACCGAACCATCGCTGTTCCGGGTCGTGACCGGTACCACGCTGGACTGGTTGCTGCCCGAGCCCAATTGCCCGTAGTCGTTTTGCCCCCAACCGGACACCTCGCCACTGGCCGCCAGAACCAGTGAAAAGTTTTGACCGGCGGCTACTTCGGAAATGGTGCCCAGGCCGTTGACCACCGTCGGTGCCGCGCGGCTGGTGGTGCTGCCATCGCCCAGTTGGCCCTTGTCATTCTTGCCCCAGGACCACACCCGCCCGTCAGTCCCCAGAGCCAGGGTATGGTCATTGCCGGCCGCAATGGCGCTTATGCCCGCCAAACCGGGCACCTGCACCGGGGTTCTTTGCATGATGGCGCCAGTGCTGACACCGAGTTGCCCGTCCAGGTTAAACCCCCAGACCCAGACGGTACCGTCCTTTTTCAAAGCCACACTATGGGCACAACCGGCAGCCAGAGCCGCCACGTTGCCGAGCCCTGAGACTGCCACCGGCGTAGTGCGGCCGGTCGACGAGCCATCGCCGAGTTGTCCAGTGCTGTTGAAGCCCCAGGCCAGGACCGTGGCGTCACCTTTGAGGGCCAGGCTGTGCAGGCATCCTGCTGCCGCGCCTACAACGTTTGACGCGCCACTGATCACTACCGGGGTTTCACGCGATTGGGTGCTACCGTCACCCACTTGTCCTTGCAGGTTGTAGCCCCAGGCCTTCAGGCTGCCGTTGCCTTGCACGGCGAGGCTATGGTACGCACCGGCGACCACGTGGGTATCGCCGCCACCATCCAGCACAACCACCGGTGAGCTCCGGTTGGTTTGGGTGCCATCGCCCAATTGCCCCCCGCCGCGGCCGGTGCTGTCGGTGCTGTTGAGCCCCCAGGCCAACAAACTGCCATCGGTCTTGCGCGCCAGGCCGTGGGAACCCCCTGCACTGACACCCGCGACAGCCGCGAGACCCGGCAGGCGCGACGGCGTAAAGCGGTGGTTGGTGGTGCCATCACACAACTGCCCGTAGAGATTGGCGCCCCAGGCCCACACGCTGCCGTCGGGATCGACAACATAGGCGTTGTAGGCACCAGCGGTTATGCGCCCGGCCCAGGCGGGGGTGCAAACCATGAGGCAGGTGCACAGGGCACCCCAAAAGAGATGGTGCGTGGCCCGTGGGGCCTGAGGTCGAATCGAACGAAACACAGGTGCAGACAACATGGCGACTCCTTGGTGGTGTTGCCCGGCGGAGCCGGGTCTACAAACGGTGCGTTCGGTCACCACGCGAAAAACCCATGGCGTCCCAATAGGCGCCCCGGGTCAACCCAATGACCTTGAAAAACTCACCCATTTCGTGCTCCAGAATCAGCTTCTGACCAGCGCTGCGTTCGGCCAATGGCGCTGACTGCATGGCGTCCAGCAAACCGCAGTTGATCAGGAAGTGGGCCTGGCTGGTGTAACCCAAAACCTCCAGCCCGGCGTCCTGCGCCGCCACGCCGATACCGGTGAAGTTGACGTGGGCAGTGATGTCCTTGCGGCCCACGTCCGCCAGGGGATTGCCATCGGCGCGGTGCCCCTGGTGGCACATCACAGTGCCCATGTGGCGCTGTTCATGGTAGTACTCCGCCTCCGGAAAACCGTAGTCAAGCAAAAAGATTGCGCCAGTCGTCAGCCGATCGCCCAGGGTGCGCACAAAGGCTTCTCCCTGGGGGTGGATTTCGGTTAGGTAATCGTGCTCGCCCGGCACATCCAAAGGGGGGCGCAAATCCGTGGGCCGATCTTGCCAGCGCAAGCCGACAGCGTCGTCTGCCTCGGCCCACACCACCCCGCGCTCGAACCAGGCACCGCCAACCCGGGCCAGCAACTTCACGGGCATGGCGTCGAGCACTTCGTTGCCAACCACAACCCCGTGCAAGGCCTCGGGCAATTCGCTCGCCCAGTGCACCAAGTGGGCGTAGTCGTGCAGGGTGTCCTGCTGGCGGACCTTCAGAGGTTGGGACAGATCCACAATGGTGTAGCGGCGCACCGGTACCTCCAGTGCGGTCAGCGCGTCCAGCATCTGCAGTGCCAGTGCGCCCGTGCCGGCGCCAAACTCCCACACTTCGTCGGTACCGGTGGCCTGCATGGCCTGCGCCACCTGGCGGGCCAGTGCCTGACCAAACAGCGGAGTTATTTCTGGCGCGGTCACAAAGTCGCTGCCAGCACCGGTGACACCCCCTTTGGCGTTGCGAAGCCCCTGCGGCATCACTCCAAAAACGGTCGAACCCCGGGCGTAATAACCCAGACCCGGCGCATACAGTGCCTGCGTCATGAAGTCATCAAACGCCATCCAGCCACCCCGGCTTGCGATGTGCTGTTGCAGGTGCGCCCACATCGGGTCGGCGCTGGATGCCCGGCCTGCTGGCAGGTGCGGCTCGGAATCGTTGGCTTGGTGAATGGCGGTCATGTTGACCATCATTTTCACCTACGGTATGGCTCTACGGAACGGCCAGGTCCCTGTTGCAAATCCGCCATACCACGCTGCAGATTGGCTGCCATTGATTGACAGGGCTCGGGTCGCGTCGTGACAATCAGCGCTCCTGGCTTTGAGCCAGTGCCTCCCACATCGTCTCAACCCACATTGAAGGAGTACCGCCATGATTGATCGCACACCCACTCCCTTTATGCTGGCTGCCTGAGAGCTGAGTACCCCTGCACCTGCGCCACTTTGCACGAACACGGTTTCCTTTGAAACCCTGATTCCCTGGCGTTAGTTGTTCTGCCCTGTTGATCAGGGCTTCGTGTTTGCTCTGTCTTTGTTGGCCCGCCAGCCGGTCCTTCCATTTTCATTTTTTTGGTCGTCGTGCCCCATCGGCAGCCGTATTGGCGCGCCTGGGGCACCAGGCCACACAAAGACATTGCACATCATGATTGATTTTTCGTTTGAAACTCTGCGTCCACTGGGCTTGAGCCCCCAAATGGCGCAAACCCTGGCCACCACGGATCTGCCTGGCCCAGGCATGGACACTGCGGCCACCCACCGCTGGATGCGAAGCACCGCGGTGCACCGCGAGACGGTGGACGTCCACGACGGCCAGCGACCCCATAGCGCGCGCTGCGCTGCCCGCCTGACGCGTGAACTGCTCGATGCAGGCAGCGCATTGGCGGTGGGCGACTGGGTGCTCTGCGCCCTGGACGCCCACCAGCAGTGGTGGGTCCAGGCGCGGGTAGCGCCGCTGAACCAGATTGTGCGGCGCGACGCCGATGGCAGCCGCCACACGGTCGTCAGCAACGTTGACACGGCGTTGCTGGTCATGGGGCTGGACCTGGACTTCAATGTGCAGCGTCTGGAGCGTTATCTCGCCCTGGTAGGCAGCAGCGGTGTATTGCCGGTGGTGGTATTGACCAAGGCCGACGTGGCCGAACACGCGGCACCCGACCAGGTGCCCCAGCGTCTGGAGCAGGTCCGTGCGCGGGTGGGCTCACAGGTGGAGGTGCTGGCGGTGGATGCCCGCACCGACGCCGCAGCCATCGCACTGGCGCCCTACCTGACCATGGGGCAAACGCTGGTACTGCTGGGCTCCTCAGGCGCTGGCAAAAGCACCTTGACCAATAGCCTGCTGGGTTGGGCACGCCAGGACACTGGTGCCGTGCGTGAACACGACAGCCGCGGCAAACACACCACCACGGCGCGCTCCCTGCACCAACTGCCGTCGGGCGCCTGCGTCATCGATACCCCTGGCGTACGAACTTTGCGCCCAGACGTAGATACCCAAACCCTGGGGCAGTTGTTCGAAGACGTGAGCAGCCTGGCCAGTACCTGCCGATTCCGTAACTGCAGCCACCAGGACGAGCCGGACTGCGCCGTACGCGCACAGGTCAACCCCGAGCGCCTGAAAAACTACCACAAGCTGCTGCGGGAAAGCCGCCGTGACAGCATGGGCGCGCTGCAACGACAGCAACAGTTGGCGCAATGGAAAGTGCGCAGCCGCGCCAGTCGACAGCGCGTGACCTCCAGGCGGGATCAAGGTGAATGGGGAGACGGTCGGTCTGCCAACAAGGGCGGACCGTAAAATCAGCCGTCCCGCAACTGCCCTGGCGCCACCCTCCATGTCTCCTGCCTCCGCTTCTGCCCCACACCTGCCCACCGTTCTGGTGACGGGGGCGGGTCGGCGCCTGGGCCGCGAGATTGCATTGGCGCTGGCCACTGCGGGCTGGCGGGTGGCAGTGCACTACCGGGATTCCGAACAAGATGCTATAAAAACAGTATCTGACTGCGCACATTTCACGAGGGGTGCAGCCGCTTTTCGCGCTGATCTCTCGGAAGAAGCGGCAGTGCGTACCTTGCTGCCTGCGGTGGTACAGGCCCTGGGCCACGTGGATGCGGTGGTCAACAGTGCGTCAACTTTCGAGCACGACACGGTGGCCAGCTTCAGCTTTGCTGCGATGGAAAAACATCTGCGGGCCAACACGGGCGCGGCCATTGTGCTGGCCCAAGCGCTGCATAGCCATCTGCTTGAGCGCCACCATGCTGTCGATTCGGCTGGTGAAGGGCCAACCGGAGTTGTCGTGAATCTGCTGGACCAGAAACTGTGGAACCAGAACCCCGATTTTTTCAGCTACACACTGTCCAAGGCCGCACTCGAAGCCGCCAACACCATGCTGGCCATGGCATTGAGTCCGCAGGTGCGTGTGGTGGGCGTTGCGCCCGGCCTCACCTTGACCAGCCATTTGTTGAGCGACACCAAGTTCGAGACCCTGCACAAGCTGTCACCCTTGGGCCGCTCTTCCACCCCGCAGGACGTGGCAGCAACCGTACTGTTTGCGTTGCAAAACCAGTCCATCACCGGCACCACGTTACTGGTGGACGGTGGCCAGCACCTGATGCGTTTTGAGCGCGACTTTTCCCTGATGTGACAGCCCCAACCGGACCCTTCACCCCATGCAACACACCACGGGAACCCAGATTCTGACCCTGACCGGCCTGCGTTTTAACGCCAGCCTGGGCATTCTGGAGTCGGAAAAAATCACTCCCCAGCCGATACAGGTCGATGCCGAACTCAGTCTGGGACCACAACCCCTCTTGCCACACGACGACGACATCCACCATGTGCTGGACTACCGCAAGGTGCGCCAGATCATCATCAATGAATGCACGGCGGAGCATGTCAACCTGCTGGAAAGCCTGATCGGCAAGCTGGCGCACCGGTTGATGCAACTGCCCGGTGTGCTGGGTGTGCGCGTCAAGATCGCCAAACTGGAGATTTTTGACGACTGTGAAGTGGCGATTCGGGTTGAAGCCGGGCAGTGGTAACGCGGCATACGGGATTGGAGGCCCTCCTCCAAACCGGATCGCCAGAAACACCGAAAATCCCCCCTTAGCCCGCCGGCACCCGGCTGGCCCCTGGAGCAATGAATGAGCGCAGTCTGGATTGAAAACGAAGTGGTTCCCGCGGCAAAAGAGGCCAGGACCGAGCGTGACCCGGCGCAGCGTGCCGTCTACGAGACCCACAAGCTGGAGAAACGCCTGTGCCGCCAGGTGGGCCAGGCCATCATCGACTTCAACATGATTGAAGAAGGTGACCGCGTGATGGTCTGCATGTCGGGTGGCAAGGACAGCTACGGTATGCTCGACATCCTGCTCAAGATGCAGCAGCGCGCGCCCATTCGTTTTGAGATCGTGGCCGTCAACCTGGACCAGAAGCAGCCCGGTTTTCCCGACCACATCCTGCCCGAGTACCTGAAAAGCCTGGGTGTGGAGTACCACATCGAGACGCAGGACACCTATTCCATCGTCAAGCGCAACATCCCAGAAGGCAAAACCATGTGCAGCCTGTGCAGCCGCTTGCGCCGGGGCATTTTGTACAGCGTGGCGCGGCGCCTGAAGTGCAACAAGCTGGCGCTGGGCCACCACCGGGACGACATGCTGCAGACTTTCTTTTTGAACATGTTTTTTGGTGGCAAGCTCAAGGGCATGCCGCCCAAGCTGACCAGCGACAACGGCGAATTTATCGTGATCCGCCCGATGGCGTACGTGGCAGAGAAAGACCTGATCCGCTGGGCGGCCCATCGCCAGTTTCCCATCATTCCGTGTTCGCTGTGCGGTAGCCAGACCAACTTGCAACGTGTGCAGATCGGCAACATGCTGCGCGAGTGGGAAAAACAATACCCCGGGCGCGCCGAGACCATGTTCACCGCCCTGCAAAACGTGGTGCCATCCCACCTGATGGACCACAAACGCCACGATTTCAAGGGCATCAAAGCGACGGGCCTACCCGATGCGGACGGGGACACTGCGTTTGACCAGGAAGAGACATTCACTCGGCCGGCACTGTCTGGCTTGCCCGGCTTGCAGGTGGTAACACTATGACCGCCACCCGCATCATTGCCATTCGCCACGGCGAAACCGCCTGGAACGTTGACACCCGCCTGCAAGGCCACATCGACGTCGGCTTGAACCGGCGCGGTCAGTGGCAGGCAAAGCGCGCTGCGCTGGCACTGGCCGACGAAGACATTGCCGCTATTTACAGCAGCGATTTGTTGCGTGCCCACGCGACCGCACAGGCCATCGCCGACCGCAACCGCAACCTTGGGGCCCGCCAGGTGCGGCCGCATAGCGGTTTGCGCGAGCGAGGTTTTGGCATTTTTGAAGGCCAGACCTATGCCCAGATCAGTATGGACTGGCCCGAGGAATCCCGCCGCTGGCGCCAGCGTGACCCCCACTTTGCGCCGGAAGGCGGCGAGACCTTGACTCAGTTGCGTGAACGCATCACACGCACCGTCAACAGCCTGGCCAGCCAGCACATTGGTGAGCAAATTGTGTTGGTTGCCCATGGTGGTGTGATGGACGCCTTGTACCGCTTGGCCACCGGCCAGGACATTGAATCGCCCCGTTCCTGGGACCTGGGCAATGCGGCCATCAACCGCCTGCTGTGGACGCCCGAAGGTTTGACGCTGGTGGGCTGGGCCGACACGCGCCACCTGGACGACGCGACACTGGATGAAGCCAGCGCGTGAATGAAATCGGGAGGGAGTCGCAGCGTCTGCTTTGAACTACTGACCAAGAAACAGGTCTGGTTGAGCCTGATAAATGCACCGAAGCAGGACCGAGTGCTGAGAACGAATTTGGGATCGGCTCACGGTTATCGTATCGGCAGTGTGCACAGACCCCATTTCCACGTGATGACGGGGGCTCGGATACCCGGTTTAGGCGCATAGTTGGCGTTCTTCACGGGGTATGGACGACCGCCTGAAATACGAATTTGCTACTTTATTTGAAGCGATATCGCTATATTCCACGTGGACTGGATGGCCAAAAAGAATTTTGGTGGACTGCCCCTCGCGGCGGCGGACGGCGTGGCTTTCGTTCTCCGGCGCGCGTCGCGGGCGGTCCGGCCTGGTTTGCGGACTCTGCTGCGTCAACCCCTTGGTTTGCGCGCACACTCTGTGGCAGCCGCGAGTGCGGCCTGCGCCCGCAAGCCCCACCGCCCACCTCGGGTGTGGGGTTTGATTGCGATTCAGGCAATACCCGGTTTAGACGCATAGCGGTCGTACGTTGCTCCTGCTAATTCGTGCTGCCAAAGGTCGCTAGCGCGACAATTACAGTTGAATTCACCATCGCATGCGGAATGGCTGCAGATAGGAAACCTTTGCCAAACGATTCTTTGCGCCAATGAAGATAGGCGCAACTAAAGATGAAGAAGCTCCACGCAGGTCCAAAAAACCACATCGCACCAAATGTGGCATGAACGCAGCCCCAAACTACTCCAGAGACAACTGCCACGAAAAAGGCTCGGCTCGAAATTGAGGACAGAACCACGATCGTCAGCGAGAGTAACAAGGTCTCGACTAAAGGCGCAACTAGAACTACACCAAGGAACTCACCAAGCGATGCCTTTCGATCCGGTGCGCTGATGAGATCAACATTTATACCGGCCAAATTGAAGGTCTGCCGAGCAATGAGGGATATTGCCGCCGATGGAATCAGAACTACCGGAAACGCAACTAGGCAATATCGCCAGAGCGGCATATTGGGGCTAAAAAGAAACCGCCTTAGGATTTGAATCATGGATATCAACCAATACTGAGGATCAACTAATCATACTTTTGGGGTCACTGACTTGTCGCATCAGCCTCCGTAATATGTTGATCGCCAGTGCAAGGTTTGGTGCAACGACGAGTCTTGTGAAAGTACGCTCGCGCCACTGAACTGACCTCCATTGCCGTTCCAACCAACACCCTACCCGCATGGTTTGGGCCATTGGCCCCCGCCTCATACTGTCAAAGGCCCAGAAATCGGCGGGGACCAACGGCCCAAACCATGCCGCCAGAAAAGTCGAAACGCATAGGTAAAGGGTGATCCAAAGCCTTGTTTGCTACAAAAATAGTAGCTGCTTGCGCTTGTTCTACGTGGGCTGCAGGTCAATTTAGCACATAGACTTTTACTCATTCTCCGTAGAATGCGGTCACACTCAACCCCGGTGTGTGGCCAATATTGTTGAAGCGGGTCAGGTGGCGGCTTCCGCCCAAATCCAGCCGGGACACCCAGCTAGCAGAGCTGGCGTTTTGCCTATCCCTACATCACACGCAAGACTGGATAGCGCCGCCACTCGGGCTCGGCGTGGCGCTGGCCGCTGGCGAAGATAAAGGACAGCACCGCCTGTTGGTCACTCAATTTTTCGGGGTTTTCCGCCTGCCACCGCGCAAACGCTTCGCGCAGCGCGGGCTCTTGCTCCAGCATCTCCAGCGCCGTGTCCTCAAAAACATAGTCGGAAAATGCTTCCTTTTTCTCCAGAATGCTATTGAAAAAACCCCAGCGGAAGAAGCTGTCATGGGCCTGGGGCTCCAAAGTCTCCACGGCATAACGCGCGCGGGGCTGATCCAGATGAACCAGTACATCCCCGGCACGGGCCTGCACCGATGCCTCGACGCTGCGCAAGGACAAACCCTCGTGGAACATATGGCCCTCATACGGCCCGGGGCGCGACTTCACGGTATCGATCTGGTAGACCTGCCCGTGGAACACCTGGTGCGCAGCCAGACGCTCCAGAACCACACCGTTCCACTGCAGGCGGTTTATCACTTCACGCCAGGCTTGGGGAATCAGGTAGCTCCGTGGAGTAGCCACTTCCAGCTCGACGACGCATCGGTTGAACCACGCGATCTCGCGCTCCCAGGGCTGGTTTCGGTCATAGGCCAGACGGAGGTAATTCCCCAGTTGGCTGGGGCGTTGAACGGCAGCATATCCCTTGAAATGAAAGCTTGCCGGGCGGCTGTAGTCCGGCTTCCACAACACCGGCCAGGTGCGCAGGCTGGCCGCTGCCTGCCGCGCAGCGCGGCGCAGGGATTGAATGGTGTTGCCGTGTTCCACCGTATAGGCTAGCACTACCTCGACCAGCGCCCGCATCGCCGCATAACGGTCAGCAAAGGGCTTGAGCATGTGGGTCTCGGGCATGAAACCGATAGTGTGGTGCAGCGCTGCATAACCGGTGGAAAACCGCGGTACTTCCAGAAAGTCCTCAATCCCGTCGTCAGGCGTGGTCTTGACCGGATTCACATACGGGCAGGTGGGCCAGCCGCGTTGCTCCATGGCGCCATAAATGGCCGGCAACATGGCGTCGCGCAACCAGTCACCCAAAGCCCCGCCCAGCTTGTCGGTCTGGGTGTGGATCAGGGTCATGGTGTACTGGTAATCCGCACCGTTGGAGGTATGGGTGTCCACCATCACGTCCGGGTCCCACTCGGTGAAAAACCGGTTGAACACCTGGGCGGCCAGGCTGTCGCACTTGATGAAATCGCGGTTCAAGTCAAGGTTGCGGCCATTGGCCCTAAAACCGAAACTTTCAGGTCCGACCTGGTTCACCCGTGATGTCGCCTGCCGGTTCAGACAACC
Source organism: uncultured Rhodoferax sp. (assembly GCA_964569855.1). Taxonomy (GTDB): domain Bacteria; phylum Pseudomonadota; class Gammaproteobacteria; order Burkholderiales; family Burkholderiaceae_C; genus Allorhodoferax. The sequence continues at coordinate 13,236 of CAZMXB010000096.1, forward strand.
GTCGACGTTGTAGACCGGGATAAACAGGAACACCGTGTTACCCAGAGCGGTCAAGCGTTCGGGCTGGGTGCAGAAGTCCCGCACCAGGGCCATACAGGCATCTATGCCTTCGGGTTCACCGGGGTGGATGCCGTTGTTGTTGAAGAAAACCGGGCGCTGCGCTCGTCTGATCGAAGCGAGGTCAAACACACCGTCCGCGCTGACCACACCAGCGTGTATGGGGAAACCCGCATCTGACACGCCAATTGGGAAGCAACGCAGCACCGCCGGGAATTGGCGGGCAAGATCCTCATAAAACGCGATGCAGGTGGCCCAGTCGGTGGTCTGGTTCTGGTTGCCGCGTTCAAACGGCGTCAAAAAGGCGTGGTCAGGATGCAGCGTCATCGCCCGGATTATGACGGCGTCGAACTGGGTGGTTTTCCCTGCATCTTTCTGGCAAGGACGGCAACACCCGGGTCCCGCACATTGATGTTGCGCAGCGCCGTGAGCTGCGCTTGTGCCGCCTCGCGGTTGCCCAAACGCCAGTAGGCCAGACCCAGGTTGTAGTGAATTTCCTCAAAACCACTGGAAAGTTTTGCTGCGCGCTCCAGCGCATGAACGGCTGCGGCATTGCGTCCCTCCTGCAAGGCAGCAAGCCCCAATCCCAGCCAATGGTAGGGGTCTTCATCCTGCCGACGCTGCAACAGTTCGGCATAGTGCAGGGCCTCGGCCTGGCGTCCCTGCGCGGTCATGAGCTGGTGCAGGGACCGCAGAGGCGCATACGAATTGCCGCCCAGCGCCATGGCATGCAGCAACAGTCGCTCGGCGTTGGCACTTTGCCCCGCGCGGTTGTAGAGCAGGGCCAGGTTGGTGTAACTGGCCACATACGACGGGTCGGTTTCAATGGCAGCCTTGTAGTAGGCATAGGCTTGGGGATAGTCTTGTTGCACCAGGTATTCGCTGCCCTTGTTGTTGTAGAAGCGCGCCAGAATCGCGTCCTCCGACAACCAGGTGCCCGTTCCACGTGAGCCGGCCTGGGGTTCAAAGTCAATCACAAAACCGCCGGCCTGAATCGACTGCCCGTTGATCAGAATCTCGGTCTCGTTGCGGATGAGGACGTTGACATGGCCATTGATGAAATCCATGCCGTCGCGCCGGTCCACCGCCATGGGAACCCTCACCTCTTGCATCTGCGCTTTCAGGCCCAGGGACCGCGCCGCCGCATACGCCAGAATGGTCAGCGACAGGCAGTCACCCCGCTTGTTGCGCCAGGTTTGCGAGGCGACGGTGGAATGCCCAATGTTGTACGCCAGCCGAATACCCTTGGGTCCATACAGCCGGGACATCAACTGGTCCAGGCGCCGCTCGGTGGTGAAGTCCATGCGCTCAAAGCTCGCCAGGCTTTCCAGCACGGCTGCATCCAGTGCGAACAGGGTGTCACGCGTTTCGGTGACCCGGGTCGGCTGGTAGGCGTAGTCCTGGTCCAGCCAAATACCGGCGATCGGCTTGCTGGCGATCGGGCTGGTCGCGCACCCCGCCAACCCGAGCAACACCGCCACCATACACAGAAACGACTTGCAGCACTTCATGGCACACCTCGCAACAGAACGTGAAAATTCCTGCCTCTAGTATGGTGCGCATTGCGCTGGATTTCCATAGGGTTGCCCCGCATTTTACAAAGCAGATGCTCGGCGAAAATACCGGCATGAGCAAAGTCATCGTTTTCGCCACTCCCGTATTCATCCTGCTGATCGCGCTGGAGTTCATCTGGAGCCGCACGCGGGCCAGCCGCACCGCCGGGCAGACGCCCTACCGCTTGAGCGACACCATCAACAGCATCAGCCTGGGCATGCTCAGCCAGTTGATCGGTGTGCTGAGCAAGGTGTTTGCCGTCGGCATTTACGCCCTGGCGTTTGGCGCGGTGGCCTTGTATCCGGCGGTCGAGTTCTGGAACACCTGGTACGGCGTGTTGCTGGCGCTGGTGATGTACGACTTTTGTTACTACTGGCTGCACCGCGCTGGTCACGTGGTGGCGCTGTTCTGGGCGGCCCATGTGGTGCACCACCAGAGCCAGCACTACAACCTGTCCACCGCCCTGCGACAGACCTCCAGCGGTTTTTTGTTCGGCTGGATCTTCTACCTGCCCATGGCGGTGTTGGGCGTGCCGCCCACGGTGTTTGGCATCGTGCTGCTGATCGACCTGCTCTACCAGTTCTGGGTGCACACCGAGCAGGTGGGCAAGCTGGGCTGGTTTGACCGGGTGTTTTGCTCCCCCAGCAACCACCGGGTGCACCACGCGGTCAACGATGCATACATCGACAAGAACTATGGCGGCATCCTGATCCTGTGGGACCGGCTGTTTGGCACCTTCCAGGAGGAGCACGAGCCGTGCGTGTACGGCACGCGCGGCCCCTTGAACAGCTGGGACCCCCTGTGGGCCAACCTGGAGGTGTACTGGGGCTTGGCCAAGGAATCCTGGCAAACGCCGAACTGGGGCGACAAGCTGGCGCTGTGGTTCAAGCCACCCGGCTGGCAAAGTGCGGCCATGGCGCAGGCCCATCCCAAACCGGCTTTCACTCTCGCGGCGGTTACACACTACAACCCGCCCCTGAGCACCGGGCAGCAATGGTTCGCCGCCTTGCAGTTTGTGCTGGCCCTGGGCGCAGTGCTCGCCTTTTTGTGGAACGCCGACACCATGTCCATCGCTGACGCGGCGATCTGGTGTGTGGCCATCGCGTCAGGGCTGTGGGCCACCGGCCGCTTTTTGCAGGGTGGGCTGGGCATGCTGGAAGTGCTGACCGTGGAGTGTGCCGCTCTGGCCACCCTCAGCGGCCAGGGCATGCTGGGCGGCTACATGGTGTTCAAGCCAATGGTCATGTGCCTTGCTATTGTTTTCGTAGCTGCTCGTGCAGGTTCCACGAGGGCTATGACCCGATTTGACGTGTTGCTTGTGCTGGCGCTGGTGTTTTCCCTGGGCGGCGACGTGTTTCTGATGTTGCCGGGCAACTACTTCATCCCGGGCCTGGCCTCTTTCCTGGTGGCCCACATTTTCTACATCGCGTTGTTCCGTCAGGGCCAGCCGTGGTTTCCCGGCAAACGCGCACTTTTTGGCGTGTTGGCGGTGGGCGCGGTCATGTACAGCATCGTCTGGGAAGGTTTGGCAGACCCGGTGCTCAAGATCGCCGTGGCGGCTTACGTGACCGTGATCTCGCTGATGGCCGCGCAAGCCATTGGGCGCGCCGGCGCAGTCGGTGACGCCGCCGCGCGCCGGGTAGCGCTGGGGGCCTGCATCTTCATGGTCAGCGACTCGCTGATTGCCATCAACAAGTTCGTGACGCCGGTGGCAATGTCCTCACTGTGGATTCTGGCGACCTACTACACAGCGCAGATTTTGATCGTGCACAACGCGCGGGAGACCACCGACTGGGCGGCTGCCAACCGCGTGGGCCTGAAGTAGAAGACATAATCAATTTCTTTGGCAAGCGGGGCAGCGGTTCATGGACTACGAATACTTGGTTGTATCGGGTGCGAAAGTGGTCGAATTCGTCGGCGTGGTGGTGATGCTGGCCGGGGCTCTGGCTGCGTCACTGGCCTATGTCTTGCGCTTGGTCCGTCACGCCCCGCACCATGAGGCTTACCACGTGCTGCGGGCCGACCTGGGCCGCGCCATCCTGCTGGGGCTGGAGTTTCTGGTGATTGCCGACATCATCGGCACGGTGG
>CAZMXB010000097.1:0-16888 GCA_964569855.1 uncultured Rhodoferax sp.
ATACAGCGAGTAGAACGCGGCGGATCCAAGTGCTGCGATCGCACCGATGCCGGGGTTGGACAATCCGGGCCGTAGCGCGATCAGTACGCCGATGAAGCCCAGCGCGAGCGCAATCCAGTGACTGCGCAACGGTCGTTCACCAAGCAGAAAAGCAGAAAAAATGACTACCATGGTCGGGCCGATGAACGATACGGTCGCAGCCTCAACCAGCGGCAGATGCGACAGCGCTGTCCAGAAGCAGAGGGTACTGGTCACCAGCGTAATGCCGCGAATGATCTGGATCAGCGGGCGCGGGGCGTGCGCAAACTTCCAGCCACGGGTTGCCAGCAGATAGCTGCCCACCATCAGGGTCGGAACAAGGTAGCGCAGCCAGACCGCTGCGGTGAGGGGGTAGGTTCGGGCGACCCATTTGGCCGCCGCGTCCATCGTCGCAAAGAGGGTGATACCCGCGAACAGCCAGTACAGCGCCGCGCGTTGATTAGGATGCAATCAATATCCTTCTGATGATTCCGGTGACGCCGGTAGTTGTGTGGCTGCCTGTGTCAGTGCCGGTCCACGCAGTTGTCCTGCAGTCAGTTCAAGCACACGGTCACAACGTGCGGCGAGCGCGCGGTCATGCGTGACGAGCACCAGTGAGGCGTTGCGGCTGCGCGTCGCGTCCAGCAACAGCGCGAATACGCGGTCCCCGTTTTCCTGATCGAGATTGCCGGTCGGCTCGTCCGCGAGCACACAGGCCGGCTCGGTCACCAGCGCCCGCGCAATGGCAACGCGCTGGCGTTCGCCCCCCGAAAGCTCGGACGGCAAATGCTGCAAACGATGCGCGAGACCGACCGTCGTCAACAGTTCCGTTGCTTTGGCATCTGCCTCGGCGACAGGCGTGCGGCGAATACGCAGCGCCAGCGCCACGTTCTGCACAGCCGTAAGTTCGGCAAGCAGATGATGAAATTGATAGACAAATCCAAGGGCACGGTTACGCAGATCACCACGTGCTGCGTCGGAAAGATCTGCAAGCAGCCGTCCCTGCAGTTGCACCGAACCGCTGCTGGGCGTATCTAGACCACCGAGCAAATGCAACAGCGTGCTCTTGCCCGACCCCGATGCACCGACGATGGCAACCGATTCGCCTTCGGCCACGCTGAAACTGACATCAGTCAGCACCTGGGTGCTGGCCGGGCCGCTTTCGTAACGTTTGCCCAGACGGGTCGCTTCAAGCACGAGCTTACTCATAGCGCAGCGCCTCGGCAGGATTGATGCGGCTCGCGCGCCAGCTCGGATAGAGCGTGGCCAACAGCGACAGGCCAAGACTCATGAGCGTAATGGCAACGACGTCGGATGCAATGACCTTCGACGGCAATTCGGTAATCAGGTACACGGTCTTGTCGATGAAGGTGACGCCGAACACACGCTCGATTGCGCCGACCACGTGATCCAGGTTGAAGGCGATCAACAGTCCGAGCGAGAGGCCGATCAGCGTTCCAATCACCCCGATGATGGCGCCCTGAACCACGAATATCTGCATGACGCTCAACGGCCGCGCGCCCAGCGTGCGCAGGATGGCGATGTCGGACTCCTTGTCGGTCACCACCATGACCAGGGTGCTCACGAGGTTGAACGCAGCGACGGCGACGATCAGCGTGAGGATGATGAACATCACGCGTTTTTCGAGCTGCACGGCTTTGAAGAAGCTGGCGTTCTGCGTGGTCCAGTCGGACACGCCGAGCCCAGGCGGCAGCGTGCGCAACCAGCCATCGGCAACACTGCGGGCCTGCATCAGGTCCTTGAGTTTGACGCGAATGCCGGTCACGGCATCGCCAAGTTGATACAAACGCTGTGCGTCGCTGACATTGATCAGTGCGACGCGACTGTCCGCCTCGATCCAGCCGATTTCAAACAGGCCGACGATGGTGAAGCTCTTCACTCGTGGCGCAGTGCCGGCCGGGGTTACCGTTCCCTGCGGCGTCACCAGTGCGATCTTCTCGCCAACGCGAACGCCGAGATTGCGCGCCAGGTCGATGCCCAGGATCACGCCCCACTCGCCGGGCTTTAATGCGTCCATGGTGCCGACCTTCATGTGCTTCTGCACGGTCGCGACCATCGCTTCGCCGGTCGGGTCAATGCCACGCACGAGCGAGGGCTTGTTGACCTCGCCGTTGATCCATAAGCCCTCGCCCTGCACATACGGCGCCACGGCGACAACTTCGGGGTTTTGCCTGAGCGTAGCGGCGACACTCTGCCAGTCATTGAGCGGCGACTCGTAGCCCTTGACTTCGACGTGGGCCGTCGCCGCCAGCATGCGTTCGCGCAGCTCGCTCTGAAAGCCATTCATCACCGAAATCACGATGATCAGCGCGGCGACGCCCAGCGCAATGCCAAGCATCGAAATGAGCGAAATGAAGGAGATGAAACTGTTGCGACGCTTGGCCCGCACATAGCGCACGCCAAGCTCCAGCTCGTAACGAGAAGGGAGGGACATCGGTCACGATTCTACGCGGCGCCTCTCGCGAAAGAGCATAAATACGTCATCGGCAGCTTATCAACTTTTTATCAAAACGCTTATTTATGTGGGCATAAAGGCCGTTATCAACGAAAGTCGACTTATGCAATAAATTGCCGCTATGCCCTTTCAAATGGCGCTTATGAACAAAAGCTGTAAGCACTTTCATGCCAATTGCATGTGCTTTCCAAAGCTTTCGAGACAACGGCACACCGTTTGCTTACTATTGCAAAAGTCCCGTTGCCGCGCCGCCATGAACATGCACACCATCAAGCCTCCGCCCGCTCACCATTTCGACGAGATGCTTGCAACGTCTGGCCAGATACAAACCACCGGCGCGCAGTTCCAGTCGCAAATGCAAATCGCAACGGCAACGGCGCCCGGGTTCCGTCCGCGTGACCACTATCAGCCGTACAACGAATGGCTGGAGGTCACGCCCGAACAGGCGCTCACCCAGCGTCGCGCCCAGGCCGATCTGCTGTTCCGCCGCATCGGCATTACGTTCACGGTGTATGGCGATGAAGGCGGCACCGAGCGACTCATTCCATCGGACGTCATTCCGCGCATCATCACGGCTGACGAGTGGACCTATCTCGAAAAAGGCCTCACCCAGCGCGTGACCGCAATCAACCGTTTCCTCGCCGACATTTATCACGATCAGGCAATCCTCAAGGCCGGCCTGATTCCGCGCGAGCAGATCGAAGGCAATGCCCAGTTCCAGACCAAGATGGTCGGCGTCAAGGTGCCGCATGACACCTACGTCTCGATCACCGGCGTCGACATCGTGCGCAACAACGACGGCAAGTATTACGTGCTGGAAGACAATCTGCGCGTGCCGTCGGGTGTGAGCTACATGCTGATGAACCGCAAGATGATGATGCGGCTGTTCCCGGAGCTTTTCCTGCGACAGACGGTTCGTCCGGTCGAGCACTATCCGGCCCTGTTGCTGCAGACGCTGCGCGAATCGACCGACATCGACAACCCGACCGTGGTCCTGCTGACGCCGGGGCGCTTCAATAGCGCGTACTTTGAGCACACCTTCCTCGCGCAGCAGATGGGTGTGGAACTCGTTGAAGGACAGGACCTGTTCGTCAAGGACGATTACGTCTACATGCGCACTACCAGCGGCCCGCAGCGTGTCGACGTGATGTATCGCCGGCTCGATGACGTGTTCCTCGATCCGCTTGCCTTCCGCGAAGATTCCGTGCTCGGCGTGCCCGGCCTGTTTCAGGCCTACGCGAAAGGCAATATCGTTATCTGCAACGCCATCGGCACCGGCGTTGCGGATGACAAATCGATCTACCCTTACGTGCCGGACATGATCAAGTTCTATCTCGGTGAAGAACCGATCCTGAACAACGTGCCGACGTACCAGTGTCGCAAGGCAAGCGATCTATCGTACGTACTCGCCAACATGAAAGACCTCGTGGTCAAGGAAGTGCACGGCGCCGGCGGTTACGGCATGCTGGTCGGTCCTGCATCAACCGCGAAGGAAGTTGAGGAATTCGCGGCGGTGGTAAAGGCCAATCCCAATAACTACATCGCGCAGCCAACGCTGTCGTTGTCGAGCTGCCCCACATTCGTCGAGTCCGGCATCGCGCCGCGACACATTGACTTGCGGCCTTTCGTGCTCACGGGGCGCGAAGTGCGCATGGTGCCCGGCGGGCTTACACGCGTCGCGCTGCGCGAAGGTTCGCTGGTGGTGAATTCGTCACAGGGCGGCGGCACCAAGGACACCTGGATCTTGGAAGTTTGAGGAATAAATATGCTGTCACGTACCGCCGACCACCTGTTCTGGATGTCCCGCTACACCGAGCGGGCCGAGAACACCGCACGCATGCTCGACGTGAACTACCAGACCACGTTGTTGCCCCAGTCCGAAGCCGTGGCCCAGGTCGGCTGGCAGGGGCTACTGAGCATCAGTGAACTGCTCCAAACCTACACCGAGAAATATGGTGCCATCCAGGCGCGCGAGGTCATGGATTTCATGGTCAAGGACGAGAGCAATCCTTCGAGCATCCTGTCCTGCCTGGGTGCCGCCCGGGAAAATGCCCGCGCGGTCCGTGGCACGTTGACCACGGAGGTCTGGGAGACCCAAAACCAGACCTGGCTGGAAGTCAAGCGCATGCTCAAGGCCGGCGAGTTTGAGGCCGACCCGGCCCAGTTCTTTGAGTGGGTGAAGTTTCGCTCCCACCTGTCGCGTGGCGTTACCGTGGGCACCATGTTGATCGACGAAGCCTTGCACTTCATGCGCCTGGGCACCTTCCTGGAACGGGCCGACAACACGGCGCGTCTGGTGGATGTGAAGTTCCACGCCCTGCAAAGCGATTTTTATGGCACCGCCAACGAGAAGGACCAAGAGTACGACTTCTACCACTGGAGTGCGATTCTGCGCAGCGTTTCCGGTTTCGAGGTCTACCGCAAGGTCTACCGCGACGTCATCAAGCCCGAGCGCGTGGGTGAGTTGCTGATCCTGCGTCCCGACATGCCGCGCTCCATGCACGCCAGTCTCAACGAAGTGGTGAGCAACCTGGCGCTGGTGGCCAGCGACCCGGGCAGTGAAACCCTGCGCCGCGCCGGCAAGCTGCGGGCCGACTTGAAGTACGGTCGCATCGACGAGATCCTGGCAACCGGTTTGCATGCCTACCTGACCCAGTTCCTGGACCGCGTCAATGACCTCGGAGCCCACATCAGCCGTGAGTTCCTGGTTCCGGTAAAGGCCTGAGTGTTGCCGGTATCTGGTGCGACGACCCGCACCAGGCGTTGAAAGCTGTGGTTCGGACCTGATCAAAGTCAAACAATGGGGCCGGGATGGGGTTAGCATGGGGCATTCAAAGCTGACCCATCTGGAGAACCCGTATGACGAAAAAAGACACAGTCCCTGCAGAGCCCGACAGTTTTCTGGAGGAAGACGAAGCCCTGATGGAAGAGGGCGAAGAGTTCGAAATGGGGCATATCATTCACCGGCCGAACGGCTACTACTGGCAAGCGGCCGACGGAACGCAGGAATTCGGACCTTTTGAAAGCCTGGAGATCGCTTTGGCAGACATGGAGTCTGCGGGAGAAGAATCTGCGGAGCCTGGCGAAACGCTGCAGGAAGCCGAAGACGAGTTGGGGGTGGCCGACTGGATAGATCCCGATACCGGCGAACTGGCAGAAGGCCAGTCCACTCCCCACCTGCGCGACGAGTAAAGCTAGGTGCCGGGCCGCAACGCGCACGACGTGGTCGGCGTTGCCTCTGTGCCTCAGGGCTGCACGATGACGGCTTCGAGTTGCAGGGCCTTGATTTTCAACACCGCATCTTGTGCCTTTTCGCGGCTTGCAAACGGCCCTACGCGGACCCGTGTCAATTGCCCTTTGGTCGACGACTTGAGTTCGCGTGTTACCGAGGGCAACTGCGCGTCCAGCAATTTGGCATGGGCCTTGGCCGCATTGCCGGGCACCGCAAACAGGCCGACGTTGATGAAGTAGGGCTTGTCTGGCGCGTCTTTGCTGGCCATCGAGGCTGCAGGGATGGGTTTGGCGGCTGCTGCCGTTACGGCCATTGCGGCAGTCTCGGGAGCGGCAGCCAAGGGTGCAGCGACCACGGGAGCAGACACGGTAACGCTGCTGGGCGCGGCGCCCGCCAAAGCAGTTGCTGCGCCAACCTGTGCAAGTTCCGGTGTTGCCTGAGCCGGCGTTGCTTTGTTCTCAATGGACCCCGCAACCGTTGTCTGCCCGACCTCGGGGGCGCTGTGGTGCGTTTCCGCAAACGGGCTGAAGCCCGAAATCTGCAGGTAAAAGAAACCCGCCACTACTGTCGCCGCCGCATTGACGGCCAGCAATACGTAAGCGCTGCGCCGGGTAGGGGCTTCACGCGTCAATTCGGCACAGGCTTCGGTCACGGTGTTGTGGCCCACCAGCGCGCGGGACATGCGTTTGCGGCAGTTGGCGTAGAACACCGCATTTCCAAACAGGCCGGGCAACACGAAGACGATCAGTCCAAAACCCAGTGTCAGCGCAGCGATCAGGGTGTCCGACCACTGAAACATCATCTGAACGGTGCCGACCAACAGCAATAACAGCGCCACGGTGCCGGTGACATACATGACTGCGGTACCCCACAGCCGACGGAACAGCAGCCAGTTGAACGTACTCAAACTGGCAGCCGTATTCCAACGCATGCCCGCGTGGTCCAGTGCGTCGAAGCGGGTAAAGATCGGCAGATAGTAGGCGTTGCTGACCGGCCCGATGGCAGCGCGGTATAGCGTGGTGGTGACCTCTTCATCGGGTGCATACGCTGCATGTTCAGCAACATGTTCAGCGGCAGGTGCAACGGGAGCGGAAAGGTCAGTGTCGGCGATCATCACTTATTTTGGCATAGCCGCAGCCACTTCCTGCCCGAGTTCGATGACCGCCAGCGCGTAGTAACTGCTCCAGTTGTAGCGGGTGATGGTGTAGAAATTTTCGGTGCCGGCCAGGTACAGCGGTGCGGCGTCTCCGTTCTGCAATTCCACCAGGGCCAGCGGCCCTATGTGCTGCAGGCCTTCCGGCCCGAGTCCCCCACCTTTACTGGCCATGTCTGCGCTGCTGAAGGTGGGCCGGATGTCGGGTGCCAGCAGCGCGGTGCGGCCCGCATCGTCGCTGACCAGGTGCACCGGGTAGTGTGTGGGCATGCCGGTCTTCCAGCCAAAGGACTTGAAGTAGTTGGCTACCGAACCGATGACATCCGCCGGGCTGTGAAACAGGTCGACCCTGCCATCACCATCAAAGTCGATTGCATAGTTACTCAAGCTGGACGGCATGAATTGCGGCAAACCCATGGCACCAGCGTAACTGCCGCGCAGGGCCAGCGGGTTGGTGCCGGTGCGGTGGGTCAATGTCAAAAAGGCTTCCAGCTCGGAGCGAAAAAAAGCCGCGCGTGCGGCTGCCCTGGGGTGCTGGGCCGGGAAGTCGAATGCCAGCGTGGTCAATGCATCCATCACCCGGAAGGTGCCAGTCTGCTGTCCGTAAATGGTCTCGACACCGATGATGCCCACAATGATTTCGGCGGGCACACCCAGTTGTTGCTCTGCCCGCTGCAGGGTTTCGCGGTTGTCCTGCCAGAATTTGACGCCAGCACCAATGCGGATGGCATCAATAAAGCGGCTGCGGTAGACGGTCCAGTTCTTGGCCGTACCCACGGGTGGTGGCGCGCTGGCGCGGACAACGGCGGGCACGTAGTGCGACTGGCCCATAGCATTGCGCACCCATTGGGGCGGCAGCGCCAGACGCTGCGCAATGTCGTCCGCCGCCACCATGACTTCGGGGCGGGTCGCATACAGTGGACCGGTGTTTGCGTTTTTGCGCCTGGACGCTACTGGTTGGGGCTTGACACGCATGACAGAGTCGGCGCGAGGCTTGCGCTTGGATGCTGCTGCAGCCTTTGTGTGCTTCAGGTCTCCAGCCGCCGCGTTGATTGCGCAAGCAGCTATCAATAATGGAGCAATTCGGAGCAGGGTGGAGCCCGCACGGGGTGATGGATTCACGGCAAACGTTGAGGCCAGGGCAGGTGACGGAATTCTCGTCGTAGTGTAGCGAGTTGCTGGGTGGCGGAGCCTGGCGCATAGCGCCAGCTTTCCATCCGCAACAGCCAGTCGCACAACGGACCCAGCGCAGTGTCCTGGGGGGCGCTGTGCTGCGTCACCAGGGCTGCCATGTGTCTTGGCGGCGTGTTGTCGGTCACCGCCAACCCGGCCTTGCGCAGGCGCGTGGCGGTTTGGTGCAGCAGGCGCAGCCAGGGGTCCTGGCGGTGCTTCTCCCACAGCGTCCACGCAGCTCCCACCAGACTGGCGAGCACCACCACAGCAATCAGTACATAACTCAGGTCTTCCCAGCTTGGCGACTCAAAGCCCAGGTTGCGCAACAGGTTGAGCTGCCGACTTTGGGTGTAATTCAATACCCACTGGTTCCAGCCATTGTTGGCGGCGTCCCACAGTGCACGCAGGTTGAGCGTGAACTGCGGGCTGACGTTGTTGAGGACGGTTGCGATGGCGCCACGCGGTGCCTGCAGGCGGGTGAAGCTGCCGGTACGCCCTGGGGATACCGCAGACGTGGGGTCCACCCGTACCCAGCCGCGCCCGGCCATCCAGACCTCGGTCCAGGCATGGGCGTCACTTTGGCGAATGACCCAGAAACCGTCCACCGAATTGAGGGTGCCGCCCTGGTAACCCGTTACGAGCCGGGCCGGAATGCCCATGGAGCGCATCAGAACAACAAAACTTGACGCGATGTGTTCGCAAAAACCCTCTTTGCGGTCCAACCAGAACTCGTCGGCCGTGTGGGTGCCGTAGACCCCGGGCTCCAGCGTGTAGGTGTAGCCACCGGTGCGCAGACGCTCCAGCACGGCGTCGACCAGTTGAGGGATGTCAGCACCCGCGTTGCGCGGTTCTTGCCGGATTTCGGCCGCCAGTTGCCGGGTGCGCGGGTTGGAGTCAAACGGCAGGTTGATGTAGTCCTGCAGCCCGGTCACCCGGTTGACCGGGCCATGGCGGAAGCTGTTGTAGCTTTGTGCGCTGTAGCGCACCAGGTCGATGATGGGGCGTTCAACCACCCACTGCAGATCGGATGTCATGCGCGGCTCAAAGCCCGGTACTGTGGGTTTGTTGGGGGCTGCGTCCAGCAGCAGCAGCCAGGGGCGCGTGTTCGCCTCCAGCGTGACCTGGTAGTTGAAGGCTTTGCCCTGTACGCTCAGGTCGGCGTCCAGCCGCACTTGCGGGGGCAGGATGGAGCGCAAGGGGCGCCATTCTCGACCATCAAAGCTGGACAACACCGGTCCGCGAAAGTACATGTCGTTCATGGGCGGTGCCGGTCCGTCAAACCGTACGCGAAAGGCGACGCTCTCATCCAGTGCCAGACTGGCGATCGCGCCCACCTGCATGGAGGCTGACAGGCCACTGCGTCCCGTCATGGCATCACTGGGGACACCCCACAGCGGCGCAACCCGCGGGAACAACACAAACAACACGGCCATGATGGGAGCGCCCAGCAGTGCCATCCATCCTGCGGTTTTGGCGGCCTGCAACAGGGGGGGGCGACCCACCGGCATGTGGCTGTTCACCAGCGCCGTCAGCAGCCCCAGCAACCCCAGCAGCATGGACATGGCGATCGGCAGACTTTGCGAAAAAAAGAAGTTGCTCAGTAACGTGAAGAACCCCAGGAAAAAGATCACAAACGCATCACGCCGGGCCCGCATTTCCAGCGTCTTGAGGGTTAGCAGGACCACGATATAAGTCACACCCGCGTCGCGCCCCAGCAGCGTACGGTGGGTGTAGAAAGTGGCTGCGGTGGCCAGCAGGAGCAGCCCCATCATCCACCAGCGTGATGGCAGCGTGAGCCCGCGCACAGCGAGGTAAGCGCGCCATATCAGCACCCCTGTCGCCACGACACTGCACCACAGCGGCAGGTGGTTGACTTGCGGTGCGATGATCCAGGCGATCACCCCCAGCAGGAACAGCGTGTCGCGTGCCTCGCGGGGCAGGTGTCTATAAGCATCCCACTGTTTCATGCGACCGCCAACGCCTGCAGGCAGTTTTTCTTGTGGGCCTCGCCATGCCCCGGCGCAATTTCCTGGCCAGGCAAGCGCAGACCGTACTGCAGGCCCTGTTTTTCGGCCATCAACACCCAGGCGCACAGGCGCGACAACGCCCGTTCGAAGCCTGGCCCGCCGGTGGCTCCCGCGCCGGCACCGGCCACACCGGCGTGGGCAAGGTCCAGCCAGAGCTCAAAACGTTGCACTTGCAAGGCATCGCGGCTGACCAGGGTGTCGGACTTCGCGGTTTTTTTCCAGACCACCAGTTTGAGAGGATCGCCACGCCGGTAGGCCCGGATACCGTCAAATTCCCCAGTGCTTTGCCGTTGCACGGCGGCGCCGCCGCCAGCGCGCGGCTCGCCAGGGGGCAACGGCGGGGGGTGGAGTTCAGCGGCAGGGTATACCAGCACCTTGGCCGCCGGACGCCACACTGTCCAGACCCTGAACGTGCCCAGTGGAAAGCGGGTCTCTGCCGTCAGTGGCGGCACCAGGTGCAAACCGCGCCGAGGTGGCTGGAAAGCCACTTGCACCTTGGCACTGCCTTGGGCTGGAACATCGGTCCAGCTCCAGTGTTCGGTTCCCAATATGGCCAGGCCAATGCCGTAGCGCGGGCTGCGCCTCTGGCTCAACAGGTTGACACCGATCGTGACGCTTGCCCCTGCGAATTGGGGCTCGGGTGCTACCAAATTCATAGTTATGCCACGCAGCGTGCCGTGGCACACGTGCATGCCGACAACGGCGCTGCCGGTCAGCAAAAAGGTCAACACATATCCCAGGTTGAGCTGGAAGTTGATGGAAGCAATCAGCAGCACCAGCAGCGTAATGCCCAGCATGAAGCCGGGTCGGGTGGGCAGAATGTAGACATTGCGCTGGGTCAGCGTGATGCTGTCGCGCAACGGCAGGCGGGCCTGCCACCACTGGCGAAACCGGCCCTGGATATGGGCCAGTGGGTGCCAAACCGGGTTGGGCAAAGGCGAAACCCCCAAGCTTGTCACGGACGGACCTCGATCATGGAAGAGGCACAGCCGCCAGCATGGCGCGGACCTGTTCTACGGAACCGCGCCCGGAGTCGCCAACCGGGATCAGCCGGTGGGCGATTGTTTGCGGCAACATGGCCTGCACGTCGTCGGGTGCGACGTAGTCGCGGCCACTGAGCAGTGCCTGAGCTTTGGCGGCACGCACCACGGCAATGCCCGCGCGCGGCGAGAGGCCCTGCAAAAACCACTGGCCGGAACGGGTCGCGGCGATCAGATCCTGCACATAGTCCAGCAATGGCCCGGCAGCGTGGACGGCCAGCACCTGCTGCTGCAACTGTTGCAATTCGTCCTGAGACAACTGGCTAGGCAGGCGCTCGACAATGTCTCGGCGGTCCAGCCCCGACAGCAACTCGCGTTCGGCCAAGCGGTCGGGGTAGCCCAAGGAGATGCGCATCAGGAAACGGTCCATCTGGGACTCCGGCAAGGCGTAGGTTCCCACCTGGTCCAGCGGGTTCTGGGTGGCGATCACAAAAAAAGGCAGGGGCAGGGGCCGCGTTTCACCTTCGATGGTGACCTGCTTTTCTTCCATCGCTTCCAGCAATGCGCTTTGCGTTTTGGGACTGGCACGGTTGATTTCGTCGGCCAGCAGCACCTGGGCGAAGATGGGGCCGGGGTGGAACACAAAGGCTTCCTTGCCGCGTTCGTAGATGGACACGCCTGACAGGTCACTGGGCATCAGGTCCGAGGTGAACTGCACGCGCGAGAATTGCAGGCCAAAGGTGCGGGCCAGCGCGTGGGCCAAAGTGGTCTTGCCGACGCCAGGCACATCGTCGATCAACAGGTGACCCCCGGCGAGCAGACAGGCTACGCAATCCTGGATTTGTGCCGGCTTGCCCACAATCACCGTGTTAAGCTGGTCAAGCAGGGATTTGAGTTTGATTTGTGCGTCCATTTCAGGACGTTACCCGAAAATTTTGATTTGCGAGTGCATTGGTGAACAAGACCGGATACTTTACCCACCCCGATTGCTGGAAACATGAGATGGGCGCTGGGCACCCCGAATGCCCCGAGCGGCTCGACGCGATTGAAAACCAGTTGTTGGCCAGCGGTGTTGGTGATGCGCTGGAGCGACGTGAGGCGCCCCCGGCGCCCGTGACCGATATCGAACTGGCCCATGACCGCATGCATGTGGCGGCCCTGCGCGGGCTAACCGACGGCTTGCGGGAGGAGATCGAGGCAGGGGGCCCCAGCCACGCTCAGATCGATCCGGACACCTCGATGAATGTGTTCACCTGGGATGCGTCCCTGCGCGCGGCCGGCGCGGCCATTGCAGCCACCGACGCGGTGATCGCTGGCGAGATGGAAAACGCGTTCTGCGCGATCCGCCCGCCGGGTCACCATGCCTGCCGCAACAAGGCCATGGGTTTCTGTTTTTTCAATAATGTGGCGGTTGCCGCACGGTATGCGCTGGAGCGCCATGGCCTCAAGCGCGTTGCGATTGTGGACTTTGACGTGCACCACGGCAACGGCACCGAGCACATCGTGGCCGGTGACCAGCGCATTCTGATGGTCAGTTTTTTTCAGCACCCGTTTTATCCGGAGGGCGGTTCGCGCTCGCATGCCAGCAACCTGGTCAACGTGCCGGTGCCGGCCTACACCAAAGGTCCGCAAGTGCGTGATCTGATCACGGCGCATTGGTTGCCCCGGCTGGAGGCGTACCGGCCAGAGATGATTTTCATCAGCGCCGGATTTGATGCCCACCGCGCGGACGACATGGGGCAAATGGGGCTGGTAGAGGGCGACTATGCCTGGATCACCCAACGTGTCAAGGATGTGGCACAGCGGCACGCGAAAGGGCGCATCGTGTCCTGCCTGGAGGGTGGCTACAACCTCGACGCCCTGGCGCTGAGCGTCGAGGCCCACATTCGCGTGCTGGCGGATCTGTAATGGCTGGCGCAGTCCATACCGCGGCACCCAAGCCGATAGATGATCTCGAAGGCTGGTTGACGGCCTTTACCCGCCCCACGGTACTGGTGGAGTTGTTGGCGTTGGCGATTTGTGTGGGACTGGCGTGGGCGGTGGTGGCCGCGGTGCGCCGGGCATTGGGGGGTGCCGATGCCCGCTCCATCTGGTTTGGCCGGCGCTCCGTGGATGGGGTTTTGTTTCCGCTGGTCCTGTTGTGCCTCGGGTATGTAGCTCGGGCGTTTCTGGGGCAGCTGGCCACGGTGGCTGTGTTCAAGGTGGTGATACCGGTGTTGGTGGCATTGGTGGTAATACGTGTGGGCGTCAAGGTACTCAATGTGGCCTTTGCCGAGGCGCGTTGGGCCCGTTCGCTGGAGCACACCATTTCGTGGGTGGCATGGGCGGCCATGGTGATGTGGGTCAGCGGCCTGTTGCCGGTGGTGCTCAATGAGCTGGACCAGATCACCTGGAAGGTGGGGGCCACGTCGCTGTCGGTGCGGACCATGATCGAAGGCATGCTGACGGCCGGTGCCGTGCTCATCATCACTCTGTGGATTTCCGCTGCACTGGAAACGCGTTTGTTGCGTTCGGCTACCGGCGGAGAGTTGTCGTTGCGCAAGGCTGTGAGCAATGCCACACGGGCTCTGTTGATGTTTGTTGGCGTGATGCTGGCGTTGTCGGCGGTTGGCATCGATCTCACGGCCCTGTCGGTGCTGGGTGGCGCGGTCGGCGTGGGCATTGGTTTTGGCCTGCAAAAACTGGCCGCCAACTACATCAGCGGTTTCGTCATCCTGGCCGAGCGCAGCATGCGCATTGGCGACAGCGTGCGGGTGGATAATTTTGAAGGCATCATCACCGAGATCAATGCCCGCTATACCGTGGTGCGTTCACAGACCGGGCGGGAGTCCATCGTACCCAATGAAATGCTGATAACCAGCCGGGTGGAGAACTTGTCACTGGCCGACTCGCATGTACTCCAGACCACCACGGTGTCGGTCGCCTACGACAGCAATGTGGAGCAGGTTTCCGAACTGTTGCTGCAAGCAACGCTGGCCCAGAAGCGGGTTCTGCGGGACCCGTCTCCCTCGGTTTTCCTGTCGTCGTTCGGTGCTGACGGACTGGAATTCACCGTGGCTTACTGGCTTGGAGATATACAGAACGGCCAGATGAACCTGCGCTCCGACGTTAATCGGGCAATTCTGGCGGCTTTGCGGGCCAACCTGATCGAGATTCCTTTCCCGCAGCGCGTGATCCACAGCCGCTGAGTCCCCAGTGAAAGCGGGGGCTTGCGCTGTTTGTGTGTAAGGTTATAATTTAAAAAAGCACGGTCGTTCTATTTTTTGAAACTCCGTGAATTGAGTCATCCGGGTGACGGCGCTTGAGGCGCCCCGGCATAGAATCGAGCAGTTGACGTGTACGTCAAGTACAGAAAGCATTTTGTAACCATCTGGAGCGGCAGCATGAAAGTCCTGGTAAGTGTAAAACGCGTGGTCGATTACAACGTGAAGGTTCGGGTCAAGTCCGACGGCAGCGGTGTCGATACCGCCAACGTCAAGATGAGCATGAACCCCTTTGACGAAATTGCCATTGAAGAGGCCGTGCGTCTGAAGGAAAAGGGCGTGGTGACCGAAGTCATCGCCGTTTCCTGTGGCGTGACCCAGTGCCAGGAAACCCTGCGCACCGCCATGGCCATCGGCGCCGACCGTGCCATCCTGGTCGAAACCGCGGTCGAGTTGCAGCCCCTGGCCGTGGCCAAGCTGCTCAAGGCTCTGATCGACAAGGAACAACCTGGCTTGATCATCCTGGGCAAGCAGGCCATTGATGACGACTGCAACCAGACGGGTCAGATGCTCGCCGCATTGGCTGACCTGCCCCAGGGCACCTTTGCCAGCAAGGTTGAGATCGTCGAAGGCAAGGCCAGCATCACCCGTGAGGTAGATGGGGGTTCGGAAACCGTATCGCTGACGTTGCCTGCGGTGATCACCACCGACCTGCGCCTGAACGAGCCGCGTTATGTGACCTTGCCCAACATCATGAAGGCCAAGAAGAAGCCGCTGGAAACCTTTACCCCCGAGGCCTTGGGTGTGGACGTCACTCCCCGCATCAAGACCCTCAAAGTGGTGGAGCCGCCCAAGCGCAGCGCCGGTATCAAGGTGCCGGATGTGGCGACTCTCGTAGCCAAGTTGAAAACAGAAGCCAAGGTAATCTGAGGACCCAAAATGACATCTCTCGTTATTGCTGAACACGACAACACATTCATCAAGGGTGCAACTCTCAACACCGTCACCGCAGCCCTGCAATGTGGTGGTGACGTACATGTACTGGTCGCTGGCAGCAATGCCGGCGCCGCTGCCGCTGCCGCCGCGCAAATCGCGGGCGTCGCCAAAGTGCTGCATGCGGACGCGGACGGTTTCGCCCACGGACTGGCTGAAAACGTGGCCGCACAGGTCGTCGCCGTGGCTGCCAGCTACAGCCACATCCTGTTTCCGGCAACTGCATCGGGAAAGAACGTGGCCCCCCGCGTCGCCGCCAAGTTGGACGTCGGGCAGATCTCCGACATCACCAAGGTGGAAAGTGCCGACACCTTTGAACGCCCCATCTACGCCGGTAACGCCATCGCCACCGTGCAAAGCCAAGACGCCACAAAGGTGTTGACCGTGCGTACCACGGGTTTCGACCCCGCTGCAGCCGCTGGCGGCAGCGCCGCGGTCGAAGTGCTGGCGGCGATTGGCGCCAGCGCCCAGGCCACGTTTGTCGGTTCTGAAATCGCCAAGAACGACCGCCCCGAATTGACTGCTGCCAAGATCATCGTGTCTGGTGGCCGGGCTCTGGGTTCCAGCGAAAAGTTCATGGATGTCATGACCCCGCTGGCGGACAAGCTTGGTGCAGCGCTCGGCGCATCGCGTGCGGCGGTGGACGCAGGTTATGCACCCAATGACTGGCAAGTGGGTCAGACCGGCAAGATTGTGGCGCCCCAGTTGTACATTGCAGCCGGTATCAGCGGCGCCATCCAGCACTTGGCCGGCATGAAAGACAGTAAGGTCATCGTGGCCATCAACAAGGACCCCGAGGCCCCGATTTTCAGCGTGGCCGACTACGGGCTGGAGGCCGATCTGTTTGTGGCTGTGCCGGAGCTAACCGCCGCGCTGTAAAGCGCGACCCGAAAAGGGCATCCCACGGGATGCCCTTTTTTTGCGTTGTTGCCGTCAGTTCTCGTTTTTCCCCACTGTAATTTCCGAAGGTACCCCATGAGCTACGTCGCACCCGTCAAAGACATGTTGTTCAACATCCAGCACCTGGCCAGGATTGACCAGATTGCACAGATTCCCGGTTTCGAGGACGCGGGTCTGGACACTGCGCAGGCGGTTCTGGAAGAGGCTGCCAAGTTCACCGAAGGCGTCTTGGCGCCACTGAACTGGGAGGGTGACAAAAATCCATCGAGTTGGAAAGGTGGCGTGGTGACGGCGACACCGGGCTTCAAGGAAGCCTTTAAGCAGTTTACCGCCGGCGGCTGGCAAGGGCTCCAGCACCCGGTCGATTTTGGAGGGCAAGGGCTGCCCAAGACGATCGGCTCCGTGTGCGGCGAGATGCAAAACTCTGCCAATATGAGTTTTGCGCTGTGTCCGCTGCTCAGCGACGGCGCCATCGAAGCCCTGCTGACCGCCGGTTCCGACGAACTCAAGGCCACCTACCTGGAAAATCTGGTCGCCGGGAAGTGGACCGGCACCATGAATCTGACCGAGCCCCAGGCCGGCAGCGACCTGGCCGCCGTACGCACCCGCGCCGAACCCCAGCCCGATGGCACGTTCAAGATCTTCGGCACCAAGATCTTCATCACCTGGGGTGAGCATGACATGGCCGAGAACATCGTCCATCTGGTGCTGGCCCGCCTGCCCGATGCGCCCC
>CAZMXB010000098.1:0-16839 GCA_964569855.1 uncultured Rhodoferax sp.
CTGCGCGATGCCAAGCGTGACGCACAGCCGCTGTGGCGCCTTGCCGATGGCGAACTGCGCACCCTGCGCATTGCAGGCGGTCCCCGGGGGAGGTGGCGGCATGGGGCTGGTGCCCGTCGAGGGTGCACCGGGTGCGGCACAGCCGGCCAGAATGACCAGACATGCGAGCGTCGCGCTGATCAGGGGGGTCTTCAACAACATGGGGGCTCCGGGAGATAAAGCGCCACCATAACGTCTGCGCCACGGCAGCGCCTGCTTTTTTACGACTGGTTGCGACACGGCGCGCGGCGTCATCTGGCGCAGGACAAAAAAAAGCCACCTTGCGGTGGCTTTTTGTCTGGCGGAAACGGAGGGATTCGAACCCTCGATGAGGCTCTACACCCCATACTCCCTTAGCAGGGGAGCACCTTCGGCCACTCGGTCACGTTTCCTGAACAGCGATGATTATCGCACGACTCTGCCCGATTTTCAATCGGCCGGCTGATCAAGATCAAAAGCTTTGTGCAACGCTCGTACTGCCAGCTCCATGTACTTCTCGTCGATAACAACGGAAGTCTTGATTTCCGATGTGGAAATCATCTGGATGTTGATACCTTCTTCACTCAAAACGCGGAACATGCGACTGGCCACCCCCACATGGCTACGCATACCGATACCCACGATGGACACCTTGCAGATCTTGGTGTCGCCAACCACTTCTTCCGCCCCCAGATTGGGAAGAACCTTTGTGCGTAACAACTCAACGGTCTTGCTGTACTCACCACGATTTACCGTAAAACTGAAGTCGGTCTTTCCGTCTTTGCTCAAGTTCTGGATGATCATGTCCACTTCGATGTTGGCGTCAGCGACTGCGCCCAAAATCTGAAACGCGATGCCAGGTTTGTCGGGCACACCCATAACCGAAATTTTCGCTTCATCGCGGTTGAATGCGATGCCCGAAACAATGGCTTGTTCCATTTTCTCGTCTTCCTCAAAAGTAATCAGGGTGCCAGACTTGGCCTCTTCTTCGATATCGATATCCCAGTCGGTAAAGCTGCTCAAAACACGCAGCGGTACCTTGTACTTACCAGCAAACTCCACCGAACGAATCTGCAGCACCTTGGAGCCCATAGATGCCATCTCCAACATCTCTTCAAAGCTCACCGTCTTCAATCGACGGGCCTCGGCGACAACCCGCGGGTCAGTGGTGTACACACCGTCCACATCGGTGTAGATGAGGCATTCCGACGCTTTCATTGCAGCAGCCACCGCCACCGCCGACGTATCGGAGCCACCACGACCCAAGGTTGTGATATGCCCATGTTCATCCATGCCCTGAAAGCCGGTGACGATCACGACTTTGCCCGTCTCCAGGTCAGCACGTACACGGGAATCGTCGATGGACTCGATACGGGCCTTGGTATACGCACTATTGGTACGAATCGGCACCTGCCAGCCGGCATAACTGACGGAATCAAGTCCCTCGGCCTGCAAGGCAATCGCCAGCAATGCGGATGAAGCCTGCTCTCCTGTGGCGGCCAACATGTCGAGCTCGCGACCATAGGCTTCATCTTGCCTGGTGGGAGCCAGTTCCTTGGCCAAGCCGAGCAGGCGGTTCGTTTCGCCGCTCATCGCTGAAGGAACAACCACCATCTGATGACCTGCGCGTGCCCATTTGGCGACGCGTTTGGCGACATTGCGGATGCGTTCCGTTGAACCCATCGAAGTGCCGCCGTATTTGTGAACAATCAGTGCCATGGAATCGGGATTATGTGAAGCAAAACCTAGGGATTGTACCAAGTCAATCGCGAGCCACGGCGTTGAACAAAACCGCGCCCAAGCTTGATGTGTATGTGGTGCGCCCTGGTCGTGCACGCTGCGATCTGATGCAGCAACTCGTCAAGTTGTGCAGTACTAGGGACTACATGGAAAGTCTTCTTTAACCAATAGCGCAGCAGATTGGCTTGTCGTGCATTGCTAAGAACTTGCAGAGCCTTGATCTCCAGCAGGCCATCCTCTTTGTGACAAACCTGATCGCAATCCTGTGTCGCCAGCTCATCCAGCAACAACTGAGCCTGCGCTGCGTGTAACGCACTTCGTCCAAATGTGTCAAGAAACTGCGGAAAGGCTGCGCGCAAAACCGGCATTACCTGCGCCCTGATACGGTTGCGGGTATAGCGTTCATCCAGATTGCTCGGGTCTTCTGCATGGCTGACTTCTTGCGACTCCAGCCAGCTTCGGATGTCCGCACCGGAAACCTGCAAAAACGGGCGGTAGTAGTGCAAACCGTCGCGCTCCCATCGACTCGGCATGGCGCTCAAACCGGCGAGGCCGGCACCACGGCTTAAGGCCAATAGTACGGTCTCAACCTGGTCATCAGCATGTTGCGCAATTGCTATTGATTTAATAGCACCTTGCGCACAAGGTACGAGGGCTAGAGCCGAAATAGCCATGTATCGTGCCTGGCGCGCGGCATCTTCCGGGCTCTCGCCCGAACAATGGCGGGCGTTCACTTTTTGAACATACAGGGGAACATTCAATCGTTGGCAAACGATGCGGCAGTGGCCTTCAAAGGTCGATGCTGCGTCCTGCAAGTCGTGGTTGACATGCAATGCGACCACTTGCCCTGGCCACTTTCGGGTACACGCCAGCAACAACGCCACAGAATCAGCACCGCCGCTCAAAGCAACCGCCAGCGGCAATTGGGGACTAAAACGCTGAATCGCCTGTTCAACGAACTGGGTCATGGCACCTGTACATCCAACCGCCACCAGCGGCCAACACCCACTTAACGACTGGCCGCCTTGGTGTCTGTAAAGCGCCCATAACTCTGCAATCGCTCATACCGCCGGTCCAGCAATTCTTTGACCTTCAGGTCGCTCAGCTGCCGATATGCGTCGGACAGGGCACGTTTCAAAAATGCAGCTGCCTGTTTGATATCACGGTGCGCTCCTCCCACCGGCTCATTGACGATCTTGTCAATCACGCCCATTGCTTTGAGCCTGTGGGCTGTGATGCCCATGGCGTCCGCCGCGTCCGACGCCTTGTCCGAAGTCTTCCACAAAATAGAGGCACAGCCTTCGGGGCTGATCACGGAGTAAATGGAATATTGCAGCATCACCACCTGGTCAGCCACCGAGATCGCCAGCGCGCCACCCGAGCCACCTTCACCAATGATGGTGGTAATGATGGGCACTTCGAGTTGTGCCATCTCAAAAATGTTCCGACCGATAGCCTCTGATTGACCGCGTTCTTCTGCGTCAATGCCGGGGTAGGCACCCGGCGTGTCTACAAACGTAAACACGGGCAGGTGGAATTTTTCGGCCAACTTCATCAATCGCAAAGCTTTGCGATACCCCTCCGGCCGGCTCATTCCAAAGTTGCGCAGACCGCGCTCCCTGGTGTCACGTCCCTTTTGATGACCCAGCACCATGCAAGGCGTTCCGTTGAAACGCGCCAGACCACCGACAATGCTCAGGTCATCCGCAAAATGGCGATCACCATGCAATTCCACAAAATGGGTGAACAGTTCGTTGATGTAGTCCAGCGTGTAGGGGCGCTCCGCATGGCGGGCAATCTTGGTGATCTGCCAGGGCGTCAGGTCGCTATAGATGTCCTTGGTAAGCTGTTGGCTCTTCTTGCTAAGTTGCTCGATTTCAGCAGAAATATCAACAGCAGATTCATTCTGCACATAACGCAATTCTTCGATTTTGGTTTCGAGCTCCGCAATCGGCTGTTCAAAATCCAGAAACACTTTCTTGGCCATGGTTACATCCTCATCAGTAGTGAACAGGTCCTCGCGCTTGGCAGCGCGGCCTGTCCTGCATGGTTTCAATACCCCACCGGCACCGGCTCCAACGAGCGCCAAATATACCAAGTTGCCACGGTGCAGTACGGGGTCCAAGCCGCAGCTACCTCGCGCGCATCGCTTCTGCTGACTGCATCGCCGGAAAAATAGTTCACGCTGATGCCATTGATCAGACCCACATCGTCGAGTGGCAACACATTGGGTCGCATCAAGTAGAAGATGAGGAACATCTCCGCCGTCCAGCGGCCAATACCCCGTATGGCAACCAACTCGGCGACGATCTCATCATCGCTCATGGCGTCCCACGACTTCACATGCAAGGCCCCATTGTCAAAATGAAGGGCCAAGTCCACCAGGTACTCCACTTTACGGGCACTCAAACCAGCGGAACGCATGTCGTCGACCTTGAGCTTGAGCACATTGGCCGGGGTCATTTTGCGCGACAGCAATGCAAAACGGTCCCACACCGTTTGGGCCGCCTTGACAGAAATTTGCTGCCCGACAATGCTGCGGGCCAGGGTCACAAACGCGTCGCCACGGGTCTCAAGGCAGGCGTCGCCAAATTGCGGGATCAAGCGCTTCATGACCCGGTCCTTCTTGACCAGGTGTTTGCACGCATCCTCCCAAAAACCGGGTGTCTGTCGCTCGCTGATCGGTTTCTTGACAGTCGCCATCACGACTGAACTTCCCAACTTGTTCCGTTGGCAGAGTCTTTGAGCACAATACCCAAGGCGAGAAGTTCATCACGAATGGCGTCAGCCAGCGCGAAATCGCGCCCCGCCTTGGCGTCCGCACGCTGCTGGATTTTGGCTTGAATCGCAGAATCGTCCAGCCGGGCACCCGCCTGCAGGAACGCCTTTGGGTTGTCCTGCAACAAGCCCAGCACGCCGCCCAAAGAACGTAACAAGGCAGACAACGCGGAAGACCGGGTGCGATTCACTTCGCCGGCCAGATCAAACAAAACCGCCACGGCCTCGGGCGTCCCGAAGTCGTCGTCCATTGCCGACTTGAATCTCAGTGCATAAGAGTGTGTCCAGTCGATGTCACCGCTTGTCGCCGGGGGCACCAGATCGAGCGCGGTGTACAAACGCCGAAGTGCGTTGCGAGCGTCATCCAAGTGGGCGTCGCTATAGCCCAATGCCGTGCGGTAGTGACCGCGCACCAGGAAAAAGCGCACGGTTTGCGGGTCGTACTTCGACAGTACCTCTCGGATCGTAAAGAAATTTCCCAGGCTCTTGGACATCTTTTCGTTGTCCAATTGAACCAAGCCGTTGTGCATCCAGACCCTGGCCATCGGCTGGCCGGTGACGCCCTCGGTTTGGGCAATTTCATTTTCATGGTGGGGAAATTGCAGATCGGCTCCGCCGCCATGGATGTCAAAAGTCTCACCTAGAGTCTGGCAGCTCATGGCAGAACACTCAATGTGCCAACCCGGGCGCCCGACCCCGTAGGTATGGCCACTGTCAGCACTGTCCCATTTGGCGTCTTCGGGTTCCTCCACCTTGGCGGACTTCCACAAAACAAAGTCCATCGGGTCGGCCTTGCCGTCGTCCACCGCCACCCGCTCCCCGGCACGCAAATCTTCGAGCGACTTTCCAGACAACTTGCCGTAACCGGCGAACTTGCGTACTGCAAAGTTCACGTCACCCGATCCGGCTTTGTAGGCCAGGCCTTTGTCCTCCAACTGGCGAATCATGTCCAGCATCTGCGGTACATATTCGGTGGCACGCGGCTCAATGGTCGGCGCTTCAATACCGAGTCGTCCAATGTCGTCGTGCATCACGCCAATCATTTCGTCCGTTAATGCCCGGATCGGGATGTTGCGCTCCAGTGCGCGGCGAATGATCTTGTCGTCAATGTCCGTGATGTTGCGGACATAGGTCACGCGGTAGCCACTGCTCTTGAGCCAACGCTGCACGATATCAAAGGCCATGGCCATTCTGGCGTGACCGATGTGGCACAAATCATAAATGGTCATCCCGCATACATACATGCGGACATGGCCCGGATCGATCGAAGAAAATGGCTCCAGCGCACGCGTGAGCGTGTTGTAAATTCTCAAACTCATGGGTTATTCAGTGCCTTTGCTCAGGATCGCCCGTTCCTGGCGACTTGGCCAGCTCGTTCAGATCGCTTCAGAGTAATTCTAGGTCGTTGGCCGAGGGCGCTGACGCCCCCTCAGCTACAATTCGAGGCAGTATAAAGCCCCGGACAGACGGCTTTCCCAACGCTTGAGATTCTGAAAGCTCTATGACGCACACGCACTCACATGTACGCCGGCCACTGCGGGTTCTGACCTTGGCCCTTGCCATGGCGTTTTCGCTGGCCCACGCAGACGAATATTCGGATGTCTCGCAGTTGGTGCGTGCGGGTAAGTTGGCCGAGGCTTTGAACAAGGCCGACCAGCATCTGGTTGGCAAACCGCGTGATCCACAGATGCGCTTTCTGAAAGGGGTCATCCTGCGCGACTCCGGCAAAACAGCCGATGCCATTGCAACCTTTACCCGTCTTACAGAAGATTTTCCCGAGTTGCCAGAACCCTACAACAACCTCGCCGTGCTGTATGCCGGGCAAAGCCAGTTTGACAAGGCCCGTACTGCGCTGGAAATGGCCATTCGGACCAACCCCAGTTATGCGACGGCACACGAAAACCTGGGTGATGTCTACGCCAAACTCGCCAGCCAGGCCTACAACAAGGCGCTGCAGCTCGATGCCTCGAATGCCGCCGTGGCCCCCAAGCTGGCATTGATTCGAGAACTGTTCAGTCCAACGGGTGCCAAAAATCAACGCCCCACGCTGACCTCACCTTCTGCGACGGCGACGTCAAACCCACCTCCCACTGCGGTGGTCAAGCCGTCCTCGGCCACTGTCAGTGCGATACCAGCAACGACCGCGAGTGCCGCTCCGTCGACCACCTCAACGAGCACCCCAACCCCCGCGAACGCCAATGCCGCTGCTGAGGCAGAAGGCGCAGTTCAGGCCTGGGCGAAAGCCTGGTCCGCCAAGGACGTCAAAGCCTACCTGGCTTCATACGGAAAAGATTTTGACCCACAAGGATCAATGAAACGCAGTGCATGGGAAGAAGAACGCCGTCAACGCATCGTCAGCAAAGCGAAGATCAGCGTTCGGCTTGAAAATCTTACAGTCACTGTCTCTGGCAATACCGCGATTGCCAAGTTCCGCCAAGACTACAAGGCCAATGGATTGGCTGTTTCAAGCCGCAAGACATTGGAGTTGCACCGCAGTGGGGACCGCTGGTTGATCATTAAAGAATCCACGGGCTCTTGATCGTTGACCGCTGCAATGGTCCGGCTGATATTTAACGCCCTGCTGGTGGCGGTGTTCCTTTTGGGCAACAACCCGGCCATGGCCACCCACCCAAAGAAGAGTGGCAAGCAAAAGCAAGTGCGCAAAGAAACCCCTGCGCCAAGGGATGCCGACGGTGTAGCCGAGGCACGGCTGATCGAGATCTACAAGCTGGTCGGTCTCGCGCAGAACCGGGAAGCCCTTGCCAGAGCTGACCGATTGGTCCGCGACTACCCTCACTTCCAGTTGGCTCAACTGGTACACGGCGACTTATTGGCTTCGCAGGCCCGTCCATTGAAGGCCTTCGGCGATGTGCCTTCAAACTTTCCCAAAAGTGCCAACACGGCGCTGGAAGAGTTGCGTGAAGAGTCGATGCGGCGCGTCACTGCGCTCCGGGACCGCCCGGCCATGGGTACGATTCCCTCACAGTTCTTGACGCTGTCTCAGAAATCCAGGCACGCGATCGCCGTGGATGCATCACGTTCACGCCTTTACCTGTTTGAGAACTCCCCAGCCGGGCTGACCCTTGTCGCGGACTACTATATTTCCGTCGGTAAGGCCGGTACTGCCAAAAACGCCGAAGGTGATCAACGCACCCCCCTTGGCGTGTACTACATCACAAGCAATCTTGACCCCAAGTCACTCAAGGACTTTTACGGTTCGGGCGCTTTGCCCATCAATTACCCCAACATTCTTGACAGCAAACGCGGCAAGACGGGGAGCGGTATCTGGCTTCACGGAACTCCACCCAACCAGTTTTCCAGGCCCCCTCAGGCAACTGATGGCTGCGTCGTGCTGGCCAACCCGGACTTGCAACACATCATCCGCACGGTCGAAGTCCGCACGACGCCGGTGGTCATTGCGTCCGAGCTGACCTGGGTCGCACCCCACAGTACCCGTGTTGCTGGCAAACCCTTTGAAGATGCGCTGCACGCCTGGCGCAACGCCAAGACGTCGGGCAATCTGCAGCAAGTGCTGAGCTACTACACGCCCGACTTCACGAGCAATGGCAAGACGCTCTCGGAGTGGACCTCGACCCTGAAAAGCGAGTTGAACCAGACCCACGGTCGCAATATCCAGCTAAAGGACCTGTCCTATTTGCGTTGGACCGATGCGGCCGACACGATGGTCGTAACATTTGGCGAAGTGGCCGATGGCACAAAAATCGGCTGGACCAAACGCCAATACTGGATTCGACAAGAAAACCAGTGGAAGATATTTTTTGAAGGAGTTATTTAATGACAATGCGATTCAACTTTTTGTCGCGCCGGAGCCTATTGGCATGCGTTGCTGCGGGATGTTTGCCATTGATGGGCATGGCGCAGGCGGCACCCCAGGTCCAGTTCCAAACCAGCCTGGGAGATTTTGTCGTTGAGGTCTACCCAGACAAAGCTCCCAAGACCGTTGAAAACTTTCTGCGATACGTCAAGGACAAACAGTACGACGGCACCATTTTTCACCGAGTCATCCCGACCTTCATGGTCCAGGGTGGCGGCTACAACGCCAAGTACGATGAAAAAATTACCCGCCCGCCAGTGCCTCTGGAAGCCCTCAACGGGCTTAAGCATGAAACTGGAACCATCGCCATGGCGCGCACCAACGATCCCAACTCGGCAAAGGCCCAATTCTTTGTCAACGTCAAGGACAACCCGTCCTTGAATGCAAAAGGCCCCTCAGACGGCTACACCGTGTTCGGCCGCGTGGTGTCAGGCATGGAAACGATCCAAAAAATCAAGGATGTGCCCACCGGCTCAGGTGGTCCCTTCCCGACCGATGTTCCCAAGACCCCGGTTGTTATCAACGCTGCCACTCTGGTGAAATAAATCATGAACAATCCAAAAGTCGATCTCCACGTCGCCAATTATGGTGTCATCACGTTGGAACTGGACCAGGAGAAGGCGCCCCAGTCGGTGACGAACTTTTTGTCATATGTGAACAAGGGCCACTACAACAATACGATTTTCCATCGCGTGATCCCCGGCTTCATGGTGCAAGGTGGCGGCATGGAGCCGGGCATGAAGCAAAAGACCTGTGACGCCCCGATCCAGAACGAAGCCAATAACGGCCTCAAAAACAACAACTACACGGTGGCGATGGCGCGCACCGGGGACCCCCACTCCGCTACGGCCCAGTTCTTTATCAATATCGCCGATAACGGATTCCTGAACCACACTGCGCCCAGTGCACAAGGCTGGGGTTACGCGGTGTTTGGCAAAGTGATCGCAGGCGCTGATGTGGTCGACAAAATCAAGGCCGTGGCCACTGGGCGCAAGGGCTTTCACGACGACGTGCCAAAGGAAGACGTCATCATTGAAAAGGCTGTGGCCCTGTAAGCCAGCCCCTGCGCGGGATGGAACTTCTGGCCCCTCCCCGCTGGCGTTGTGTCGATTTCATCTCGGATCTGCACCTGCAGGCGTCGGACACAAAAACCTTCCAGACCCTGAGCCATTACCTGAATCACACCGACGCCGATGTGGTGTTCATACTGGGCGATCTGTTTGAGGTGTGGGTCGGAGATGACGCCCTGTTGCTGGAAGGTGGCTTTGAGAGGCGCTGTGCCGACCTGCTGCGTACCGCAGGGCGGCGACTCGATCTGTATATCATGCACGGCAACCGCGACTTCCTGATGGGTGAAAGTCTGATGCAGGCCTGCCACGCCACACTGCTGGAAGATCCGTGCGTGCTGGTTTTTGCCGGTCAGCGCTGGCTGCTGGGCCATGGCGACGCCTGGTGTCTGGACGACACGCAGTACATGCAGTTCCGGGCTCAGGTCCGCCACCCGGATTGGCAAGCACTTTTTTTACAGAAACCGCTGGCGCAACGTGTGGAATTGGCGCGCGGCATGCGTGCCCAAAGTGAGGCGCGCAAGTGTGCGAATGCCAGTTACGCCGACGTCGACACCGCCACGGTGAATGCGCTGCTGGAATCGGCCCAGGCCAGCCACCTGGTTCATGGCCACACCCATAGACCGGCGCGCCATCTGATGGACGCAGGTCGCGAAAGACTGGTGCTGAGTGACTGGGACCTCTTGGCAGACCCACCGCGTGCCCAAGTGCTGAGACTGCGCCGTTCAGGAGCCAATGCTGGCGATACGAATTCCTGCACCGTAGAACGCCTTCCGCCCGCCATGGCGGCGAGCGCGCGCCCCACTACACCCAATCTTGTGGATTGACGGTGTCGATTTGCCAAGGGTCCAAAAACTGGTTGGCATACCGCAGGTAAACCCCCTCTTTGACAAAAATATCAAAGAGATCGGGATCAATGTGACCCCCCATGCGGAATTTGTGCATGATGCCCATGGCCTGGGACAACTTCATGCCCTGTTTATAGGGTCGGTCGCGCGCGGTTAGCGCTTCAAAAATATCGGCAATGCCCATCACCCGGGCCTGCACCGACATCTGGTCACGGGTCAAGCCTTTCGGGTAGCCTTTGCCATCCATGCGCTCATGGTGACCCCCCGCGTACTCGGGCACATTTTTCAGATGTTTGGGCCAGGGCAACTGCTCGAGCATCTTGATGGTGGCGACAATGTGGTTGTTGATGACTCCGCGTTCCGCAGACGTCAGGGTGCCAGCCCGTATCGTCAAATTTTCCACTTCATCGGCGCTCAACATTTCGGACTCCAGTCCATTCACATTGCGCCAGATATTGCCCTGCCCAATGTCGCGCACCCGCTGCAAATCGGCGTCTTTCATGGCCTCTGCCCCAAGGTTCACGTGGCGCAAAAATTCACGGTCGGCGTCCAGGGCATGGATTTTCCCGCGGCAAGTGGACCACAACGTTGCTTCGGCTGCCGGGTCTTTGGGTTCACGCATCTCCAGTTGCGCTCGCAAGGCGGCAATTTCCTGGTCGCGCTTGAGTACTTCAAAACGTGTATCAATCAAATCAATGCGGTCAAACAGTGTCTGCAGCTTGGTTGCCTTGTCGACCACGTGCACCGGAGTCGTGACCTTGCCACAGTCATGTAACAGCCCTGCAATCTTGAGTTCATACCGGTCCCGCTCATCCATCGAGAACGACGCCAGGGGCCCTTGCTTATGGACATTGACCGCCTCTGCCAGCATCATGGTCAGGGCCGGCACGCGCTGACAGTGGCCACCGGTGTAGTGTGATTTCTCGTCAATCGCAAGGTTGATCAGGCTGATGAACGACTCAAACAGCGTCTCCAGTTGCGACATCAAATTGCGGTTGGTGATGGCGATGGCGGCTTGGGACGCCAGCGACTCCGCCAGACTCTGGTCCGAACTGGAAAACGCAACCACCTGGCCTTCCGGCTTGCTCTTGGCATTGAGCAACTGCAAAACACCAATGACATCGCCCTCGTGGTCCTTCATCGGAACAGTCAAGAATGACTGCGACCGGTAGCCCGTGTGCGCATCAAATTTCCGGGTACCGGAAAAATCGAAGTTGGGTGCCGTGTAGGCATCGGCGATGTTGACCGTCTGCGCGTGGATGGCCGCATATGCCGCGACCAAGGAGTCATTGGGTCTGCCTTGACTGTCGTGCAAGGGCAAGTTGGGAAAATCAATCGGTTTGCCCGACGTACCACCCATGGCGATGTTGAGCGAATCAGTCTTGAGAATCTCAAACCGCAACGCCTGCCGGTCTTCGGTAACCCGGTACAAGGTGCCGCCATCGGCCTGGGTAATGGTTTTGGCGGCCACCAGAATACTTTCCAGCAGGCGCGTGATGTCGCGTTCTTTGGACAACGCAGCACCAATGGCGTTGAGTTGCTCCAGTCGGCGAAGCAGGTCTTCAATGGAGTCCACAGATCCCCCTATGTACAAAAAAACGTCTACCGCAGCAGACGTCCTATTCTTCCACAAGCGACCACCGAGGGCCACACAACGGCTATTTCTTCAGCAAAACCTTCAGAACGTTTTGCACTCGACGCGCCGCCGCCGCGTTGTACGGACCAGAAAAAACAGTCGCACTGTCCTCGCCCCAAGTCTGTGCCGGTGGCGGATCATTGCGGCGCGTCAACAGCTGTAACTGCAGAGCGCGTCGGGCGTCCAGGTCTTCGGCCGGCGTTGGCATTTCGGCAGCCATCTCCAGGCGCAGCAAAGCGACGTGCGGATCAACGCCTTTGGCGGCTGGCTTGGGTTCGCCCCCGAGCGCCTGCACCCACGCGGGCCGGCTTGCGGCAGCGGCGCGGTTACCCAGATCTTGTGCACTCGGCACCAGGCTGGCATCGCGCTTTTCCCAAGCCGTAATCAGCTGGGTCAGTGCCTCTCCATGGGCCTGGGCGGCGAGCTTCTTGAGAGCCAACTGCGCATGCTCCAGAGCGTCGCGCTGCGCGCGAAACGCGGCGTCCCCCAGGCGCGGCGCTTCTTGCCAGCCTTCGGCGCGGCCTCGCCCTTCGGACGCAAAACGACCATCGGGTCGGGCGCTGTCACGCGCGCCCATGCGGCCGCCATGCTCGTCGCCGCGCGGCGAACCCGGGAAGCCCGGCTTGGCGTCACGCGGGCCACGGCCGCCATCCTTGCGGTCACCAAACTTGCCCGGACGAGCGGAAAAGGCCGCTGGCGCCTCTTTTCGTGTGCCTGGCCGGTCATCACCGCGGGCTGCAATGACACGCTTGGGTGCCGCCTTGGCGGGTGGGATTGGTTCAGCCGGGGCATCAGGTGCCGCTTCTGAACCAGCGTTCGAGGAACTGTCTGCGCCCTCCACTATGTTTTCCATAGCGCCTTGCGCAGATTCGACGAGGGCTGGAGGATGATTTCCCTCAGAGTCCCCGGATTGGGTCGCTGCCTGGACGGCACTCTCTTGGGCGCCAGCCGATTGCACTTCCGCTTGTGCCTGAGCTTGGCCCTGCAAAGCGGCATCGAGTGCTGCCATGGCCGCCCGAATAGCCTGTGCGTCGCCACTGGCATTGGCGGTGTCGAGTGCCTTGGCCGCCTGCAAAACCATGCGGTCACGCGCGCCCAAGGCCTCTTCTGCCTTTTCGCGCTCGGCAGTTTTGCGGTTGAAGGCATCGTCAATGGGTTTGCGGAAAGCGTCCCACAGCTTTTGCTCATGCCGACGGTCCATGGGGACGCGGTGTGCCTGGGCTTGCCAACGCTGCTGCAAGGCCTTGACGGCGTCGATGCGCAACTCAGCAGCCGCACCCAAGACCTTGGCCTCTTCAATCATGGCGTGGCGTAAAGCCAGGCTTTCCGCTTGCAGCGCCTCCAAAGGTGCCGCTGCCTTCGAAATGGCGGCTTTCCACAGTGGCTGGAGCTCGGCAAATGCCTTTTCACCCAAATGGCCCGCTTCGCGCCAACGGTCTCCAAACTGGTGCAGGATGCGGTTAAAGCCCTTCCAGTCGTCGTCCAGCGCAGTCTGATTGGCTTCGGCCCAGGCATGGACCTCTTCAATCAGTGCCATGCGCTGGGCCTTGTGTTCGGCTGATTCAGCACGGACTTTGTCCAGCCAGGCCTCTACGACCTTGTGGGCTTCGTTGCAGGCTTCATCGAAGCGCTTCCACATCGAATGGTTGGGTGCCCCGCCCTGGTCAGTCTGTTTCCATTGTTCGCGCAGAGAGCGCAGGGTCTCTTGCATCTTGCGCCCGCCAATGGCCTGGCCTTCAGGACGTTTGAGCAGCGCTTCCGCCTGCGTCACCAGGGCTTCACGCAACTGGTCGGCGCGCCAGCGTTGCCAGCCTTCCAGTTCACCGGCTGCAGCCAGCGCCGCGTGGGCCTGGTTCTCCAGCTTGTCATCAATCACCTTGCCAAATTCTTTCAACGCATGGCGCAAAGCGTTGGCAGCACCGGCGCTGGCTTTTCCATGGCCTTCCGCAACTTCCAGCTCCAGAGTGGCGAGCACCTCGCGAACCGTCGTGGTCGCCTGCGCCCGTACCTGTGGATCAATTTTGGGTTTGGCCTGTTTGACTGGGGTCTCGGCCGGTACGCCGCGCACTGCACGCAACTCATCGGCCCACACCGGAACGGGGGGCAATGGAGCAGCGCCGTCTTCGGCAGCCCGCACGGCCAACGTCAAAGCCGCCTGAAAGGCATCCCAAACCACGAGAAGTTGGTCTTTGGACGCTTCCAGGAGCGGCGGGAACTTGACGTCCACGCTGGGCCAGCTGCTGTCCGCGACCAGTTGGGCTGCTTGCGCCTGCCACTGATCCACATCAACACGCAGCGGCTCAAGTGCCGCCTGTGCATCCCGCCACGACTTGGTCGAGAGAACCTCAATGCGCTGGGCCAACAAGACGGCCGCCTCACGCTGCACTTGCACACGGCGCTGCAGGTCTTCAATCACCCTGACCCTTTCGGCCAGCAGGGTCTTGAGTGCGGCAAGCGGCTCGCGGCTCAGGGGCGCACCGGCTTTGGCCGCATCACGCTGCCAAGCCAGGGCATCGGCAATGTTAAGTTTGACCATGTCCAGCAGGGTCTGCGCCTTGGATGCCCACTCTGCGGCTACGGCTTC
Source organism: uncultured Rhodoferax sp. (assembly GCA_964569855.1). Classification (GTDB taxonomy): domain Bacteria; phylum Pseudomonadota; class Gammaproteobacteria; order Burkholderiales; family Burkholderiaceae_C; genus Allorhodoferax. The sequence continues at coordinate 14,507 of CAZMXB010000098.1, forward strand.
CTGGCCCTTGGCGCGACGCGCTTCGTCAATCTTTTCGCGAATCAGCTTGGCGGCGCCTTTGTCTTTGACACTGAGTTCCTTGAAGACGTCGGCCAGTTGCTCGGGTGTCGGCGTGGTCAACAGCCACTCACGGACACGCGCGGCGCGTTCGCCGGAAGTCGGTGCTGAAAAAGCGCCACCGGTCAGACTGTCTAAATGGGCTATATCGTTGTTTTTGGCGGTAGAAGGCGACGTCACGGTGGGCTCAGAGGTAAGTTGAAATGAGAAATGCAACTGCGTATTTTCGCCGCGAATTGCGATCGGACTTTCGGTTTTTGTCGTCGTTGCCAACAAAGGCCGGTTTCAGTGCCCATTGGACCAGGGCTTGATTGGAACATTAGGCACCCAGCCCTCGCAGATATTACGCTGTACGCTACATATTTTATAGCATGACAATCCGGGTCCAATATCAACCATAGACCTGCGACCTGCAAAGCGGATCACCAGAACACCAGGGCCAACCATCTATATACAAAGATGTGCCCCACGCCCGATCGCTTTCCCTGTGAGACATAAGAAAGCCCGGTGTCCGAACTTTTGGGTTCGAGCACCGGGCTTGACGGCTGGCCAAAGGCCCATGCCATCGAGACGAGCGCCGGGGAGATTGAAGTCCACCAACGCCCAGAAGCAATAGATTGCCTCCAATAGTTACCGGGGCCGCTTTATCGCAAATACCATTTCGGTACGGACTGGCTACTGCCGGAACAAACCTGAGTCAACAGGCGAATTAAGTCTAGTGACTACTCCGTTCGATTGCAAATCGTGTTTTCAATGGAAACGGGCCTCGTGATTGCGAGATTTTTCTTGTGCGCCAAATCTCTGCAAACCCGCATCCAACCTGAATTTCAAACTTCATACAACCGAAAATAGAATAAGTAACCTATTTAATATTGTTGACTTGGTATATCCAAGCCCCCTAGAATCCGCCCATTCCTGGTTTTGACTAGGGATAAACCCGTAACCGCTGCCGAACCCGGCATATTCAAATCGCTGCACATGTCGAACCGACGCCGCAGGATATTGATAGCGTACCAACCCAAACGTGGGGTCTTCGGACTCCCCGCCTAAGAAGGAAGAGCTATGACAGCGACCGAAAAATTGACCAAGGGCCTCGCAACTTTCGCCAGCGATATCGCCCAAGGTTTCTTCGAAATCACACACAACGGTTTTGCCCTGCTGGGTCTGGCCGTCATGTTTGCCGTGATTACCCTGACCGTAAAACCGGAAATCCGCCAAGCTGGCGAAGTTGAACTGATGGGCTGGCTGCAAACCCGCCAGCAAGAAATCACCGGCATTACTGCCGATGCGGACGCTATCGATCGGGCCACAGCCACCCATCCATCCGACTTGCCCAAACAGCAGGCCGCCGTGGCCCATTGGCTCAGCAAGAAGTACAACGTGGCACCCGAACCCATCAGCGCGCTCGTGGCAGAGGCGTTTGAGACCGGCACCCGTGTCAAACTCGACCCGACACTCATTTTGGCCATTATGGCAATTGAATCCGGCTTTAACCCGTTCGCACAAAGTTCGGTGGGTGCCCAAGGTCTGATGCAGGTCATGACCAAGATCCACAGTGACAAATACCAGGGATTTGGTGGAAAGCTTGCTGCCTTTGACCCCATCAGCAATTTGCGGGTGGGCGTGCGGGTTTTGCAGGAATGCGTGTCCAGGGCGGGCTCTGTTGAAGGTGGACTCAAGCTGTACGTAGGAGCCGGCAACTTGGAAGAGGACGGTGGTTACGCCGCCAAGGTGCTGGCGGAGCACAACCGTCTGAAGTTGGTTTCTTCCGGCCGCTCGGTCCCTATGAGTGTCCCGCAGGTTACCCAGATCACACCGGTGAAACACAACCCCATTCCACCGCAGCCAGTACCCGAAGAAGCGGTCAGTCTTTTCTCTTCATGAATCGGGCGACAGCGCGGCTCGGGTAAACTCGGTCGGCACGCGACTGGCGATAGGCGCCCGACCGATCAGGTCTCTGGCGCTGACGTGGGACTACCACTGGGGAGCGTGCCGCAGCATCTGCACAGATGCGTGCGTTCAGCCGTTCGCCTGGGCAGCCCTTGTTTCATGTCGTTTCAGCACGTATTGACCCAAGGTTCATTGTCTTAAAGGACTGCCATGTACCACCGTAACATCCTCGTCGAACAAACCGATCCCGAACTGTGGGCCGCCATCCTGGCCGAGAACGCCCGCCAGGAACACCACATCGAACTGATCGCCAGCGAAAACTACGCGTCTCCCGCTGTCATGGCCGCGCAAGGCAGCCAGCTGACGAACAAATACGCCGAGGGTTA
>CAZMXB010000099.1:0-16748 GCA_964569855.1 uncultured Rhodoferax sp.
TCAGCGTCTCCGGCGCCTCCAAGGGCATCACGCTCGAGGATCTGCGGCGAGAGGCGTACAGCAACGCCGTCACGTTGCGCACCAGGGCCGAAGAAGTGCACGCAGCTGCGCAAGCGGCCTACGAACGTTGCACCACCGACTGCGCGTTGGATCGGACGATCCACGCCATGCTCCTGCGCGACGTGACCTTCTTGGAGCGTGCGCGTGCGCGCGTGGTTGCGATCATAGAGACCGACTCGACGAACGCCAAGGAGTTCGTCCTGAAGACGGGCTCGTACATCTCCGATGTCGAGAGCTATGAGAACCTGCTCGTCCAGAAGCGTGCGGACCTGAACACGTATGCCGCCCGCGTACAGGCATGCCAAGATAACTGCGCGCAGCTGCAAGTGTCCCGCGACAGCGCCCAGGCTGATGTTCGACGCGCCCTTGCCGATGAGCAGCGTGCGCTCGCCGATGTTCGAGCTGTCTGTCCCACCTTCGTCCCCTGAGGAACTCACATGATCGACTTCTACAACGACGCCGCACACGCCTACCTCCGCAGCCTCCTGGAGAAGTACCCCGGGACGCATGGGCTCCTCAAGAACGCGGAGTTCGAGGACACCCGCGAGGAGATCTCCCACAACGCCTTCGCGGACCTGTCGGCCCAGCGCTTCCCGACGCACACCCCGGAGCATGCGGTGCTGTCGTTCCTCTACGCGAACGATCAGCAGGCGCCTTCGGGCGTGATGCACAAGATCGCGGAAGCGCTCTACGCCTACGGCATCGACAGCAGCATCTTCGTCCCGCAGGAGACCACCAAGACCGCGTCCGCGTCGCGGAGCCTGTTTGATGACGGGAGCTACCCCGTGAACACGCCCGAGCAGGTCAAGATGGCGGAGGCCCGCCTCTTCGAGGAGGTGCACAAGATCGACCTGACCGCGCGGGCTCGCGTGTTCAACAAGCTGGCGCATGTGGCGGAGGACATCGGGGTGGAACTCTCTCCCCGAGCGCAGGCGTGGGGGATGTCTGCCTACTGCAACCCCGAGGAGCTCGCGCGGGCAGTGGAGGCGCGTGGCGCCCTCTGCAAGACGGCAGAGCTGAAGGACGCGTACTACGGCCTCGCTCAGAGCATCCACGAGGACCCCCACGCCGTGCGGGAATACGCCGTACGCGTCAAGGTCGCCGAGACCCTCGAAGCCATGGATCGACAGTCGGGCCTGGACGCCTACTACGAGCGCGCGATCCCCGACCCCCTGTGCAGCGTATTCAACCGTCCCGCGAAGCTCGGCGAGCAGCTGATGCACCTGGGGCCGAACACCTACGAGGCGAACCGCATCCTGGGGCTCCCCCTGAGCTTCTTCCGCGACACGCTGGGGCCGGAGATCGTGTCGGAGATCGCGCCCGGAGGGGTCCTCGACCCCGAGTCACTGATGGCGATCCTCCCCACGCTCCCTGCCGACATCCTCGTCCCCCTGGAGCAGGGCCTGCACAGCGCGGGCGTTCAGCCGACGGGTCTGTGATGGGTGCGCCCGAAGTCCTCCAGCACCCCCATGCCGCGTGCTCCTCGGCGTGGCGTGCAGTGCTCAAGCTGCTGGGGCCGACCGCCCTGGCGTATGAGCCGGACACGTTGCGGATCGAACTGGAGCGGCGCGGAATCGAGTGGACCCCCAGTCTGGCCGCGAAGGTCCTGGGGGCGCAGACCATCCAAGTCAGCCGGGAGTGGATCCACAACTACGACGTTCTCTTCGCCTTCGCTCTGGCGGCATCGGGCGTCCCTGCGGCCAGTGACGCGCTCCACCACCCCTCGCCCGTCGATCTGGCCTGGGCCGTCCTGGACATCGAGGAACTGACCGGCGCAAAGCTGACAGACGATGAGGGCTTCGATCCGGATCGGGTGGACCCGGCCATCGCGGTGGTTCTCCATGAGGACGGCTGGGTGTACACGCCCGACTCCCTCCGTTTCGCGCAGGACGCCCTGGACTTGCTCAACCATGATCCAGGGCATACGCTCCGAGACGAGGTCGCCAAGAAGTGGGCTGCGGTGAAGGGTCTCGATGCTGAGACCGTGAAACGCGCCTACGGAGAGATTCCGGACAATGCCGTCAAGGTCCAGCTGGGGCACTTGTACGACTGCGCGACGGAGCTCAACGCACGCGGCATGTTGAGGGAACATCACCGACATGAGCTCGCCTGAGATCATTCGCCTCACGCGTTCACAGATCGTCGAGCGGACGATCATGTGGGAGAACAAACCCCTCTCCCTGAAGAACTATCCCATGTTCGTCGCCCCGTACGACGGGGTGTACAAGAAGACACTGCTGAAGTGTTCGCGACAGGTCGGAAAGTCCATCAAGCTGATGGCCGACCTCATCACGGACTCGATCGGCAATGACTTCTACAAGTCCCTCTTCTCGACACCGTCGGAGGAACAGACCAACAAGTTCTCCACGCTCCGTGTCGGCAAGGCGATCAAGTACTCGCCGCTGATCATGGATCGATTCATTGACCCCAGTCAGCCCAACCGCACGCTCACCCGAGCCTTCACCAACGGCTCCGAGATCGTCTTCACCTACGCCTGTGAAGATGGTGATCGCGTACGCGGTAATCACGCTGACCACGTCATGCTCGACGAGGTTCAGGACACGCAGCTGGAGGCTGTCTACCCTGAGATCCGCGAGGTTCTCTCGAACAGCGAGATCCGCCGCGAGTCGTTCTGTGGAACGCCCAAGACCATGGAGAATGGCATCGAGCTGTTGTGGTCGAAGTCGTCACAGACCGAGTGGGCGATGCCGTGCCAGGGGTGCGGCAAGTACTCGATCATCGTATCCGAGAAGCAGCTGGGCAAGTACGGCCCAATCTGTGGACACTGCGGCAAGCACCTGAATCCGCGCCTGGGCGTGTGGGTGGACACCAACACCAATGCGGAGGTCGAGTACAAGGGCTTCCACATCAACCGCCCGATCATGCTGCGCTGTGTTCAGGAAGCGTGGTCGGACGAGGAGCGCCGCGAGAAGGCCCGCAAGGAGTGGACGGAAGACGTTCTCGGCAAGCTCTACGGGAGCATGCCGTACCCACTGCCGAAGTTCCGCAACGAGGTGTTGGGCGTATCCGACTCGATGGGGCTGCGTCTCGTCACGGAAGAGATGCTCTGGGAGGCGGCGGTGGGGCCTCCGATGGCCGATGCTCCTACTCCCGCGTTGATGAAGGATGTGGTCAGGCGCTCCGCTGGTATCGACTGGTCAGGCGGAGGGAAGGACGGGAAGTCCTTCACCGTTCTGATCATCCTCGGCCGTCTGTCTACCGGGAAGATGCGCGTCCTGTTCTTCAAGATCTTCCCCGGCATCCATGCTGTCGAAGAGAACAAAGAGATCATCAGGATCATCAAGAACTACGATGTCGGGCAGGCGTGTCTTGTCGGTGGCGACGCAGGCGAAGGCAACATGAACATGGACATGTTGCGGACGGTCCTGACTCCGCAGCAGCGCGTCGTCAAGTTCCGATACGTCGGCCCCAACGCCAAGCACTACGTGCTGTGGGATACGCAGCGTGTCAGCTACCAGCTGAATCGAACCGTGGCCATTGACTCGCTGATGATGGCACTCGTGCGACGTGAGATTGAGTTCCCCCGGGAGCCCGCAGCACTTCTGAAGACGGCCTTTGCGCACATCCTGGCGGAGTACGAAGAGACCACTTCTCGTGATGCGGGCGCCCGGAAGCTGTGGCGTCACTCAAACATCGATCCGGATGACTTCTTGCACGCCCTGGTGTTCGCCAGGACAAGTCTTCAGATCGCGAGCGGAGAGCTCAACCTCGGGAGCAAGTCTCCCGACGACCCCGACGAGTGATCAGAAGAGGATCCCACCCGGCTCGCGCTCGCGGCGCTCACACCAGACAGTCACGGCCTGCTTGATCGCGTCCTGGTTGACCTTGAAGTCGGGCCAGATCTCCGGGAACTGGGCCTTGCCCTCGGCGAGGACCCAGAGCGTCCGCAGCACGTCAGCCTCCGCGCGGTGGGGCGGGAGCGGAGGTCCCTTGCAGACCTCCTCGTAGGTGACCGAGAGCTTGTAGCCCCGGCGTCCGGCCTTCTTCATGATGGCCCGCGAGAAGTCCATCACGTCCCAGCTGTAGCCCTGCCAGGGCGACCCCTTGATGTCGTCCCCGTCATACGGCGTACTGCCGTTGACCCGGGTGACCTTGTGGCGGGCGAGCTCCTCCCAGATGAACTTGGCGTCGAAGCGGGTGTTGTAGCCCACCATGGGTGCGATGTGTAGGCGCTTGGCCACCTGCGACCAGAGCTCGACGGCTTCCGGGGTGTCGAGCTCCGGAGCGTCCTCCCAGTCGGCGTGCTTGGGGCGGTAGCCGTTGACCTCGTACGCCCGCGCTTCTCCGCGCGCGTAGTCTTCGAGAGAGGGCGTGAACCGCTCCGTGTGGATGAGGAAGTTCTCCCAGTTGTCGTCATCGACGCGCGCCGAAGCGACTTCGATGATGCGGTGGATCTTGGGGTCGAGCCCCGTGGTCTCAGTGTCCACTACGCTGATTGTGGTCATGGTCCGTGCTTTCTCGGGGATTACCCGATCGTCAGATCCTGACTCGTCTCTCGGGTCAGGTCGAACTCTTCGTGGTTGATGAGGTTGTACTCAATCTCTTCTTCGGTATAGCCGTCCAAGGAGGCTTCGGGCACAGGCGGCGGCAACTCGGCAATGTATTCCTTGGCCTTCTGATATTCACCGTAACTGGGGCCGAGCGCAACATCCCAGCGATAAGGGCTCTTGAGCCAAGGGAACTCCTTGGCGACACGCTTGGTGCCCAGCTCCAGGAACAGATCCGGGATCTGGTGCGCGTACTTCTTGGGAATCTGGAAGCCGATGGAGTCGTGCACCGTGAGGAGCACACGACCGCCCATGTCCCGCTCCAGAGCCTCAGCGATCCAACACAGCACACACAACACAATGTCCGAGTTGGTGCGCTGGATCTTGACGTTGATGCCCTGTCGCTCGAAGCGTGCGAGGAGTCCCTTCGGGATCTTCGTCACGTCCATCGGGCAACGACGGCGCCCCCCGTGGAACGTCTCTACCAGCCCGAACTGGCGTACTTCCCACTTGGTGTGATCCATGTAGGTAGGGATGCTCGGGAACTTCGAGAACAGAAGGTCTCGAATCTTCTGCGCAAGCTCCAAGGAGATCCCCGCGATCTCGGCGATCTTGGTAATGCCTGCGCCAAACAGAATCCCGAACACCAGTCGCTTGATGTTGTCCCGAAGGGCGTCAAGCCGTAGCGCATATCGCACAAGCGACGGCGTCTCCCACGTCTTGGGGTCGTCGAAGCTCCCCTTGCCGACGCCCTTCTTCTTGTACGCCTCGCGGGAGAAGAAGTCGTCGTAGGACCAGGGGTGGTCGTCATCAATCCCAGCGCGCTCCAGGGCGAGTCGTCGGTCCTCTCCCTGAAGCCCCGCCCCGACAGACTGCGGGTTGAGTGCCTGACTGCCGAAGAAGCAGTGAGGGTCCAACCCGTCGATAAGGGCGTTGACCAGGGCCTCGCCACCCGGGAAGGCAGCGGCGTACGTGCCGAAGACGGTCACCTCGGCGCCCTTCGCGTCGGCGTTGCCGAAACACATCGAGGGGTCATCGGGGATGATCAGCTTCTTGCAGTTGACGCCGTCGAAGATCGGTACGCCATTGGCATCCAGAGCGAGACGTCCGCGCGTATCTCTCAGCGCGCCCAGGAGGCCCTTGGGAACGTTCTGCCAGTTGAATCCGATCTTCCTCACGCCGGAAGACGACGAGAGTCGGTCAGTTGCCGTGCCCGTGAGGTTGTAACCACCGTGTAGGTGGTTGTCCCCAAACATGGTGGCCAACTGGTAGGCGTTCCCGAAGACTGAGACGCGTGCCTTCTCCGCCTTCTTGCGCGAGAGGATAAGGTTGGACAGCGGACACTTGTAACGACTCACGAGCGCCTGGAGTACGGGGGCGCCTGTCTGAATCCGGTGGGTCGCGGTAAAGGCAAGGGGCCGGTAGGTGATACGCCCGTTCTGGTAAAGGACGGTGTCGGGATTGGCCTTGGCGATCTCCTCTGCATGCTCGGGGTTTGGGTGAATGTAGCCCACGCCCCCGAAGAAGAGGTGGTTGGCGATCTGCCGTGGTGTCAGATCAAACGTCTCGCCGCACATCTCGAAGATCTGTGCCCCGGACGCCCCCACCACCATCTCAAGTTTCTCGGCGCCCCACTTGAGGTAATCCAGGTCGATATTCACGCCCTGGTCTTCGATCTTCGCGAGCTCTACTTGTCGAGGCAGCTTGAACTCGCGGAGGATCTTGATCTGGGGCGACGGATCGGGGCACAGGCGCAGCACCCGGTACTTGGGAGTCCCACCCATCCGCTCTTCGATCGCGATGTCCTCTTCAACGCGGCGGCGAGCGATCTCCAGGGCATTGTCTTCCCGCTCCATGCGCTCTGCCTGAACCAGGGCGAGGCGACGGGTGACGTCACAATCCACACAGTTATAGAACAACAAGTCAGGCAGCGCGGCGCTCTGGTAGCCGCCCATCTGCTCGGCCTTCGTCTGAGCGGCTTTCAGCTCTGCCTTCTTGGCTTTCTGGTTGAACTCCCCTCCCGCGTGCGCCTTCAGGAGGATCTGAAGGTCTTGTCGATGCAGATCTTGAAGTGTGGGCTTGGTGAGCAGCTTCTCGATCGTGCTGGGGCGGAACTTGGCGCTGGTGATCAGCTTGGCAGCGATCGCCCGTTGGAGTGCTTCGAGGACCACGGGTGGTAGGTTGAGAACCTCCACACCCTTGATCTCCACAGGGCCTTCGACGATGGTGTTCAAGGCGCCGTCTTGCGACTCGATGGCTGCTTGCAACTGATCTTCGTAACCGGACAGCGCCGGGAAGAAGCGCTTCACCAGAGGCTTGAGACCGTACTCCTCCGGCTTGGCCTCTTCGAGAATGTGTTCGGCCAGCATGGTGTCCCACCCCGGCCGACCGAGCATGCGCCGAGGGAGGTTGAGCGCGCGCCAGAGCACCTTCTGGTCGTACTTGCCGTTGTGCCAGATCCACTTCTTGTCAGCCTGAAACGCGCGCCGCAGCTCGCGTTTGGCGAACTCCGGATCGTACGGCGTATCGGGGTGTTCCACCGAGATCGCGGCAGCTCTCCCCGTATCCCATGCGAAGCCGACCGACAAGAGCTTGAATCCCACCCAGTGTGGGTGGAGGGTATTGGTCTCTGTGTCGGCGGCGACCGACCAGTCGCGGGGGCTGACACCTCCCGCGCTGTAGTTGAGCACGAGGTCAATGACCTCGGTGACCTCCTTCTCGGTCTTGGGGAGGATGTAGCCTTCCAACAGCGTCTCGCGGGAGACGCTAGCGGGGGCTACGCGCTTGGCGACCTTGACCGCGCGCTCGACATCGGCCAGTAGGGTGTTGTACTTGCCGATGGCCGCAGCGTACGCGCTCAGGCTGCGTGTGGGGATCACCTTCAGAGGGATCCCCTCGTACGTCACCTCAAAGACGCGTCCGAGGGCCTCCTTCTCTTTCCGAACGTTGATCCCGAGGGCGTGGATCACGTCCACACCACAGGCCAAGATCGTGAGGCCCTCCGGGTAGCCGAGGGCGACACGCCGACGATGGATGAACTGGAGGTCCCCGTCGATGTTGCTCTTGCAGGCAAGCGCGACTCGCTTGGGGACCTTCTCCATGGAGCAGCGGACAAGGTAGAGCCCCTTGTACGTGATGTTCCGAAAGCCGCCCTCGCGTACGACCTGATCGAAGGCTTCGAGCACCACCTTGGCGCCATCCTCCTTGAAGGGGGCGTGGTGGTTCGGGGCGTTGTATCGCGGCAGGCTCGTCTTGCCGAAGAACTTCCGAGGAGCCTGCGGGGCCGTCGCGATGATGATCACGTCGGCGCTATCGTCACCCGTCCCGTACGGCGTATAGTGCGTGCCTTTGAAGGCAGGACAGCCTGAACAGCCCGCGCCTGCCTTCTCTGGAAAAGTGTTCTTCTGGCAAACCTCGCACTCCTCTACGGGGAGTGTGGGGATTGGTTGACCCATTCAGTACCTCACACGTTGGTCTTGGGGGGTGTGGCGGAAGGCGCTTCAGTCGTCGCAGGCGCAGCAGGCTTGCGCTGCGTGCTTTCACGTAGCAAAGTAACGACATCCTTGAACTGGATCACCGAGATCAGCATGGCAGGCGCCGCGTTACCGCATGCCGCCATGAACTCTCGAACTTGCAGCTCTCCGTACTCAGCTTGAGGTACGGCAAGCGGGTGTTGATCCAGGAGGTGCTTGAGCCGGAAGGCTTGTTCTCGGGCGTACTCGGTCCGGTGGAGGATGCCTCCATTCGACTGGACTGCGATCCAGTCGATGACGAGCACGCCCTTGACCTCGTCGTAAAGAACTCCGTGCGTAGTGCTGTTTAGGCGGGGGGTATTCTCGCGGTCGCCCAGGAGATTGATCACCGAGGTGAAGTGGTTTCCGAGGCGAATCGAGCTCGAACGGATAAGGGTCTCCATCAAGATCAAGTGCGGCGACGACTGCTGGTAGAGCTCCTGAGTCCCGAGACGGGCACGGGCAGACGCGATGACAAGCTCCCGCCAGCTACCGCCCAGCATCGAGCACATCGCAGCCGGTCCATAGAAGTTTCGAACAAAGCGGGTATCCACGTCAAACGGGAAGAAGCCCTTGGTGTTCATCTCAGCGATAACTTCGGCGTAGTGCTTGCGGTAAAGGTCGTGGAACTTGAACAGGCCCGTGTTCAGAACACGGCGCAACTCTGCGAACTCTTCCGGCGTGATGTTCGCAGAGATCGTCGTCATCGGGTTGGGATGTCCCGACTTGGCAATCGTCTGGATCTCCAGGCGCCGGTTGGCGTCCTGGACGTTCTTCGGGAGGTGGATCGAGGTTGCAATGGTGTTGAACCAGAGCGTCAGGTATGTGGTCTGCCCGTTGATGACGCGGCTGACCTGGGCGCCACCCTCGAAGCCCGACTGGCGGAAGAGTTCAAGCAGGTTATTCACCTGCCTAGACTTCATCTCGTTGTCGGCCTCCGCTGAAAACTCGTCAAGCGCACACGTAATCGAGGCACCATTGAATCCGTTGTAGATAGATGCCGGGCTGTAGTTGGTAAGGTACTGAATGAAGTCCAGCAGCTGGAGCTGGGGAATCTGTCCGCCGCAGAAGAGCGCCATCAAGCTGGACTTGCCGGTCTGCGAAGGCCCGACAATGTGAAGATGGACCTTGTCCGGGCGGAAGTGGGGCATGGCAAGGTCTGCGAGGAAGTACGCAATCAGGAGGGAGTCACTGTTGCCACCCTTGAGGCTCCACGCGGGCATGATCTTGGTCGCGATGTCCTTGACCACCTGCTTGAGCCGCGCGAGCGTAACTGCGTTGCCCGCCTCCAAGTCGGTGAGTGAGTTGATCACTGTCTTGTGCTTGACCGGCGTGGTTGCGAAGATCCGGTTGCCGTCGGTAGGCCCATCCAATGTACGCCACTGCATGGTGCCATCAGGTCGATAGTGCCCTGCGTAAACCACAGTCCCCAGGTTGATGTATTGAATCGTCCCCCCGAACCCATCATCTCGACTGTGCGGCCCCAGCCCGATGTACTCGCAGGCATTCTTGGCTGGGATACCCTGATAAAGTGCCTGGAGCGCGATCCCGGTGTAGTCACCCAAGGTGCGCTGAAGCTCCTTGATGACAGACGCCGTCTTCTCTACCCGCGACTCCACCAGCCAGACCGGGATACCGATTCGCTGCTGGAAGTACGTGTAGATGTCGCCCACGACGTTCGACAAGGCGGCGAGCGTTCCCGGGTTGTCGCCTGCCATGAACGTAACAGGCTTCCGGCTGTCCCGATGGTATGTCGTGACCTTCGCCCCGCGCGGAGTGTCTTCTCGATAGAGGAAGTAAAAGTCGTTGCTGAGTGTCTCAACGACGCGCTGAATGAAGCCCGCCTCGTCGTCCTGCCCCTTGATGATGAGCGCCCGGATCTCCGCAGGGGAGAGGCCGAGAACCTGCGAGATCCGATCCAGGTAGCTCGCCAACTGCGCCGGGTGACGCACACACTCGCCGAACTTCGCGGCAAGGTCCGTCTTCTCACGGATGCCTGTGACTTCTTGAGCGTCAACGCTTGCGCGCTGAAACGCCCACTCGTCACAGGTAACAAACACGTTCCGGTAATCAGCGAGCACACACTCGTGAAAGTGGGCAAACCCCAAGAGGCGCACCACATCATCAGGGTCTTTGACGAAGCCGTTGCTCGTTGCCAGCTTGTCCCATTGATTGAAGACAAAGGCATTCAGCTCCGCGCAACTGGAGAGGCGATCCCGCAGCCACACCTCGCCACGACCCCGGCTCGGTGAGGGGTGGTCATGTAGGAAGTAGGCGCTGTCGAAGCCCGCTTGAGTCAGGCTGTCGGTGTCATTGGCCAAGCCGCATGTGCCGATGACCAGCCAGCCTTCATTGCGGTTCTCAATCAACGCCTCTGCGATGGTGAGCGTGTCGTTCTCACCTTCCACCACCAGGAGCTTGAGACTTTCCCGCTCTTTGTACGAGATGTTCGCGAGGTGCGGTGCATAGAGGCCGAAGTATCCATTGGGCTCGTCTCCCGAGAACCCAGGCAGCACCAGGATGTTGTCGACCTTCTGGTTTTCAGTGTCAGGGCGTCGCAGACGAATGCGAGCCGGTGTCGAGATGTCGTGTCCAGTGATGAACACAACCGCGTGGCTCCACTCAGCACCGGGGTGCTTCGCCAGCTCACGAACCACGTCCAGGATCTTGTCGCGACGGTCGGCGGAGTAGCGTGAGGGCGCGTCGCTTGCGTACCCCTGACTGGCGAGAGATAGGAGCCGTTGTTCACACAGAGAGATCAGGGTCGCAGGCGTCGGCCATACGCCGTACGGCATCGTGTGGATCAGATCCCGCTTGTGCCCTCTTTGCTCGAAGAGCCAATCGATCGACGCTTGACCGAGCAGCGCCGTGAGCTCAGCACCCTTCTCGCCCCCACCCTCTCGTGGGTGCGCGAGATCGATCAGGTGCTTGTTGGTCGCCCACGCGATGGCCTTCAGGGCTTCTCTGTGGATATCCAGGCGGTCGTACTGGGCTTCGAGCTTCTCGGGAACCAGCCGGACGCCCGTGACCGCCTGGAGTTCCTTGAGAGATTGTGCGTAGCCCCAGCCGAGCTTGGAGTCCTGAAAGAGCTGAAGGAGGTTGCGTGTACGGTAGTGGCAGACGTTGCAGCTGGCGACGCCTGTGCGGAAGTCAACCTCGAAGGAGGGGTGGTGGTCTGGGTGCCCAGGGAGCACACAGTGCATGCGCAGACGCTGCGCCCCCTTCTGCTGGGGGTCCGAGTCTGGCAGGTAGCGGCGGAAGACATGCCCGAGCTGCGAGATGTCTACGCGTCGGAACAGCTCAACCGCGTCCCGATTGGAGAGCGACGGCGTAGAGGCACCTTTACCACGAGACATGAAACCTCCTAGACGCCCGGATTGACGCCACTTCGCTTCGCCTTGCGCTCAGCCACGTGCTCAGCGCCCTTCGGACAGAGATCAGCTGAGTTGTAGCCGCAGTATTCGCACTGCCATCCCGTCAACGGAGTCGGGGCTCCCTGATCAACCAGAGCAAGTGGCGAAGCCAGCTTGCTAAGGTAACGCGTGAGCCAGGGCTCCACATGCTTCTTGATGTCTTCGCGCGACCACGGGCCGGGACGTCCGCTGAAGGTCGGAAACCAGTCGAGCTCCGGAGCGCCGAAGTAGTTGATCGCACACTGGACGCCCAGGATGTCAGGCATGTTCGCGATGGCGAGGAGCATGTAGACATAGAACTGCATCGAGTGTTGATCGATGGGCTTGCGCTTTCCTGACTTGTGGTCAACCAGGAGGAGGACGCCCGCTTCCGTGTGGAGTCCGTAGTCGAGGACGCCGCGAATCAGACACTTCGGATCGTCGAAGCTACATCCCTGGAAGTCGGCGGTCATCGCCAGCTTCGCCTCGATGTACTCCTTGCGTACGCCGTACATCTCCTTGATTCGCTTCATGTTCTTCACGAAGTCGACAATGCCCGGAATCTTCCCCGAGACCTCGATGACTTCCGACTCAGTGAGCTGATCTGAACTCATCTGATCGCGTGCAAACGCACTGAGGATCTCAGGCTCCGGGAGGCGCAGCAGCGCAAACTCCTGAATCGCGTGTGCCGTAACGCCCACGCGCGCCTGCGTTCCCTTGTGGGATTCCTTCACCTTGCGCACGTACTTGAACGTGAACTGTGAAGAACAACGGGCCAACACCTCGGCCTTGCTCAAAGACCAGGGCGCGTACTTGAGGACCATGGGCGATAGGATCACAGCTACCTCAGTCAAAAGAAACGGAACCGGCGCGCACCCACAACGCCGTATGCGTTGTGGGTGCGCGCCAGCAGGGGTCAGGGGTCGATCTGGCGGAGAATCTCCTCACCCTTCGGAGTCAGGTGGTAGCTCGTGTACGTGACGGTCGAGCGGTTACCTCCGACGCTGACACAAGCCTCCAAAAGGCCGAGGCGGATTGCGCGCTTGCGTGCGTTCGCCGCCTTGCACGTGCGGATGTCAGAGATCCCTCTTCGGAAGTACTCCAACACCCCAGGCGGCAGATCTTCTGCGGATACGTTCGCCATCATGCCCTCAGACGTTCACCTTCGGCGCCACCGCCGACAGGTCGGGCAGCTTGGGAGTCGGGCCACTCCCGATGCCCAGCCCCGCTGCGAGCGCCGCGCCGTCGGTGGTGTTGGTGTTCGGGGCTTCGGGCTTCTTGGGGTTGTCGGCGAGCACGTAGACGCGACGCATCGAGGGCCACACCTCGATGGTCTCGACGAGCTGCGAGAAGACGCGCAGGGCGTCGCTCAGATCGGCGGGCGTCTGCTCGTCGCCCACGACCGCCACGGGCTCGTACCAGCGGATCTTGCTGTCCGTCTTGGACGTTTCCGTCTTCGACGTGAAGCTGATCTTGCGCGCCCAGAGCGACTTCCAGCCGCCCGACGAGAACTTCTTCACGAGTCCGCGTGCGGTCTGCATGCCGGTCTTCGAGAACCGCATGCGGTAGATCCCGCTGAAGTCCGTAGGGACCACGTAGATCTGGATCTCGTTGGTGCAGGCGAGCTCGGGCTTGGGGGCGCCCGCCTGATAGACCGGCTTGTAGGCGCACGCCTCGCATACGCCGTACGTGGAGCCGCGCTTCTGGTCGAGCGAAGTGCAGAGGGGGAGCTTGCTCGCGTTCTCGTCCGCAGGCTCCCCGTCCTTCTTCTGCGGCTCCCAGAGGGAGCGGCCCTCGACGACGCCGATCACGTAGGCTTCGAACGCCTCCGGGATGTTCATCGCCTTCGCCATGGCCGGGCTCCCGGCGCTGAGGACGCGCTCGTCGCGCGAGTAGTACCCGCCCTGGGGGGCGGTCACGGGGCGCTGCTGGTCGTTGCCGGTGCCCTGGTTGAGCTTCGCGTCGAAGAAGCGCATGGTGCGCTCGCGGGCGAGGTGCATGCCGGTGGTCTCCGGGTTCATGCGCTCGAAGGCGTTGGCCATGTTCGTGCGGAACGGTTCCGGGAGCTTCTCGATCACCTCCATCACCCGCTCGGGAGTGACAGCCACGTACCGCTGGAGGCTCTTGGTCGCGTGAGGCAAGCGCTTCAGCAGGATCAGCTTGGCGTGCGGTCCGTAGGGGTCGAACTCGATCTGCGTGTCCAGGACGGCCGGGTACTCCGGCTCCTCGTGGACGACGATCGACGGCGTGGGCGGGACGGGTGCGAGCGCGACCGTCTCCACAGGGGTCGTCTCCGCAGGTGCAGGCACCGTCGGGGCGACCTCGGTCGCAGGGGCCTCGGTCGTGGAGGCTTCGGGTGCGGACTTCGTCTCAGTCTTCTTGCTCATCTGGTTCTTCTCACTTGGTTGTTGGTACCCACCCCAGAGGCTGTATGGTATATCAAACAGATGCGGAACACCACTGAACGTTACTTCGCAGAAGTCAGCGCCCACGGCCTTCCGACGCCTCAGGAGGCGAAGAAGAACTTTACGCGGTACGCGGAGCTGCGCAGCAAGTTGTATGTGGCGTCCACCGAACAGGCAAGGCGGGCCATCCAGGATCAGATGACAGCCCTCAGTGGGCGGATCGCAAAGGGGTACTTGCGATTCGTCATCGGTGAGGCAAGGAAGCGCACACGCGACAGCGAACTTCTGCCAGACTTGATCAGCGCAGGGAACGAGGGGCTTCTCTGTGCGATCCAGAAGTTCGATCTCGCGCAGGACACGCAGTTCTTGACGTTTGCCTTCTATTGGGTGCGTGTGAAGATCAACAACGTCCTCTATCGAAAGGACGATGTCAACATCTCCGTGCACCGACGGCGCAAGGATGCAAAGGCCCCCAGCACAAGACAAAAAGAAGGAGGAGAAAGTGCACCTCCCACCATCTCTTCTCTTGATGACTACGAGCTCGCATCCGATGCCGACACAGCCCAGGAGGCTAGCGACAACGACGCACGTGCCATGCGCTACCTCACCGCCGCTGAGCTGCCGCTCCGCGAACGTCTGGTAGTGCAATACGTCCTGGGGATGCGGAGCACCCCCAAGAGTTTTCAAGATATCTCGATGATTTTCTACACGCTTGACCGTTCGCTGGTTACGCCCAGTGAGGTCGAAGCGTTGTATGAGCGCGGCCTCGCTCGCTTGAAGGATTGGGCCGCGCTCTGTGGAGAAGCGTCGATCCGAGAAGACCTCGGAACGTGATCAGTCCTCGGCGCTCTCCTCGGCGCTCTCCTCGGCAGCTTCCTCCTCCACCTTCTTGAAGGCGTCGGGGATCTCCTCGGCGCCGAAGGCCATGAGGACACCCTCGCGCACACCCTTCAGGTACTGCGCCCGCGCGTGCGCCTTGCCGTAGCGGTCCAAGTCACCGCCCTCCTTGTACGCCTTGGCCTGCCCCGCCTTGGTCTTGGCCGCGACATCGACGTTCGCGAGGACGGTGCGCAGGAGGCCGGTGTCGCACGGCGCGAGCTCGATCTCGCTGAAGTCCGCGCGACGGACACGCACCTTGGGGGCCTTCTCGTTCTTGGAGGTGTCCGCCGCCGCCGCGAGCTCCTCCTTGATCTTCTTGTCCATGTCTTCGCCGGACCAGCCGTTCTCCACGGCGAGGTTCGCCCAGCGGATCACGAAGTCCGGGTCCTGGGCGTGCGGCCGGAGGTGTCGCGCGTGCGTGACGGTGATCGCGTCGTCGCGGTAGAGCGCCTGCACCGGCTCCGGCAGCGAGTAGACCGCGACGTAGTGCGAGACCTTCCCGGCGCTGACGGTGGGCTGGAGCATGGCCGCGATCTCGTTCTGCGTCTTCCCCGCCTGGGTGAGCCGGTGCACGGTGCACGAGAGATCCCACTGGGTCTGGTCCTTGCGCGCGACGTTCTCGACGTGCGCATCCGTGACCATCTGGCCCCAGTTCTCGTACGAGGCGATCGTCGCCTGCATCTCGGTGAAGCCGTGGTGGAGACCGGCGCGCGTACGGCAGCGGCCGAAGGAGAGGATGTTGTAGGTCTCCCCCTTCTTCAGCTTCACCAGCTCGCCCGGGACCGGCGACACCGGGTACTCACCGTCCGGCCCGAGGAAGCGCATGCGCGAGAAGCGCACCGGGCTCGTGATGCCGTTCTTCGTGGTCTCGAAGAGCGTCGCGAGCATCTTGTCGGTGGGGGGCTCGGCGCGCGTGTCGAAGATCGACAGGAGCGTCGCGGTCTTCACCGTGCACTGACCGGCCTCGGACGGGACGCACTCCCAGTTGGCGAAGGAGGTCGCGTAGCCCTGGTCAGAGGCGTCGCTGGTGGCGCGTGATGCCTTCTTCTTCGACGCTTCGGGCGCCGCCTCGGCCTCGATGGGCTTCTTGGTCTCGGTGGTCTTCTTCGACTTCTCGGTGGTGTTCTTGCTCATAGTCTCGATCTTCGTGTTGGTAGCCGATTGGTTGTTGCTCGCGGCGTAGAATCCGCCCTAGCGCCGCTGCGGTGGGTTGAACTGGCACGACGGTGACGGGGATACGTTCCACCCGTCCTCCCTCAGCCAGATGGCGGTAACAGTTGTAGAAGTCCTGAGCGATTGCTGCGTCCGAAGCAGGCGCGGCGCTGAGGACAAAAAAGAGGTAGCCCGCGAGCTGGCGATGAAGCTCAGCGTCTCCGAAGACGTACTCGCCGCGAATCAGCGCTCGAAAGGCGCCGTCCCGCAGTTGGGACATCTCCGTAGACGGGACTCGGGGCTTGGCGGGGGTACGGGGCTTTGGCATTGGGGGCACGTGGTAGGTTGTGCCACGGGTCCAATACGCCGTAAAGGCTTCGGTGCGGGATCTTCTACCAGATCTTCGTCCGTATTTACGCCGTACTTATCCACGGAGCTTCATCCCCCAGGCTTCGATGCCCGATGCCTCCTTCGCCCCAGTGGGGTCGAAGGGCTTCTCAGCGTGAAGGCGTGGAGGCGGAGGCAGCGGAACCACGGCGTCGGGGTCGTGGACAGGAGCCGCCGCCACCTTGATGGGCATCGAGACAGGGGCGGGCGGAGGCGTCGCCACAGCCATCCCGACCTGCGGTACCGCATTCAGCGTGACGGCCACTTCCACCGCTCGGAACGCGGCGGGGTCCACACTCCCGGTCGCCACCTGTCCCGGGAACCGCTTGAGCAGATCCTGCGTCATCTTGCCCGGCTTACCGGTGCCGATCTGACGGCCATCGATATGCGTCACCGGCATGATTTCCGCTGCCGTACCGGTCAGGAAGCATTCGTCTGCGGTGTAGATGTCAT
>CAZMXB010000100.1:0-16316 GCA_964569855.1 uncultured Rhodoferax sp.
CTTGGGCCTCCAGCTCGGCGTCGACCCACGTGGTGCAGCAGTAGCGGCCTTGCCACAGGCCCACCGGGTGGAAGTGTTCGGCCTGCAAGCCATGCACGACCAAGCCCGCGCGGGCATCGGGCAGCGTCACATCGCCTTCCCGGACCAGCAACTTGCCATTTCGAAAGACAAAGGCGATAGGGTCGGGATGCGCCTGCGCGATCATCAGCGGTACAAATTCAGTGGGGGTCTGCAGCATCGTGCGTGGTGTGTGGTGCCATGTGGAACGTGCAGTGTCGCAGCTTATAGGTCCCCGCTAAATCCGTGCTTTTGCCGCCCCGTGCGGGTTATCGGGCTACCGTTCGTAGTGACCGGGATTAGCCTTTCAAGGCACCCGCCCGCCAATCCCGTCCTAGTGCTACCGCTGACGCAGGACCAATAAAAACTAAACCCACCGGGCTGAACCTGAAGAGCCTAGGGCACTGAACCGCCATCGAAGGTGAAATGAGGGTGAAATTGCTGCACACTGTGTGCATGAACGCCCAATTCCAAAAACTCGATACCCGCAAGATGCCTGACCATGGGTGGGTGCGTGGACAACGGGGGGGTCACCCTCGTTAGACGAGGTGCACGCAATGCACGCCCTCAAACAAGCGATCCAGTATTTCGGCATTGTTTTCGCCGCAGGATTCACATTGGCTTTCATTCGCGTACCGTTCTTGGTGCCGCGTTACGGCGTGAGGGCAGCCGAGCTCATAGAAATTCCCGTAATGCTTGTTGTGATTGGGCTCGCCGCCCGCTGGCTACAACGGCGCAATGACACTGCGTCAAGCGCGCATCTCTTGTGGATTGGTACCATTGCGTTCTTGTTGATGGTTGCGGCCGAGTTGGTTGTGGCACTTGCCACTTCTGATCTTTCCTTGGCTGACTACGTTTTGTCCAAAGACCCCGTGTCAGGTACCGCCTACCTATTTAGCTTGGTGTGCTTCGCATTTGCACCGTGGGTTTTGTCCCTCAAGCGCGGCGTCTAACCATTCAAGCCGAACCCGTTTCGCCGCCTCGTGCATGATCCGGTGTTTTCACCTGTCCAAGGCCGCAATTGGCCCAGACCGGATGCCACCGATTCGGATTTGACTGACTGCTCCCGCCGTGCGCCGTGAAAAGGCAGCGCTTTGCCGTCCAAAGCCTGGTCAGGGCGCGGCATACGACCGACCAAGTTGCGTCGCGAGCCCGGCAACGAGCCGATCACGGTCAAGGCACTGGCCATGGCGTTGCCATCACATGCGTGGAACACTGTCACCTGGCGTGAAGGCACCAATAGCGAGCCAAGCGGGCGTTTCAGCGCATTGCGTGTGCGTCCTGCGCACCGAGATTCTCTTGGCACCGAGATGCGCGCTGAAGAGTGGCAGCTGATCGAGTGGCCTCAATGCGACCAGGAGCCAGCGAACTACTTTCCTTGCACTGCACCACAGTAGGCTACGCTGGAACAAATGGTGTTTGTCACCAAGATGCTCTGGCGCATCGAGCATGACTACCAGCATTTGAAACAGGAGTTTGGGCTCGGACACTACGAGGGAAGAGGCTGGCGTGGATTTCACCATCACGCCACGCTGAGCATTGCAGCCTACGGCCTTCTGATGGCACAGCGACTCAAGAACCACGGCAACGATGTCGGGCGCAAAATAAACTTCGCCAAACTTCAGGTGCCTGCCCTTCCCAAAGATTACATCCCTCGGGGTCGGCCAGCGCGTGCAGCGACACGTCGCTGACTCGATCACGACGCTGCGGTTTTATCTGTGTGCAGCTCTGGCCAGCGCACTAGCAACATCTCCCCACAGTGATTTCGTAAACTTCCATTTACGCTTATGACACAGTAAGACTGTAGACGCATACCGACTGTTCACACGGATGAGAGGAATTTCGACGGAGTGTCATGAGCCGACCTTCGTTTCGGGCACGATATTCTTGTAACCGGTCAGTCACCGACACCAGCGTCTTTTCTTCATTTGGTCGTCAACACAATCAAATTGAACCGTTTTCTTGATTGCGCTGATAGCCGGTGCCAGTCCAATTTTGTCATTTGCCCATCGCTAAAACCCCGAAACAGTCGTTCGCGGGCGACAATCAGTTGTTGAAGATGGCGGTCGACAGAACAGAGTTACCTGTCTGTCGCGAACGGCGGGTTACTGGAAGTCCAGCGTGTTGCCGGTCAGGAGTCCTTCGCGAACTTCACGTTATCAATAACGATTGCCTTCTACGCCAGTTTGAATCAAGGAGTCCAGCATCTCAAGGTGCTGCTTGGACAGCGCCAGATCCTGCGATCGCCAGTTTTCTTCCAGCCGGGCGATCTGCCGCGTCCCGGGTATTGCTGCGAGAGCAACATCACGCGCAAGAATCCAGGCCAGTGACACCTGTGCGGGTGTCGCTCCAAGTTCCTGGGCGATGGCCGCGACTACCTCTACCAAACGTGCGTTGTGCTGCAAGGCTTCATCGCTAAACCGCGGATTCGTCAAACGCCAGTCACCCGCCTTCAGGTCTTTCCGTGAACGGACAGTGCCTGACAAAAAACCACGACCGAGTGGCGAGTACGCTACAAACCCGATACCCAGCGCCTTGATTGCGGGAATGATCTCAGCTTCTACATCACGGCTCCAAAGGGAATACTCTGTCTGCAATGCACTGATGGGGTGAATCTTGTGGGCCCGCGTAATGGTGTCTGCATCTGCTTCGGACAAGCCGATGTATCGCACTTTGCCTGCCTTCACAAGGTCGGCCATCGCACTCACGGTTTCCTCAATCGGGGTGTTTTTGTCCACACGGTGCTGGTAGTAAAGATCAATGTAGTCGGTTCCAAGTCGCTTCAAGGACGCGTCACATGATGCTTTCACATACTCAGCGCTACCCTTGATACCTCGAAAGCTGCCGTCCTCGCCGCGCACAACCCCAAACTTCGTTGCCAGCGTAATCTCTTCCCGACTCTTGTTGAGGGCTTTGGCAATCAGGAGCTCATTGGTAAAAGGACCGTAGATGTCTGAGGTGTCCCAAAACGTGCAGCCCAGTTCTGCGGCCCTGCGAAGAACATTAAGGTTTTCAGCTTCGGCGGAAGGTCCATAAAAATCTGACATTCCCATGCAGCCCAAACCAATGGCCGGTATACGCAGCCCTTGGGTTCCGAGATTAATTTGCTTCATAAATAGGTTGTTCCAAAAAAATGGCGTGGGTTAGTCTACGTTTGTGGTGTTGCAATTGCTAAATGAAAATGCCGCCAGAAGCCTCAATGCGCTGCCCATTCACCCAGTCGCCGGCGCTGGAAAGCAACCCTGCTACCAAAGCACCGATGTCGTCAGCGTCGCCCACCCGGCCCAGAGCAGTCTGCGACGCCACGAAGCCATTCACCTGAGGGTTGTCGCGCACGGCACCACCACCGAAGTCGGTGGCAATCGCGCCAGGTGCCACCGTATTGACGCTGATGCGGCGCTCGCCCAGCTCCTTGGCAAGGTAGCGCGTAAATACTTCCACGCCGCCTTTCATCGCCGCATAGGCCGCATAGCCGGGCATCGCAAATCGGGTCAACCCGGTGGACAAGTTCAGGATGCGACCGCCATTGCTAACCAGCGGTAGCAATTTCTGCGTCAGAAAAAATGGACCTTTGAGGTGCACGTTCATCAAATGATCAAACTGTGCCTCCGTAGTGTCTGTCACCAGGGCATGTACGCCCATGCCGGCGTTGTTAACCAGAAAATTGAAATGCTCACGTTGCCACTTTTCGCATAGCAGCTTCTGCAACTGTTCTGTGAATGCCCCGAAGCCGGAGCTTTGCCCCATGTCGAGTTGCAATGCGGTGGCACGACGCCCCATGGCTTCGATCTCGGCGACCACAGCTTGTGCCTGGCTGGCTTCGCTGAGGTAGGTCAGGACGATGTCCACGCCCTGGCGCGCCAAGTGCAGCGCCATGCTACGGCCCAGGCCGCGGCTGCCGCCAGTGATCACTGCAATAGGTGTGTCGGTTTTGGTCATTTCAAGAACTCCCTGGGGTGATGATGGAATGGTGCGAGTCTATTGACTTAAATTGCATCAATAAACGTGCAAAATATGATTACTTTGTTCTAAAAGTTGAAACAATGAATTTTGTGGAAAACCTGCGTGTCTTCTCCCGGGTGGCCGAGCTTTCCAGCTTTACCCAGGCCGCTGAAGGCTTGGGTCTGGCCAAAGCCAAGGTTTCCATGGCAGTGCAACAGTTGGAAAACCATCTGGGTACGCGGCTGTTGCAGCGAACCACCCGCAAGGTGCTGCTTACCCATGACGGGCAGGCGTTTTACGAACGCTGTAAGGACCTGCTGGCCGACGCGGATGAGCTTCAGGGCATGTTCCAACTGCAGAACAGCAATGCTGTACGGGGGCGCGTACGGGTGGATATGACGACCGGTATTGCCCGACGCGCCGTCATTCCGCACCTGCCGAACCTGCTGGAATTGCATCCACTCCTGGAGCTGGAGCTGAGCAGCACCGAGCGTCGCGTGGACCTGATCCGTGAAGGCTTTGACTGCGTTTTGCGTGCCGGTGCAGTAGTGGACCCCGGGCTGGTCGGACGCACTATCGGCCATATGCGCATGGTCAATTGCGCCAGCCCTGACTACTTGCAAACCTGCGGCACCCCCAACACTCTGGAGGATATGGTGCAACACCGCCTGGTTCACTACGTGGCTACCTTGGGGGCAAAGACCGACGGATTTGATTATGTCGATAGTGGAGAGACACGCACCTTGGGCATGTGCGGTGCACTGACTGTAAACAATGCAGATGCTTACCAGGCAGCTTGTCTGGCGGGACTCGGCATCATTCAGGTGCCGGAAGTTGGCGTGCGGGAACTTTTGACCCAGGGCACCTTGCGCAGCTTCTTGCCTGAGTGGGTTCCGCCACCGATGCCTTTGACCCTGCTCTACGCCAACCGGCGCAATTTGCCCGTGCGGGTGCGGGTTGTCATGGATTGGCTTACCGAAGTTGTTGGTAGGTACTTGCGCAGCTAAGGGCCGTCTTGTTTTGCCATCTATGTAAGCGCGCCGTGAACCCATCTTGTAGCTGGTGGCAACAGGGCAAGCGGGTGTGTAGCCATTGGATTTGGGACTGATGTGCCGCGATACCTGCCTTTCGCGACCGTCGGGTTACGGGTGGTCCAGTTAGGTCCTCCTTAGACTTTGATCGACAGTTTGCGACCTGAACGTAGATCATATCTACAGCACAACCCCGTAGTCCTGAACTACCGTTCTCAGCCTCGCCGTGCAAAGGTCCGGGGCTCAGGAGCGCGGGCATCGTGGCCCGGCTTGTGTTCGTTTAAGGTTTGCGTGAATCAGCCACCCAGGTGACGCATCAAACCCGGCTCGATGGCGACTGCCGCCATAAGGCCGCTCATTGCAGAAGCTTGCACCCCGGCGCCCGACACATCTTGCCCGGCCAGCAACAGCCCAGGCATCGGTGTGCGCACATTCAGCGCTTTGGAGCCGAGCCGCTGCGCGTCCATTTCCAGTCCGTACATCGCCCCTTGTGGTGCCAACACAAAATGCTGTTGCGTGAGCGGCGTGGCAAGCTCATGAAAGCGCACCATCGGTGCGAGTCCGGGAAAGTGGCGCAGAAACTGCGCCAGCAGCCGCTCTTGCACCCAGGCCTTGAACGCCAGATAGTCTTCAGGCCGTTCGCCTGCCTTCAAACCCATCCATGGCGCAAACGCAGTGGCATCACACAAGGCCAGCACTTCAGCGGTGGGAGCGCCGCCGGTCGCGGGATCCTTCAACGAAGGGAACGACACAAACAAGCCCGGTGCGTCTTCATCTGCGGGTTGTTGCCACGCCCTGCCAATGTCGGTGCTCTCATAAATCCAGAAGTTGGCAGCGCTGGCACCGGCGGCCGCAATGTCGCCCTCCAGGCCCACGTACAAGGACAGATATGAAAGGCCAGGCTTAAAGGCCCTCAGCTCCGATTGCCAGGCCTGCGCATGGTCCGGCCCCAGGCAGGCTGCGGTGTTGTGCGCACCGATGGCTGAGATGACTCGCTGCGCACGCACGCTGTGGCGCTGACCGCCTTGTTCGTATTCCACCCCGCATGCGTGCCCGTTCTCCACCACAATGCGTTTCACGGTCGCGCCTAGCTCGATGACACCGCTGGCCGATTCAATGACCGGCAGTAGCGTTTGAGCGAACCGGGCCGGACCGCCCACCGGAAAGTAGGAGCCGTCGTTGTACGAACCCGTCACCAGAGCGTGCTCCAGCAGGGGTGCTTTTTCAGGCAATGCACCGTAGTCGCCCCACCGCGCGCCCAGCACGGCGCGCAAATGCGGATCTGCCACCTCTGCCAGTGCCTGTGCGAGCGTTCGCTGCGACAAACGCTCCACTTCGGCGCCGCGCCACAGCTTCAGGCCCCACGCAAGGGGTGCCGGCAATGCGCGCAAGGCAAACAGCGACATGGCCGCGCGTTGGGCCTCGACCATCTGATTAAACCAGTGGTCTATGGCTGCGTGCGCATTGGGAAAGCGCTCCAAAAGCCGTTGGCGGTAAGCAGCTTGCGGGTGCTCAATGGCAAATTCAAATCCTGGCAGACGCACGATGTCGTAGGGGTTGCCGCAGTCTCTGAAAGCCAATGCGCCATTGCTGAGCCACGCCAGCAGCCGACCGAACTGACCGGCGGAACCGTCCTGCGGCCCGACACCCCCGATGTAATGGACACCCGTGGCAAAAGTCCAGCCCTGTCGCTGAAAGGTCTGCGTCTGGCCGCCAGGCGCCAGGTGTTGCTCCAGCACGAGCACGCGCTGGCCGCGGTGCGCCAATGCCGCAGCTGCCGCAAGGCCGCTGATACCCGAACCAAGTACGATGGTGTCCCACATGGTGTGCTCCGAAACTGATCTGATGGGATGTCGCATGCGGCGTATCCATTGCAAGCGACTTTTTGGTGGCTAGCTTAGCGCAACAGCCGGGTAACCCCCACTTGTCAAATCTCACAGGCGAATAAAGGGGCGGTTCCAAAATCGTCGCTTGCCAAGTTTGCGCTCGAAACCATTCATGACACCACTACTTTCCGCACCACAGTGTCCATAACTTGCCCGGCTACCAGCTAGCACCAACGGCATCGAAACCTGTTTTCGGTTGAACCTGTCACAAATTGTCCGTTGCAACTGTCTAAAGAAGTAGGTGCGCCATTTCGGAGCACTTATTTCTGAAAAGGCTTTCATGAACGCAACTCTAATTGCCCGTCGTTCTGGTATGACTGACCGTAGGTTGGTCGCGGCCGTAGGATCGGCCATCCTCATGTCCGCAGGTGCCTCTGTGGCACAACCGATTGACTCCAAAGGGGAGTCGCCTTATCCGGTAGTGGTGGTGGTCAAAATTCCAACTCCGTGGTACGCCCCAAAGGCGCTGGTGGTCAGCAAAATGCGCGACTCCATTCCCCAATATGAACGGATCGACGGCTTGACCTTCAAGGTGTTCTCTTTCGCCAAAGGCAGTGGCGACTTCGGAGGAATTTACCACTGGAAAGACAAACAGACTGCCCAGAATTGGTTCACTCCCGAATGGTTTGAACGTGTCAAAAAGGAGCGCGGAAACCCAGCTGTGGTCCGCTGTTTCGATGCCCCGTTAACCATCGACAATACATCTGGGGGCACACCGGCGAACGTTAACAGCTCAGGTGTTGCCACCGTGGTGGAAATACCCACTCCAGTGGGTGTCAGCAGGGACCGCTTGATTGAAGAGTTCAAGGCTGCCGCGCCAACCTATCAGAAAGTACCTGGGCTTCTTCGCAAGCACTTCACTATTGGGGACCGTGGCGCTTTCGGTGGCATCTACATCTGGAAAGATGAGGCCAGTGCCAAAGCATGGTTCAACAGTTCCTGGTATGAGCGGGTGCGCACAAAATATGGCCATGACGCCAAAATAGAGTGGTTTGAAACGCCCATCCTGTTGCCAACCCGCATCGCGCCCACACCATGAAAATCTCCGATCCCGGTCACGGCGTCGTAGAAGCCGCAACCCAAGGCGATCTGGCTGCACTCGACAAGGTGCTGATTGCCTTGCAGCCCGGCGTTTACAACTTGGCGGTACGCATGTTGGGAAACCGCGAGGATGCTGCGGACGCAACCCAGGAAATCCTGCTCCGAGTCATTACACACCTGGGCAGCTTTCGCATTGAATCGGCGTTTACCACCTGGGTGTTTCAGGTGGCACGCAACCACTTGCTAAATGCGATCACCAAGGCCAAGGAGTTCCCGGAGGTATCTCTGGATTCGTTGAACGAGCGGCTTCAATCCGGCTTGGAGTACTCCGCGTCTTTGGGCGATCCGCTTGGGACCCAGCGCCATCTGACACCGGAAGACAAAGTCGCTGCGCGTCAGGTCGCACTGGGGTGCACGCAAAACATGCTGATGACATTGGACCGAGACCATCGGCTGGCCTACCTTCTGGATGTGGCATTCGGACTCTCATCAAAGGAGGCCGCACAGGTGTTAGAGGTGTCTCCGGATGCCTACCGTCAAAGGCTTTCGCGCGCGCGCAGCAAACTTGACGGGTTTGCTGGCGTTACCTGCGGATTGGTCAGTTCTCAGGCGGTTTGTCAGTGTGACAAGCAGTTGCCGGCACTGCAATATGCGCGCGCCAACGGCAAACCGTCTTCGCCAGGCGTGATCGCCATCCACCGTGCAGAAATGCAGGAAACTGAACGTCAGTTCGATGCCATGGTACGGCTGGGGGACGCAGCGGCACTGTTTCGAGCACACCCTGAGTACCAGGCGCCAGACGCCATGCGTGCGGCGATACGCAGCGTACTTAAGCTGGAAGGTTTTTGGGACGATGCGCGTCCTACCCATTGAAGAGAGGTTCGAAGTAACCATGACCCAGGCTCAAAACCTCACTATCGCCAACGGCGCAGGCGCGCTCATTGCTGCGACGCTGTTCACACCCCAAACACCGGTCGGCTCGGCAGTCCTGATTGCGGGAGGGCTTGGCGTTGGCCAACGTTTCTATTTCCGCTTTGCGCAGTGGCTTGCAGAGCGGGGACATTGCGTGATGACCTTTGATCTCAGTGGAACAGGCGCGTCTTTAGTGCTGGCGGGGTTGAAGACACCCATGACTTCCAAGGCTGACATGCTCAGCTGGGCGAGGGATGATTTCAGTGCCGCAGTGAATGCATTGATCCTGCACAGCGGGAAGTCTGAAATCTCGCTCATCGGACACAGTCTGGGCGTGCACCATGCCATCATGGGCACCGCCCAAACCCAGCAGCGAATCCGCAAAGTTATTTCGGTTGCTGCGGGCTCCGGTTATTGGCGCGATTGGGCGCAGCCGTCGCGGCGATTGGCACCGCTCATGCTGCATTTAGCGATTCCCCTGCTCACGCCCGTGTTTGGTTACTTCCCAGGCCAACGCATTGGGATGGTGGGAAATTTGCCTGCTCCAGCCGTACGTCAGTGGGCATCTTGGTGCCGTCACCCGGAGTTTGCGTGGGGCGCGGAGCCTGATCGCGTCAAGCCCAGGTTGGCAACCGCCCGATTTCCCGTCCATGCGTTTAGTTTCACAGATGACGATGCAATGACCGAGACCTGCACCCGCAAGTTGATGGACGCTATACCCCATGCCGTAGCCCGTGTTCAGGTGGTTCGGCCAGCGGAGATGCAAATGGAGACCATAGGTCATATCGGGGCGTTCAGGTCCACTGGATCAGAGCGACTTTGGCCGACATTGGAAGCAGCATTGATCTAAATGTCTGAATGTAGTGCTCCTGCCGTTAAAGCGATATACAGGGCATCAGAATGGCGACAGGACAGCTGCCGGATAGTTCCCGCTGGTGTGAGACAGCAACTGCGACCAATCCGATTTTGAAGGCTGGCCTCAAGTTCATTGCGGCAGGGATTTTAGTCCCCCCATACAACCTGATCGCTGGCAACTCTATGACGCGAATGTCGGATCTGGCTTCTGAGAAAATTCAAGGAAAGAAATGGCTTTTGGGCTGCGTCTTTCCTTGTACGTACTTGGTTGATTTGAACTTGTTCGCCGTCGGCTTGCTGGCTAATCGGGATACTGTGGGCCCGCTAATTGCCGAAGGACGAAACCGTAGCTGACCGCCAATTGAATAAGCTGGCATTCGGCCATGAATGAGCGCTTCCGAGGTTTTGAAACTGCTAGCGAGCGACGGTTTCCGGCGAAAACGAAAGTCGGCTTCGGTGAATCCGTTGCCTATCATTGGGTCGCGGTGAGCCGCCGCTATGCGTTTGAACCGGTAGTTCACTATTCCAACCCACCCGCCGCCACGCGAGGCCTTCAGCGCAAAAAATTTATAAGCAAATTAGGCCTCCAGCCCTCGCAGAATAAGCGCAACTAGCTACCAATTTCGTAGCATCACGACAATAAAACACTTAACCCAAAAACCCCAGGTTCTTCACCGAGTAGTTGCCAAGGTTGGGCAACACGCTGAGTTGATCCGCGGCGGACACGCCAAACCAGTTGGCCACCGTGGCGCCAATTTGGTCCACCGAGGTGGTGGGTAGCAGGCGGCCCTGACCCACGTCGTCGGCGCCGTTGTTGCCCAGTTCCGGCGCGGTGCCGACAAACGTTTTGCCCTGCACTGCGCCGCCCAGCACAAACTGCACACCGCCCCAGCCGTGGTCGGAGCCCTCGTTGTTGCTCAGCAGCGTGCGGCCAAAATCGCTGCCTGTGAAGGTGGTCACCGCGTTGGACACACCCAATTCAGCGGTAGCCTGCTGGAACGCTGCCAGGGCATCACCCAGTTTGGTCATCAAACCCGGGTGGGTGGCCGTCAAGGCGCTGTGGGTGTCAAAACCACCCAGGGAAACCATGAACACCTGCCGCTTTGCGCCCAGCGTGTCGCGTGCGGCAATCATCCGGGCTACCATTTTGAGCTGACTGGCCAGGTCGTTGCCGGTGGGGAAGGTGGTTGTCAAGCTGACGTTGGCCAAGGCGGTGGTGAGTACATCATTGGCGTCGATGGAGCGTTTGGCGACCCGTGCGTATTCGTTTTCAAACAATTGCGTGCTTTGCGCCACCAGCAGATTCTTCAGCGCCGAAGAACATGCTGTTGAACCAAACAGTGCATTCTTGATACCGTTGAAGGGGACCGACCCGCCCGTCGTCACCTGGTACTGCACAGCGCTCTTACCCGTCAGATAGACGGCATTGCCCGCCACGTTGACACAGGTAAACGTGGCATTGCCATTGCCCGAGGCATACAGGTCGCCCATGCGTCCGCCCCAACCCGACGCGGCACCTTCCGACGATGACGCCTGCCAGAACGACTGCTGGTCATTGTGCGAAAACAGCTTGGGTGGCAGCCGCACGGATTGGGCGGTGTACTGCGCCTTGGTGGTGGGCTGCACCAGTGTGCCGATGTTCAGGATTACCGACATCTGACCGGCGTCGAAAATCGGCACCAAGGGTGCAAGCCCCGGTGCCAGGGCAAACTGGCGGCCATTGGGCAGTGTCGCGCCGGGTGACAGTACCGTCGGGCCCAGCGTAGTGCGATCGATGGCGATATTGCTGCGAAACCCGCTGTAGGTGTCGTAGCTCGCCTGGTCGTACGGCACCAGGGTGTTGGCATAGTCGTTGCCACCATACAAAAAGACACACACAAGGGCCTTGTAGTCGGTGGCTGTCGCCGCCGCCGCCTCGCCCATGGCGGCCAGGGTCAAGGCCCACGGCGTGGCGCCGGCCGCCAGCGACAGGGCAGCACCGCGTTTGAGAAAAGCCCGGCGCGATGCGTTGTCGGGCGCGATGTCAGAGAAGCGGGTGGACATGAAAGCCTCCTACTTTTGTGCAATGTAGGCCGGCGAGGCCATGACCAGGGTGATTGCGGCATAGACACGGTTGTTCTTGCCGGTGTCGGTGGTGACGGCTATGCTGTCCAGCGCAGTTTGCAGCGTGGCCAGGGTTGCCGCCGGAATCTGGTTGCTGGCCAGCACCAGGTTTAATTCATTGAGCAAGGCCATCGAATCATTGACCAGGGCCAACAGCGCGCTGTAGTCCGCCTTCAGGTCACTCACGCCCACGCCGCTGATCGCCTTTTGCATGTAGTTCACATAGCCGGGTATGGACGACTCATTGGTGATCTGGAACTCGGGCGCTGTCAAACCCTGGGTGGCCAACTCGCTGCCCGGCGGCACATATCCCGGGCGGAAAAAATTGAACACCGAGCCGGACCGCATGGGGCTTTGGCCCAGACGTGTGGCCGGATCGGACAGGTCGCCGATGCTCCAGGCATCTGACGCAGAGTTAGTCTTGAACGCCCGTGCCCAGTTCAAAAAGCGAACCACCGGCTCGCGTAGCTTGCCAAAACTGGCGCTGCTGACACTGGCCATGTCTCGGGCTTCGGGGTCCAGCAGAATGGCTTTAACCACTGCCTTGAGGTCGCCGCGTACGCCGCTGTCGTTGTTGGTAAAAATGTTGGCCACCCGTGTGACGTAGGCGCCGCTGGGGTTGCTGGTCACCAGCCGCTGAATCAGCTGGCGGCACACAAAGGGAGCCGTGTTGGCGTGGGTAAACACGGTGTCCAGAGCAACAGTGAGCGACGCGCTGGCGCTGGTGTTTGCGGGAATAGTCACGCCCAAAAACGCCTTGCTGCCGGTCTCGTGGCGGTTGCCGGTCTGCACCATGGGGCGTGTCATGGCATCGACACCGTAGGGGCCGACATACCCGGTGGTGTCAAAGTTCCACCCGGTCCAGACCCGTGCCATACCGCTGACGTCGGCCTGGGTATAGGTCTCGGAGGCCACACCGTTGGTCAGTTTGACGCTGCCATCGGGGTTGAGCATCTGCAGGCCGATGGTGAAGAGTTGCATCAATTCGCGGGCGTAATTTTCGTCCGGCTGGCTGCCGGTGGTGGCATTGGCTTTGACGTTGCCACGGTAGGTCAGGTACACCCCCATGGCCGGACTCAGCGAGACTTTTTCGAGCAAACTGCGGTAGTTGCCAAAGGCCTCGCTCTCCAGAATGTCCATGAAATACGCCACCGCAAAGGTGCGCCAGTTGACGGCGATGCCTTCGGCCGAAGCCACCACGATTTCGGACAAGGCCAGGGCCACCTTCTGGCGCAGCGGGTCGGTGGACGTGATCAGTTTGCGCCAGATCGAATTGTCCAGACCGGCGTAGCTGCTGATGTAGATGGCGTTGTCATAACCCTTGGACTTGAGCCAATCGACATGGGTTTGGCCCTGTGGCAGTGCGCACTGGGCGTCAATCCAGGCGGCATAGGTGGTGCTTTGCAGCGCGGTGATGTCGGCCTTGGTGGCACCCAGAGTGGCCTGTGCCAGGAAACGCGCTGCTTCGGTGGCGTTGGCCGGGCCAGCGCCCGTGGCCGGGCAGCTTTGCGGGTAGACCGTGCAGTAGTAGTCGGCCAGCGTTCCATATTGCGTCAGCACATTGCCGTTCAGGGCACCCAGTACATAGACTTTTCCGTCCGACGTGACCGCCAGGATGTTGAACAGACCACCCGCCAGCGGGTAGCTGCGATAGACATAGGTGATGCCGCTGGTGCTGGCACTGACCGAGGTTTGTGGCCCCGGAAAAGACGTGCTCAACGCGCCTTCGACAAAACCCATGAACACATCAGCGGTCAAAGCCGCCGGTGTCTGCGAGACCTGTTGCCGGGAAACGTCCTGCCGAGCCCTTGGGGCCATGGCCATGGGGCCTGACGGAGTTGCCGTTTGAAAATTCAAGCTTTGCATTGCAGCGGCGGCTGCTTGCGATGCAGGCCCATCTGCGCCACCGCCACAGGCTGCCAGGGCCGCACCGGCCAGCGCTGCAACAGCCCAGGTCAGGTTCGCGCCGTCGTCGTTGGGTGAAACCTCCCGGGGGTCACTGGCGGGTGCGGTGTCGTGACGTTCAGCGATGGGTTCGGCACACATTTTCATCATCAATTCCCTTCATTGCGCGATTGCGAAGTGCTTTTCCCGCGAGGTGCGCCCGGGGGGTTAAGTTGGTGCCCATGCTGTAGCGGCCGCACAAAGCCTACTATGCGCCAACGGCAAAGAAATGCAAATCCTGGATTTCGCCGGGGCTGGCGTGGTTTGGGTGCGGAGCCGACATTCAGGCTCAACGGCTACCGGGCTATAGTCAGCACCGATCAGCATTTCGAATGCATTAAGCCGGAATCACCATCAAAACCGAGTCACAGAGGGAAGAACGCAATGTCTTCGCAAATTTTAAGTATCGTAGGCATCATTCTCATGGCGGGTTCCGGCGCAGTAATAGGAAGACACCTCGGTCTCGTCGGATTTGATCAGCTATTTGTGGCGGGCTTTGCCGTCGGCGTTGTTTTGCTCGGACAGGTACCGGCCGTCGCGCTCCGTAAGCGAGTAGTTGCAATGGAAGAACTGCTTGGCCGCGTCGATTCGAAAGCCGATTGACACGTCTGTCGGCGGGGTGTCGCTATTGAAGACTTCGCTTCGGATTGAGCCGCCGGTAGTGGCGACCCCGTCAATTCCATTTAACGCGTGTTTTGGAGTTGAGCGAACAGACGCAACGCGGATTGGCCTGCAGGCTCCCGTCGAAATCCAATCCGCCACCCCAGGCGGGCAGCGGGGTTTGCGGGCATAGGCCGCGCGCCGGAGAACGCAAACCACGCCGTCCGCCGCCCCGCGAGGTATGGCGCAAAACAGGTAGGTATTGGTGTTTTCGGCCTCCAGTCCTCGTAATTTGTGCGTATCCAGCTATCACTTGTATAGCAAATTGAACCTTCCGGATGGGAGTGATCGTGCCTCTTTCTACCTCTGTGCACCGCACATTCGATTGCGAAAGACGGAAACCCTGCTGTGGGTACGCTGGGATGGTGCAACTGGGTATTGCAGCCGGCCTCGATCAAACCGTTTAAAGGCACAGCGCTGTTCTGCTGGTGACCCCTGGTGCCGACATAGCGCCTGCGATGCAAGGTCGCGGTCCAGGTTGCCCTTTACGAACACAACGGCTATAAGGGCTTGGTGGTCCATACACAAACCGCTTGAAAGCCGCGCCCACGACGGCTTCAACCAGCGAGCATCCTACTTGGTGGTGTTCGGGCTGTGTGGACGGTTTAGTCGATCAAAAATGACAACAGAAGGAAAAACCAAGATGAACTTTGGATACAACGGACTGCTGGGCCTGCTGGTGCTTGCCGGTGACATTTGGGCCATCATCAACATTGCCCAGAGCTCTGCCAGCAATGAAAAGAAGCTTATTTGGATCATTGCGGTGGTGTTACTGCCGCTGTTGGGATTGATTCTGTGGTTTTTTCTGGGACCGCGTAAAGGACGTTCTAGCTGACCGGAACGTTAATGTCCACTGGCCTTTTGCACTACTGAGGAACGCCCGATGGCAGGGACCAAGACCAAACCCACTGGCATATGCGTTGATGCGTATCTGGCCACGAGGGCCAGTTCTGAACAAATGGCGGACTGCAAGGTCATCATGGCCATCTGCGAGCGCATTGCGAAGCAGCAGCCAAAAATGTGGGGACCAAGCATCGTCGGCTATGGCTCGTACACCTACAGGTACGAGAGTGGTCATTCTGGTGAGGCATGTATCACGGGCTTCGCAATTCGCGGCAAGGAACTGGTCGTCTACCTCATTGCGGAGAGCCCCGAGCAAGTCGAGCTCTTGGCCGCACTCGGGAAACACAAGATGGGCAAGGCCTGTCTGTACTTCAGGCGTCTGGCAGACCTCGATGTCAAGGTCCTTGAGGCGTTAATTGCGGGATCAGTCTCAGAAGTCGAGCGCCGCCATGTGTCTTGAAGCGGGCACAGGTCGGGGAGGTCGGGCACCGATGGACGCGTAAAGCAGTTGTGGGAATCCAAAGCAGCAAAGGGTCAATGGGCTGCAGCTTTCGATGGCCTGTACACGCGCAAGTAGATCAGTGAAGTAGACGCTGAGTTGCAACCTCAAGACCGGGCGAGTGGCATTCAGTCTCTGAGTCTTTTCCTGCATATTCCGCCAGCAAATCAAACCATTACCCAGGGGGCAGTGGGGGTTGCCGGCGTAGGTCGCGCGCCCCCGGAACGCAAGCCATGCCGGCCATCGCCGCGCGGGGTCTAGTTCTGGAACTTGTGAGCGTTTTGAGCCTCCAGCCCTCGTGGATTATGCGTAAACAGCTATAAGTTTTATAGCGCATGGACCGGGCATCCGTTCCCCGGCCTCAGTCGGAGGCGAACACTTGGGTTGGCAGGCGCCGTTTTGTTAACCCAGTTTTGGGTACGCAGGCCCTGTGGGACCTGCGAGTTGAGGCCGAGGAACGGACACCGGATCTACCAACCGGTTGGGGTGGTTTCGGCGCGGTGCAGATAGCCGTTGGGATCGGTGTCGGTCGGTTCTGGGGCG